>JAHYYO010000030.1:0-18790 GCA_019424925.1 Collinsella sp.
CCTTCTTGACGCCCTTTTTGCTGTTGGAGCTGGCATAGGTGCGGCCCGTGTCCAGGCCGGCGATATCGTCCACCGTAAGCTGGTAGAAGTCCGCGACATCATGGATCAGGCCGGCGGCGATCATCTTGTCGACGATCTCATCGCCCAGGCCGTCGACGTCCATGCAGCCGCGGCTCACCCAGTGGAGCAGGCGCTCCTTGAGCTGTGCGGGGCAATCGATGGAGACGCAGCGGTAGGCAACCTCGCCATCCTCGTGAACCACGGGGCTGCCGCACACGGGGCAGGCCTCGGGCATGTGCCAGTCAACCGAATCGGCCGGGCGCTTATCGAGCACCGGGCCCACGACCTCGGGGATCACGTCACCCGCCTTGTGCACGATGATGGTGTCGCCCTCGCGCACGTTTTTGCGGCGGATCTCGTCGATGTTGTGCAGCGTGGCGCGCGCGATGGTGGAGCCGGCGACCGTCACCGGGTCGAACTCGGCGACCGGCGTGAGCACACCGGTGCGGCCCACCTGAATGCGAATCTCGCGCAGGACGGTCTGCTTTTCCTCGGGCGGGAACTTAAAGGCGATGGCCCAGCGCGGTGCGCGGGCAGTAAAGCCCAGGTCAAGCTGCTGCTGAAAGCTGTCGACCTTTACGACCACGCCGTCGATGTCGTAGTTCAGGTCGCCGCGATGCTCGAGCGCCTGAGCGCAGAACTCGTGAACTTCGGCCGGCGTGGCGCAACGGGCCACGTTGGGGTTGACGCTAAAGCCGGCGCTACGCAGCCAGTCGAGGAACTCGCGCTGGCTGTGGACGTGCAGCGGGTCGGTATCGGCAATGGCGTAGATAAAGGTGGCCAGGTCGCGGCGCGCCGTGACCTTGGGATCCTTTTGGCGCAGGCTGCCGGCGGCGGCGTTGCGCGGGTTGGCAAAGGGGTCGCGGCCCTCGGCATCGGCCTCTTCATTCAGGCGTACAAAGCTGCCCTTGGGCATGTAGACCTCGCCGCGTACCTCGATGGTACGTTCGCGGTCGGCACCCATGTGGGCGAGCGCCGGCTCGGACAGGTGCATGGGCACATCTTTGATGGTACGGACGTTGAGCGACACGTCCTCGCCCGTGGTGCCATCGCCACGTGTGGCTGCACGTACGAAGGCGCCGTTTTGGTAGGTAAGCGCCACGCCCAGGCCGTCGATCTTAAGCTCGCAGGTATAGGTGACGCTGCCGGCACCGAGGGCATCCTCAGTGCGCTGGAGCCATGCGTCGAGTTCGTCCAGATCCATGGCATCGTCCATGGAATACATGCGCGCCATGTGCGTGACCGGCGTAAACTGCTCGCTCACGTAGCCGCCCACGCGCTGGGTATAGCTGTCGGACGTCACCAGGTCGGGGTAGGTCGCCTCGATTTCCTGCAGCTCAACGAGCATTTTGTCAAAGGCGGCGTCCGTGATCTCGGGCGCGTCGAGCATGTAGTAGCGATAGGCGTGGTAATCGAGCTCGTGGCGCAGCTCGGCCGCACGCGCCGCCGCCTGGGCGCGGGCATCGGCCGGTGCGGCGGCTTCCGCGGTCGTGGGCGTTTCGGTATCGATGTCCACGCCGTCACCAAACAGGCTCGATTGCTCCATAGCGGCACTCCTTCGCTCGATTTCAAACGGATACAAGAGTACCACCGGTCGCAACGGGGCCGAATAGCGGTCTCAAACCGCACCGAATCGGCAGCCGCTAGACCGGGGTGGATCGCGCGATCCAACCATGCTCTTATCAACTCTAAATGATCCGTTTTCCTCCGTCCCCAACGGATCAATAAGAAAAGAGGGGCTGTCCCACGTTGATGGGACAGCCCCTCTGGCCTCGATATGTGCGAAACGGCTCGCTAGTAACCCTGGCCGTAGCCTTGACCCTGGCCCTGCTGGCCCAACAGCTCCTCCAGGTACTGGCGCAACTGCTCGTCGGTGATGCCGCCGTTGCCGGTGTCGGTCGCGCTGTCGTCCTGCTGCTGGCTCTGCAGCTCCTCGTCAGAGCCCAACTCAACCGTGACCTTCTTCTCGTCCTTGCCGCGCATGAGCGTGATCTCGACCTTCTCGCCCACCTCGTGGCTGCGCAGCGCAATGATCAGGCCATCGGCACTCGTAATCTCATCGTCGCCCAGCTTGGTAATGACATCGCCCTCTTGGACGCCAGCCTTGGCGGCAGGACCGTCCTCGACGACGCTTGCCACATACGCGCCGCTATCGGTGCTCAGCTTGTTGGTGCGGGCGTTGAGCGCATTGACGCTCGAAAGCGTAGCGCCCATGTATGGATGCACCGGCGTCTTGCCGTCGATGATCTGGTCGGCAATGTTCTTGGCGTAGTTAACCGGAATGGCAAAACCCACGCCCGAGCTGGAGCCCGAGTAGCTCTCGATGAGCGAGTTGATACCCACCAGCTCGCCATTGTCGTTGACGAGTGCGCCGCCGGAGTTGCCCGGGTTGATGGCGGCATCGGTCTGGATCATGTTGGCGTAGATGGTGTTGCCGCTGGTAGAGCTCATGGCCGTGGAGCGATACAGCGCCGACACGATACCCGTGGAGACAGACTGCTCGTTGCCGAACGGCGAGCCGATCGCCATGACCCACTCGCCCACGTTGAGCTTGGAGGAGTCACCGATCTCAATCGGCGTGAGCTTGGAGGCGTCAGCATCCTTGAGCTTGATGACGGCCAGGTCGCTCGAAGCATCGTTGCCCACGAACTCGGCCTCGTACGTGGTTCCGTCGTCCATGGTCACCACGTACTGGTCATAGCCATCGACCACATGGTTGTTGGTGAGGATGTGGCCCTCGGTATCGAGCACAACGCCCGAACCGACGCTGCCCGAACTATCCGACTCGTCAGCAGACTGCGAAAGCGAGCCATTCTGGCTACCGCTCGAAGTGGCGGTGATGGAAACGACGGAGGGCAATGCCTTGGCAGAAACGGCCTCAGCCAGCGTGGTGTCCTCGGAGTCGATCGTGATCTTTTGCGTCGACGAACCCGAAGCACCCGCCGTCACGGCATTCTTTCCGCCGCCGATATCGAGTGTGCCACTCATAATGAGTGCGATGACCAACAGGGCGCCGCAGGCACAGCCGGCGAGTGCCGTAATAAAGATCGGCAGCTTTTTGGTCTTGGTCTTGACCACCGTGTGCTTGTTTACAACCTGCTGACCGCCCAGCGGCTGGCCGGTCTGTGTGTCGTAAGCCTGCACGTAGGGAATGTTGCTGCCGGCAGGCGTCGACTCCACCTGCACACGCGGCTGCTGCTGGGTCTCGCCAGCGTTGCCCGCATCCTGAGGACGCTGGGAATCCTTCTCGCTCATGGCTGCGATCCTTTCGTCTAATAACCAAAGGCCCGCCAAACATGTGGCGGGCCATCAATGTTCACGTTGAGTTGTACCCCAATATGCGGGCGAACGTGTATGAGAACGCATTCTTTTAGGAAGGCTTAAGTTCTGCTGCAAACTCGAAAGGGATCCACGCATGCGTCAAAACCACCACAAAGGCGCCTGTCCCCTTTGTGGTGAAAAGCTAGTCCTTAAACAGATAGCCCACACCGCGAACGGTGGTGATGTGTGCCGCGATCTGCGGGCCCACCTTGGAGCGGATGCGTCGAATGTGCACGTCGACGGTGCGTGTGCCGCCGCAGTACTCAAAGCCCCACACGCGGTGCAGCAGCACCTCGCGGCTGTAGGCGCGGTTGGGGTGCGTCGCCAAAAAGCTCAGCAGCGAGTACTCCATCAGCGTCAGGTCGATGGGCTCGTTATCGAGTGTCACCTGGTAGGTAGCCAGGTTAATCTCGAGGTTATCGATGTTGAGCACATCGTCGGCGGCGACGGTCTCCTCCTCGCCCATCAGGCGCTGTGCGCGGGCCTTGAGCTCGTTGGGCGTCGCCGTGGGGCATACAAAGTCGGCATGCGCGTGATTCGGCAGGCGCAGGGTGCCGAGCGCCTCGTCGTCGACGATCACCAACATGGGGACGCCGCCGCGATCGTCAAGCCACTTGGCAATCTGATCGATGCGGTCGCTGCGGATGCCGTCGGAATCGAGGATCAGCAGGTCAAAGTCGTGCGCCGCAGTCGGCGAATCGGGGGTAGCCAGGCTCACCTCGACACCCAGGGTAGTCGTCAAGCTGCGGGCAAACTCGTGGAAGCGCGTCGTGCGCGCCATGAACAGGGCACTCTTTTCGGACATATCGGCCTCCAAGGAAATGAGCTCGATCGTACTGGAACAAGCCAGCGCGATTAGGAGTTCGCCAGATAATGCTTGATCTCCCACTCGGTGATCGTGGACTCAAACTTATGCCACTCGTTGCGCTTCTTTTTGAGGAAGAAGCTATGGATGTGCTCGCCGAGGGCATCCTTCATAAACTGCGAGTCCTCAAAGACGTCGAGCGCCTCTTTGAGCGAACGCGGCAGCGGCGTGTAGCCGGCCTCGAGCATCTGACGGTCGGTGAGTTTGAGCGTCTCGGCCGTGGCCTCGGGCGGGAGCTCCAGCTTGCGCTCGATACCGTCGAGACCGGCTGCCAGCGTAACGGCGTTGACCAGGTACGGGTTGGCCATGGGGTCGGGGCTGCGAAGCTCGATACGCGTGGACAGCTGCTTGCCGGGCTTGTAGACCGGGATGCGGATCATGCTCGCGCGGTTGCGCAGGCCCCACGTGGCGTACTGCGGCACGGAGTCGCCACCCGTGGTGATGCGCTTGTACGAGTTGACCGTGGGGTTGGTGATGGCGCTGATCTCGCGTGCGTGCGCCAAGATGCCGGCCATGTAGTGCTTGGCGATATCGGAGAGGTGGTACTTCTCGTCGTCCTCGCCCCAAAAGACGTTGTTGCCGTCGTGGTCGAACAGCGACTGATGCAAAAACATGGCGCTGCCGTCCTCGCCCGCCAACGGCTTGGGCATAAAGGAGGCGTGGCAACCGCTCTCGTAGGCCTGCTGTTTAATGATGAGTTTGGCCGTGGTGATGGCGTCGGACATGCTCAGGGCCTCGGCGTGACGCAGGCTCATGCCGTGCTGCGAGCGGCCGGCGGCATGGAAGGTGTACTCCACGGGCACGGACATCTTCTCGAGCGTGAGGACTGTGTTGCGGCGCAGGTCGCGGGCGGCATCGCTCACCGAAAGATCGAAGTAGCCCACGTTGTCGAGCGGCTCGGGGGTGTGTTCGTCGGGGAAGTAGTAATACTCCAGCTCGGCGCCCACGTTGAGCAGATAGCCAGCTTTCTCGGCCTTGCGGAACATTCGGCGCAGGGCATCGCGCGGGTCGCCGGCAAACGGCTTGCGATCGGGAGTGCACACGTCGCAGAACACGCGGGCGACGCCATTATGGCTCGGGCGCCACGGCAAAATCTGGAAGGTCGAGGCATCGGGGAACGCCAGCATATCGGCTTCCTCAGGCGTGGCAAAGCCCTCGATGGCGGAGCCGTCAAAGCCAATACCCTCCTCAAAAGCGACCTCGAGGTCCTCGGGGCTAATGGCAAAGTTCTTGAGGCGGCCGAGAATGTCGACAAACCACAGACGCACAAAGCGGATGTCACGCTGCTCTACGGAGCGGAGTACGTAATCGATGTTCTGCTGGTTCATGTCGCTCCCCTTTCTTTCGGGCGGGTTTCGACTGGTCTATATCGCAGATACTATCGCAGAAAAATGTTTCCGCAGGGTTAAAGCGTATCAAGCGCTCAAAAAACGTGCGCGAACAGGCAGTTGCGAACGAACGGCTAGCGCGAGGTCGAGGCGCGGTGTTCGATGTGGCCGGGGATCTCGATGCACTTGGGCGCCAGCTTTGCGGCCTCGCCCACGGTGGTGGTAACGACGTCGATGCGCTCGGATAGACGCTCGACTACGCGCTCGGCAATGGTAAGGGTGTCCTGCGCGGCCGTGGTCACGCCGCCAAAGAGCACATGGTTCCAGGGGTAGTCGTCAAACGTCGCGATCTTGAGCCCCGCCGGCAGCGAGGGACCAAGCTGCGCCAGCGCCTCGGTCAGGCGCAGGAAGACCAGGCCGTTGACAGCGATAAGGCCGAGTCTTTTGCCCGCATAGCCGCGGATGGTCTCGTCCAAGCGGCCAACGCCAGTGGCACCGCCATCGGCCAAGGTGATAACCTCGCCCGCAAGGCCGCGTCGCGACAGCTCGTCGGTAAAGGCCTCGGCGCGCTCGCGACGCACGGGGCTGTCGTCGCTCGCCTCGGTGAGCAGGCACAGGCGCTCGCTGCCCGCAGCAGCCAAGGCGTCTACCAAGCCAGCGACCAGCTCACGGTTGTTAGATGTCACCAGATCGACACCGCCGGCAGCAACATCGCGGTCGAGCAGCACAACGGGCAGGCGCCCCGCTGCCGCGGCGATTGCCTCGTCGTTACCGCCGCAGGTATTGACGACCAGGCCGTCCACGCCGGCGTCGATAAGCCTGGTGAGCGACTCCGCTTCCTTAGCGGGGTCGTTGCCGCTAATGGCCGTCATGAGCGAGCAGCCGCGCGCGGCGGCGCTGACGGAAAGCCCTTCGAGCATGGCGCTGGAGAACGGGTTGGCGATGTCGGCCAGGATCACGCCGATGAGGTTGGTGCGCGAGCTGCGTAGATTGCGCGCGGCGGCACGCGGGCGATAGCCGGTGCGCTCGATAACCGCCGCGATGCGAGCACGGGTTTCCTCGGTCATTTGCCCGGGGCGGTTGTTGAGATAGCGCGAGACCGTGGCCGGGCTCACGCCCGCCTCGGCGGCAATGTCCTTGATTCTCATCTGCGCCATAACGCACCCCGTTTCCCAATTGTCGGCGGTCTGAGCCATTTTAGGCATTTTTTAAAATTCTCAGTTGCAAAACGCTGTGGGTGAGCAGCATCGTTTTTGCGTCTCGAGCAGATGCAGTGATGGGCTAGATAGACGAGTCTTTGGACAGCTCAAAGTAGTCGGGATGCAAGGCGATAACCGGGCCCTGCTCCTCGGGCATCAGGTGCAAGTGCGTCTCTGCCAGATAGCTCGCCGTGTCGGTATCGCCCCTCTTAATGGCCTCGAGAATCCGGCGATGCTGCCGACGAATCGGCTCCCAATCCAGGTCCTGCGACACCATACGCAACCAGTTGTATCGCTCAAAATGCGTGTTGACGCTCTTCATCCAATTCCACAGCATGTGACGACCGGCAATCTCAAAACACGTCTCATGAAACAGGTTGTCCAGATCGAAAAAGCGACGCGTCTCGCTATGGTCGAGCGACTCGGACTCGGCAAGAATCTGCTCGAGCCGATGCTTTTGCTCGGGCGTGGCGGCAGAGCAGCATTTAATAAGCACGCTTCTCTCGAGTTTCTCGCGCAAGAAACAGGCATTCTCGGCGTGTTCCATGCTGATCTTAGAGACGTAGGTGCCGCTCTTGGGACGCGTTTCCACCAGCTCTTGCTCGCGCAGGCGCACAAAGGACTCGCGAATGGGCGTGCGCCCGATCCCCGTCTCCTTTTCCAGACCAATCGCCGAAAGGCGCGTGCCGGGCCTGAGCTCAGCATAGATGATCTTGGAGCGCAGTGCGTTGTATGCCTGGTCTTGCAGGCTCTGATAATGCTGGTGTTGTTCCATAAAGCCCTCGGATGAAGCCCACGGTTTGTCGAATATCACCCGTAATACTATCGCATCCCCCATTCCTTCAGCTGAGGTGAAATGGGGGTGCGCTCGCGTCGCCAGGATCACAAGAGCAAGCGGCGGCATCCCGAAACCCGGGACACCACCGCTGTTTTGCTATCGGATGGCGCAGAGACGCCCCTCCTCATGCGCCAAGGGATTGATTAGAGCTCGCAGGCAATCTTGTAGCCGTCGCCAATGGCGTCGCGGATGTTTCCGCACTTCTGGGCATCGCCCAGCACGTGGATGGCAACGCCGGCAGCGGCAAGGTCATCGGCCAGCTTGGTATTGGGGCGGTAGCCCATGGCAAGCACCAGCGTATCGGCATCGGCGATGGTGTGAATCTCACCGTCCTTCTCGTAGCTGATAGTGTCCTCGGTAATCTCGGTCACCTTGGCCTCGGTCAGCACGTGGACACCCTTGGAGAGCATGCGCGTGATAAGCACCGCACGACCGGCGCCGCCCTCGTTGGCGGCGAGCGTCTTGGTCATCTCGATGACGGTGACATCGCGGTTGGCCGGCGACAGGTCGTTGACCAGCGGAGCCAGATAATCGGCCGTCTCGCAACCGACGGTGCCGCCGCCCACGATGACGATCTTCTTGCCCGGGAAGGCCTTGCCGCCCAGTAGGTCGTCAGCTGTCATAACCTGCTTAAAGCCCTGCATGAAGGCCGGAGCGATGGGCTCGGCGCCATAAGCCAGGACGACCTCGTAGCCGGCGTAGTCACGCTGAATGTCCTCGGCCGAAAGCTCGGTGCCAAATACGCACTTCACGCCGGCCTCGGCCAGGCGACGGTACTGATACTTAATCACGCGGGTGAGTTCCTGCTTTGCCGGCGGAACGGCTGCGATGCGCATCTCGCCGCCCGGTTCGTCCTGCTTATCCACGAGCACCACGTTGTGGCCGCGCTTGGCAGCAATGTAGGCAGCCTCCATGCCCGCAGGACCAGCACCCACAACGAGCACGTTCTTGACCTCGGCGGCAGGCTCGTAGCCAGCCTCGTCGCGCTCCACGTCCGGGTTGACGGTGCAGGAGATGCGCTTGCCGAACATAATGCCGTTCAGGCAGCGCAGGCAGCCGATGCAGGGGCGGATGTCGTCGGCGTTGCCGGCAGCGGCCTTATTGCAGAACTCGGCATCGCACAGATTGGCGCGGCCCATCATGCAGATGTCGGCAGCGCCGTCCTCGATCAGCTCCTCGGCGATCCAAGCCTCGTTAATGCGGCCGACCGTGGCAACGGGAATGTTCACGTGCTTCTTAATCTCACGCGAGCAAGCGGCGTGCGAGGCCTGCTGCGTACCGGCGGCGGGAATCGCGGAGCCGCGCTTGATGGTGGTGCCGCCCGACACGTGAATCATGTCGACGCCGGCCTTCTCCAGGCGACGCGAGACGTAGATCATGTCGTTGAGGGTCAGGCCGCCATCGGTGTACTCATCGCCCGAGATGCGGACGTCGATGATAAAGTCCTTACCACAGCGCTCGCGAATCTCGGCGATGACCTCGAGCAAGAAGCGCATGCGAGCGTCGAGCGAGCCGCCGTACTCGTCGGTACGCTTGTTGTAGAGCGGAGTCAAAAAGCCGCCGAGCATACCGTGGGCGTGTGCCGCATGGACCTCGACGCCATCGACGCCGGCCTTCTGCATACGCACGGCAGCGTCGCCAAACTGATGCGTGAGCTCGTGGATCTCGTCGACCGTGATAGGACGCGGTGCCTCGCGGGCATAGGACGGCCCCACAAAGGACGGAGCGATCAGGCGCGGCGTGCCCGGAATGTTAAAGGCCATGTAGGCGGGGTGGAAGAGCTGCGGCATGATCTTGCAGCCGTACTCGTGGACGGCCGCGGCGAGCTTTTCCCAACCGGGGATAAACGTGTCGTCGTAGCAGCACATGTCACCCGGCAGATAGGTATAGGTGGGCTCGACCGTCACGACCTCGGTGATGATCAGGCCAACGCCGCCCTTGGCACGGGCACGGTAATGATCGACCAAGTCGTCGGTCACATAGCCATGATCGGCCAGGTTGGTGGACACCGGCGGCATAAAGACGCGGTTCTTGACCTCGGTCGTACCGACCTTGATCGGGCTAAAGAGCATCGGGTAGGCGGATGACTCCATACAGGCTTCCTTTCGTTTGAGCCGCTCGGCGGCAGTTGCTAACGTACTTATCGTATCAGCAACTGCCGCATCCGCAGCCAAACATACCCAAACGCCGGTCGACTAATGAATACCGCGGCCCAAGTCTTCGGCGATTTTGTCCACGCCCTTAAGTGCGGCGCACGCCTTTTTGTTGGAGCAATGCCCCGTGCAAACGCCACCCTGGGCGCAGTCGGCGCAGGTGCCCTTGCGGTAGATGCGCACGCACACGGCGACAAACGCAATGCCGATAACAGCCAGTACAACAATATCGATAGGTGCCATAGCAAGCCTCCTCTAGTTAACCACCACTTACTTTACTCCATTCTCCACCTGCCAAAAAGGGACAGGTATATTTTGGTCGGTTTTATCTGCGGAAACGCCACATCTCCTAAGATTGGCGCAAACAAACCTGACCCCATTGCACCAAAAAGCCCGAGTGTCGCTGGGACACCCGGGCTCGTGAAAAGGGGCTAATCCTTATTCGGACTTAGGCGGAAACCGCGGCGGAAGCAGTGTTGGTCTCGTCCTCGTCGGTCCAAGCGTGCTTGGGCATAGGACGGAAGATTTGGAAGAGCATTGCGACCAGCAGCACGATAGCCACAACCGTCCAGAAGCCAAACTGCCCAAGGACAAGCAGGTTGTAGAACTGGTTGATGAACAGGCCGATCACCCAAGCGAAGGCGCACTCGTAGCCGATGGCAATCGCGGTCCACTTGCCGGAGTCCATCTGGTTGCGGATGGTGCCCATGGCGGCAAAGCACGGAGCGCACAGCAGGTTGAACGCGCCAAAGGCAACGCAAGCGCCCATGGTCGGGAACATGCCAGCAAACGCGGTCCACAGACTCGGGTCGGTCTCGGCGGCGTCGGCAACGGAGAGCAGTGAGCCGGCGGTGGCGACGACGTTCTCCTTGGCAACGAGGCCAGAGACGGTCAGCGCGGTTGCCTGCCAGGTGCTAAAGCCGAGCGGGGCGAAGATCCAGGCGACCAGGTTGCCGAGCATGGCGAGCACGGAGTAGTCCATGAACTCCTCGGGGATGCCCTCCATGGCAGGCAGGAAGCCAAAGGCGCCGTTGTAGCTACCAAAGTTGGACAGGAACCAAACCACGACAGTGGAGGCAAAGATGACCGTGCCGGCCTTCTTGATAAAGGCCCAGCAGCGCTCCCACACATGCAGCGCCCAAGAGCGGATCGCCGGGAAGTGGTAGGCAGGAAGCTCCATAACGAACGGCGTCGGGCGGCCGGCGAAGAGCTTCGTCTTCTTGAGCATGAGGCCCGAGGCGATGACGGCAAAGACGCCCAGGAAGTAGAAGAGCGGGCTGATCCACGCCGCGGTGGTGGAAGAATCGCCGATGATGGAACCCATGAGCAGGGCGATGATCGGCAGCTTGGCGCCACAGGGAATGAACGTGGTGGTCATGACCGTCATGCGGCGGTCCTTCTCGTTCTCGATGGTCTTGGTGGCCATGACGCCGGGGACGCCGCAGCCCGAGGACACGAGCATGGGGATGAACGACTTACCGGACAGGCCAAAGCGGCGGAACACGCGGTCCATGATGAAGGCGACGCGGGCCATGTAGCCGCAGTCCTCCAGGAAGGACAGCATCACAAAGAGCAGGAACATCTGCGGCACAAAGCCGAAGATGGCGCCCAGGCCGCCGACGATGCCGTCGCAGACCAGCGAATCGACCAGGCCGCCGTCCTCGGTGCCACCCGCCACAAGGGCGTCGTGCACCACGGTGGTGATGCCGGGGACATAGGGGCCGTACTGCGCCGGGTCGACCGAATCGGCGTTGTCGCCCGCAGCCTCGACGGCTGCATCGTAGGCGTCGCGACCCTGGCCGAGCACATACCAACCGTCGGTGCCAAAGAGCTGATCGTTGGTGAAGTCGGTCACCGTGCCACCCAGGGTGGAAACGGCGATGTAGTACACGCAGAACATGATAACGACAAAGATCGGCAGGCCCAGAATACGGTTGGTAACCACGCGGTCAATCTTCTCGGAGGTGCTCATCTTGGCCGGAGCCTTGGTCATGCACTCGTCGATGATGTGCGCGATGACGCCATAGCGCTCACCGGTGATGATGGACTCGGCATCGTCGTCGCAGTCCTGCTCGCACTGGGCGACCAGCTCCTCCACGCGAGCGGCCTTCTCCTTGGTGAGGTTGATGAGTTTGCAGGCGTCTGCATCACGCTCGAACAGCTTGACGGCGTAATAGCGGCGCTTGTTGGCGGGGACGCTTGCCGGCAGGTTGTTCTCGATGTGCGTCAGAACGTCCTCGATGGAGGAGTCGAACTTGTGCTCCGGCACCTGGCCCTTGGAAGCTGCGGACTTCTTGACCTGCTCGAACAGCTCCTTGATGCCCTTGTTCTTAAGAGCGGAGATCATCATAACCGGGCAGCCGAGCTTCTTGGAGAGCTTGTCCGTGTCGATCTTATCGCCGTTCTTCTCGACCAGGTCGGCCATGTTGAGGGCAACGACCACGGGCAGGCCGGTCTCGATAACCTGAAGCGCCAGGTACAGGTTACGCTCGAGGTTGGTGGCATCGACAACTTGGACGACAACATCGGGCTCGCCGCTCATGAGGTAATCGCGCGAGCATTGCTCCTCGGGGCTGTAGGGGGAAAGCGAGTAGATGCCAGGGAGGTCCGTGATGGTAACGTTCTTGTCGCTTAGGAGCTTGGCCTCCTTTTTCTCAACCGTGACGCCGGGCCAGTTGCCAACGTAGCCGTTGGCGCCGGTGATCAGGTTGAAAAGCGTGGTCTTGCCGCAGTTGGGGTTACCCGCCAGCGCGACATGGATCTGAGAATCCGCCATTCAATCCTTCTTCCTTGTGTGCCTGCGCTGCTTTCTCCGCGCAGGCTGGATAATGTGCTTCAACACTGCATTATTGAGTTAGAAAAACCTAACTTTATCTGCAGAAATATGTGCCGCCGGCCCTTACTGGACCTCGACGACGGCAGCCTCCTCCTTGCGGATGGAGAGCTCGTAGCCACGCACGTTGATCTCGACCGGATCTCCGAGCGGTGCAACCTTTACGACCTTGAACGAAGTGCCCTTGATGAGCCCCAGGTCCATAAGGTGGCGGCGCAGCGCGCCCTCACCGTGAAGCTTGACGATCGTGGAGCTCTCGCCCACCTTAACGTCACCCAACGTCTTCATTTACTTGTCCCCCTTTCAGTTTTTAAATGCTGCGGACTAACCGACGGTCATGATGTGCATGGCAACCTTGGAATCGATGCCAAAGCGAGCGCCCAGCACCGTGACGATGATGTTGGCGCCACTCGAGCTCACCACGTGGATTTCGCTCCCCTCGACAAAGCCGAGGTCCTTAAGGTGGTGCTTCATATCCTCATTGCCCTTTACACGAGACACACGCACGGTTTCGCCCGCTTTTACCATCGAAAGCGGCATTGCCGGCATCTGCGGTCCGCAAGACATGAGTGAGCTCCTAACGTCGGTTCGTCCTCAACATCGACGTGGTAAAAGTTAACCACATCTATGTTCGCTTTAGTAAACTAGCACGTGGTTAACTTTTTGGAAAGAGTCCCTATTCAGTTTTCGAAAAAGTTTCCTATACGAAACAAAAGAGACACCGCAAAGACCATCTCTTTGCGGTGTCTTGTCATACCAATTTATGCAACAGAGGGGACTGCCCCTTTGCCACATTATTGCGGTTAAAGCGAGAGGTTTCTGATCGACGTAACGCAGGAAGCCTCGTCTACGCCCGAAACGCGGAAGATGATGTCCTCGCCGCACTCGCCGTAGAGAGCCATGAGCCCCATTACATCGCGGCCGTCGGTATGGCGATCGCCGATACTGACCGATACGTTGCTACGATGCTTGGCAATGATGTCGTAAAGCAGCGCAACCGGGCGGGCATGCAGTCCCAACGGATCTTTAATCGTCTTTGTAAACTCGACCATGTCCCCTCCCGCGGCATCGCACATTCGGCCGGCAAACCCAGCCACGTGGTAGTTATTGTAGCGTTAGATGCTTGTCGAGGCCCGCCAGAAGCTCGACCGGAAAGTGCGTCCCGTTATTTGGCTGGATTCTGGGCCGCAGTTTCCGCGACGCCCAGTCACCCTATGCCCTCACAACCTCGGCACATAAAAAACGAGGGAAGGCACATGTCCTTCCCTCGTTACAGACAATAGGTAGCCGCTCGCCTACATCAGGCGCAGGCTGACGTCCTTGAGCTGGGCGCCAGAAACGGCACTCGGGGCGCCCGACATGAGGTCGGAGCCGCTGGCCGTCTTGGGGAATGCCATGACGTCGCGGATGGAATCGGAGCCGGTGAGCAGCATGCACACGCGGTCCAGGCCCAGAGCGAAACCGCCCATCGGGGGCGCACCAAACTTGAGCGCCTCCATGAGGAAGCCGAACTGAGACTCGGCGCGCTCCTCGGTAAAGCCCAGGAGCTTGAGCATGGACATCTGCATCTCGGCGTTGTGGATACGCATACCGCCGCCGCCGGCCTCAAAGCCGTCCATGACAAAGTCGTAGGTGCAAGAACCGGCCGCCAACGGATCGGCCTCGATCTTGGCGATGTCGGTCTCGGTCGGCAGGGTAAAGGGCTGATGCTCGGCAGCATAGGCCTTGCGGTCCTCATCCCAATGGAACAGCGGAAAGTTGACGACCCACAGGAAGTCGTGGCCCTCGCGCTTGATCTCGAGTGCGTTGGCCATGTGAGAACGCATGCCGCCCAGAATCTCGTCAGAGAGCAGGCGCGGGCCGGCGGCGAACATCACAAGGTCGCCGGGCTCGACGTCCATGCGCTCGCGCAGAGCCGCCATCTCCTCGTCCGAGAAGAACTTGACGATGGGGCTGTTGATGGAGCCGTCCTCGCGGAAGGCGATCCAGGCCAGACCCTTGGCGCCAAACGTGGAGGCCACGCCGGAGAGCTTATCGATCTTGGCACGCGCCCAGGCACCGGCGCCCTTGGCGTTGATGGCCTTGACGACAGAACCCTCCTCGTTTGCGGCGGTCGCAAAGACCTTGAACTTGGAGTTGGCAAAGATGTCGGTCAGGTCGACCAGGTGCATGCCATAGCGGGTATCGGGCTTGTCGGAGCCATAGGTGTCCATGGCCTCCCAGTAGTTCATACGACGCAGCGGCGTGGGCATCTCGACGCCCATGCGGCCGAAGGCATCGGCCAGGACCTCCTCGAGCGCGCTCATGACATCATTCTGGTCCACGAAGGACATCTCGATATCGACCTGGGTGAACTCGGGCTGACGGTCGGCACGCAGGTCCTCGTCGCGGAAGCACTTGGCGACCTGGTAGTAGCGCTCAACGCCACCGACCATGAGCAGCTGCTTCAGGAGCTGCGGGGACTGCGGCAGGGCGTAGAAGTTACCCGGCTGGATGCGGCTGGGGACGATGAAGTCGCGGGCGCCCTCGGGCGTGGACTTGAACAGGGAGGGCGTCTCGACCTCCATGAATTCACGGCTGTGCAGCGCCTCGCGAATGGCAAAGGTGAAGTCGGAGCGCAGCTTGAGGTTGGCCATCATCTCGGGACGGCGGAGGTCCAAATAGCGATAGCGCAGGCGGGTGTCCTCGCTGGTCTCGATACCGTCCTCGATCTGGAACGGCGGGGTGACGGACGTGTTGAGCACCTCGGCGTGGTCGGTCAGAACCTCGATCTCGCCGGTCGCGAGCTTTGCGTTGGTGGTCTCCTCGCCACGGGCGCGCACGACGCCGTGGATCTTGATGGGCCACTCGGGACGCATGGTCTCGGCGATCTTAAAGGCGTCGCCGTCAGAGTGCTCGGGGTCGAAGGTGAGCTGCGTGATGCCCTCGCGGTCGCGAAGGTCGCAGAAGATAAGGCCGCCGTGGTCGCGGCGACGGCTCACCCAACCGGTGAGGGTGACCTCTTCGCCCACGTTCTCGAAGCGAAGCTCGCCGCAGGTACGGGTGTGCATGGAATGCTCATCGATGGGACGGGTCTGGCTCATACCAGTGATCCTCCTTTATGGATCTGTGCCGCCCCGTGTCGTTCCGGGCGGCGTCGTACAGATTTGCCCAGCCTGCGTAAACCGCGCAGCCGGACATGGCGTTCTATCTTATCGCACCCGCGTCGATGTGCCGCGAAAAAGTAGCTCTTGTTCAAAGACTTGACGGAGACGAAACAATTGACGCGGCCTGGCCGTCGCCAAGGCGCGCCGCGTGCGACAATGTGCCCCAATACAACCGCACTCGGAAAGGCCCGTCATGACCGCACGCCTCATCGTTATGGATATCGACTCCACGCTCATCAACCAGGAAGTCATCGACCTGTTGGGCGAAGAGGCCGGCGTGGGCGAGCAAGTTGCACAGATCACCGAACGCGCCATGCGCGGCGAGCTTGACTTTAAGCAGGCGCTCGAGGAACGCGTGGGGCTGCTTGCCGGCTTGGATGAGAGTGTGTTCGAGCGCACCTTTGCGCGCGTGACGTTTACCCCCGGCGCGCTGGAGCTTGTGCGATCGGCGCACAGCAAGGGCTGGAAGGTCGGCGTGGTAAGCGGCGGCTTTCACGAGGTCGCCGACAAGATCGTGGCCGCCGCGGGCATCGATTTTTGCCTGGCCAACCGCCTGGAGGTCGTGGACGGCAAGCTCACCGGTAAGCTGGCGGCAGACATTGTGACCAAGGAGTCCAAGCTCATCCAGCTGCTGGATTGGGCAGTTGAGTGCGGTGTCGATATGGCCCATACCGTCGCGATCGGCGACGGCGCCAACGACATCCCCATGATTCAGGCCGCGGGCACGGGCATCGCGTTTTGCGCCAAGCCCAAGACGCGCGAGGCCGCCCCGTTTGCCATCGACGAGCGCAACCTGATGCTCGCCATGGACATCATCCTGCGCGACTAGCCGATCCATCTAACAATTGAATCAGTCTGTCCTATAGTTTCCGAACAATTTTGTCTTAGTGTTCGGAAACATACCCTTTGAGTGCTAGACTTTGCGCCGTCGAAGGGAACATATATGGATAAGCGAGATCTTGAGCAGCTGCTGAGCGATGTTGCCGGCGGATCAGTCGCCCCTGCCGACGCGCTTACGCGCATCCAGACGGCGCCGACCGCCGATCTGGGTTTTGCGCAGCTCGATCTTTCGCGCGGGGTGCGCCAGGGAGCCGGCGAGGTTGTCTACGGCGCCGGTAAAACCGCCGAGCAGATTGCCGCCATTATCGAAGCGCTGCACGATGCCGGCCAAGAGCGCATCCTGGTCACGCGCCTGGACGCCAAAAAGGCAGCCCGCACCTCGGAGCTCCTCGACAACGGCATCGACCTGGGATATGTCCCGGACGCACAGCTCGCCCTCGTGGGAGGCAAGCCCTCCCCCACTGGCAACGGACGCATCGTCGTCGCCTGCGCCGGCACGAGCGACCTGCCCGTCGCCGAGGAAGCCGCATTGACGGCCGAGTTCTATGGCAACGAGGTCGACCGCCTCTACGACGTGGGTGTCGCCGGCCTGCACCGTCTGCTCGCGCATGCCGAGGAACTTGCTCAGGCACAGGTGGTCATCGCCATCGCCGGCATGGAGGGCGCACTGGCGAGCGTTGTCGGCGGTCTGGTGAGCTGTCCGGTCATCGCCGTTCCCACCAGCGTGGGCTACGGCGCGAGCTTTGGTGGCGTAGCCGCGCTGCTCGCCATGCTCAACTCCTGCGCCAGCGGCGTTTCGGTCGTCAATATCGACAACGGCTTTGGTGCCGCCTACCAGGCAAGTCTTATCAATCATCTGAGCGCCGGCACGTCCTGCGCCCGCTAAGGAGCATTTCATGTCCAACCATCAGCACACGCTTATCATCGACGGCACCTCGGGCATCAGCGGCGATATGACCGTCGCGGCCCTGCTCGACCTGGGCGCCAGCGAGGAGCACCTGCGCGAACAGCTCGCCACGCTGCCGGTCGACGGCTTTACGATCGCCGTCACGCGCGCAAACAAGTATGGCATCGACGCCTGCGACTTTGACGTTCAGCTGGCAGAGGAGCTCGAGAACCACGATCACGATATGGCCTGGCTCTACGGCAACGAAGCAGCTGCCGAGCACACGCACGAGCATGAGCACCACCATCATGACCATGGCGAGCACGAACACGAGCACTGCCACGATCATGACCATGAGGCCCACGGTCATGGCCATGAGGACCATCACCACGCCCACCACCATCACCACCGTTCTTTGGCGGATGTCACCGCCATCATCGACGGCTCACAGCTAAGCGATGGTGCCAAGCGTCGTGCCCTCGCCATTTTTTCCGTACTCGCTGATGCCGAGGCAAAGGCTCACGGCAAAACGCCCGAGACCGTCATGTTCCACGAGGTGGGCGCCGTCGACTCCATCGTCGACGTCTGCTCTGTCGCCATCTGCCTCGACGATCTGGGTATTGAGGATATCGTGGTCGAGTCTCTCTCCGAGGGCCACGGAACCATCCGTTGCGCCCACGGCCTCATGCCCATTCCCGTCCCCGCTGTCGTCAACCTGTGTCAGGCGGGCAATATCGCCCTCACGCCTGCACCGGTCGCCGGCGAGCTCGTGACGCCCACGGGCGCCGCCATCGTCACCGCGCTGCGCACGTCCGACCAACTGCCCTCACGCTACCGCATCGAAGCCGTCGGCTACGGCGCCGGCAAACGCCCCTACGAGGGTTGCTCCGGCACGCTCCGCTGCCTGCTCGTTCACGCGGACGCATAGCCATGGACGCCCGCAAGGCAAAAAGCCGCACCGCCATCGTCGCAGCATTCTCCGAGCTCCTGCGCGAGGAGGACTACGGCAAGATCACCGTCGGCGACATCATCGCTCGCGCCCATGTTGGTCGGGCCACGTTCTACGGCCTCTTCAAGAGCAAAGATGACCTACTGTCCGAACTCGTGAGCGACATTTGCACCCATGCCCTCGACGACGATGGCACACCGCTCGATGATCCGCTCGTACAAGTCGAGCATATCCTCAACAACCTCTGGGAACGTCGCCAAGGCGTCCGAGCGCTGGTAGCCGGCGCCGGCTCACGCGTCTTCGCCGACTGCTTACGTAAGACCATCATGTCACGAGCAGCCGAAACCGTCCCCACCGACCCAAACGGCCCCG
>JAHYYO010000031.1:0-17697 GCA_019424925.1 Collinsella sp.
CCTAGTAACGCAATAGGAAATAGAAGATTATTACGAGTCGATTAACCATCTTGACCGGAACGGGTATTTTCAAAACAAATTTTTCGGCTAGAATTTCTACGGACTAAATGACCGAAAGGCAGCACTATACATGTTGGTTTCTACTAAGGGCAGATATGCCCTGCGCGTTATGGTCGACCTGGCCGAGCACCAGGCAGCCGGTCGCATCCCGCTCAAAGAGATCGCGGCGCGCCAGGGGATTTCCGAGAAATATCTGGAGAACATCTTGGCTACGCTCGTGCGCGCCAACATGCTTTCGGGTATGCGTGGCAAGGGCGGCGGCTATGTGCTCACGCGCCCGCCCGAGCAGTACACGGTGGGCGAGATCTTGCGCCTGACCGAGGGCAGTCTGGCGCCGGTCGCCTGCCTGGATGGCGACTGCAAGGGCTGCTCGCGTTCGGATGAGTGTCCCACGCTCGACGTGTGGAAGAACCTGGACAAGCTCATCAACGACTACCTCGACGGTGTGACGCTCGATCAACTAGTCGCTCCCAACCATGGCTACGACTACGTCATCTAACCCACACCTGCATTTGGGGCTTATAGGACAAAATGTGTGTCCACTTTAGGGGCATCGGCGCAGGTCGATGCCCCTTTTTCAGCCGTTTAAATTCCGTGCCCGCTTTTAACCGCTCGGACAGAATGTGTGTCCGGTTGCCTATCGTTCCCGCAGGTAGATAACCTTTTCCGGAACCGTTAAATACTCTTTCGGAAGAGGTGCCCATGAAGGCCGTTTATTGCCCCTACTGCGGCGGTCGGACCAAGCGCAACGGCAGGACCTCATCGGGGTCCCAGCGGTGGAGGTGCACGGCCTGCGGCGCGTCGACGACGGTGAGGTACGACGACACGGCGGCGAGGCTCGAGGAGTTCCTCGGGTGGCTCCTCTCGAAGGACTCGCAGGCCGCGATGCCGGGCGGCGGGCGGTCCTTCAGGCGCAGGACGGCCGAGTTCTGGGAGGTCTGGCCCATGCCCGTCCCCGACGGCGAGCTCCACCGCGTGCTCTACGTCGACGGGATCTGGGTCGCGCGCGACCTCGTCGTGCTCATATGCTGCAGCGGCGAGCGGGTGGTCTCCTGGTACATGGCCAGGTCCGAGAACTCGAGGGCGTGGTCGGCCCTCATGGCGCCGATCCCGGCGCCCGAGGTGGTCGTCACCGACGGCGGGAGCGGGTTCGCCAAGGCCGTGCGCGAGACCTGGCCGCGCACCAGGGTCCAGAGGTGCACCTTCCACGCCTTCTCGCAGGTCAGGCGCTACACGACGACGCGGCCGAAGCTCCAGGCGGGGCGCGAGCTCTACCTCGTCGCGCGCGACCTCATGGGCATCGAGACGCTGCACCGGGCGGAGCTCTGGGTCGAGCGCTACCTCGACTGGTGCGGGTTCTGGGCCGACTTCCTGGAGGACAGGACCGTGGTGGACGGCAGGAGGGCCTGCACCCACGAGAGGCTGAGGCGGGCGCGCTCGTCGCTGTCGTCGCTGGTGTCGGCGGGGACGCTGTTCACCTACCTCGACCCCGCCCTTGCCAAGGCCGGCCCGCTGCCGTCGACCAACAACATGATCGAGGGAGGGGTGAACTCGCAGCTGAGGGCCGTCCTGCGCAACCACCGGGGGCTGACGTCGGCCGAGCGCGTTAAGGCGGTGTTCTGGTGGTGCCACGCTCATTCGGGGGACGCGAGGACGGCGCGCGAGAAGCTCGCCGCGATGCCGACCGACGCGGACATCGACTTCCTGTTCAGCGTCTACTCCGCCTCGCCGTCGCGCGAGGACGGAGGGCCGGAGTGGGGCGACAGGGCCGTGTGGGAGGACCTCCACCACAGGGACCCGTACCCGTTCTGGCTGGATTAATGGATGGAAACGGATGTTCTATCGGGACACACATTTTGTCCTATAAGCCGCATTTGGGGACGGGGTGGAAATGGTAGATTCTCTCGCCCTTTGAGACTTGAAAAATAAGAAGGCCGTCCATTTTTGCGATGGGCGGCCTTCGTTTTGGGCTGTTGAGACGGACACGGTCGGAATGGCCGTTTTAGTCCTCGGCGATGCTGTCGAGGATGCTGCGCGTGATGGACACCAGGATGCTGCCCATAAAGGCCGATCCAAAGCTGGCGATGGAGATGCCGACGCCCAGCAGGTTGACCGACAGGTAGCTCGCGAGCTCAAGCATAAAGCTGTTGACGACAAGCTGGAAAATGCCCAGCGTAATGATCGTGAGCGGCAGCGAGATGACCGTGAGGAACGGTTTGACGAACGAATCGACAATGTTCAGGAACAGTCCCACAAAGGCAAAGCAGACCCAGGTCTCGGCAAAGCCGAAGGGTTGGATACCGGGGACGAGGAACGTGGCGATCGCGATGGCGATCGAGGTGAAGAGCCAGTTAAGCATAAAGCGCATGGCGTGAATCCTTTCTTGCGCCGGGATTGCTGGCGTCGCGTGAAGCGGCTTACGGCGGCGACCTGGATGGTTGCGCGGGCGCGCCGCGGTGTTTGGGCGCCCATTGTCTCAAATATTCGTGGAGCTTACGTGCGCATATGGTTTCTAAACGGCGTTCGTCCTGAAAAACGCGCCGCTGGCAGAGAGTCTTGTCGCTTTAGTTTGGTGGTGTGCTACACTGCTACGGGCAAAAGCCACAGGCGTTGCCCTATTGCATAGAACGGGCGAACGATGCCCGATGTCAGTATCAACTTCGATGCCTTTTGGCGGGTTTGGCGGTGATCGATGAATATCGAGAACATGTTTGACAAGCCTGATGTCAAGCAGCTGGTCCACGCATTTAGCCTTTTGGACGACGAGAAGGATATCCAAGCGTTTTTGACCGATATCTGCACGCCGCGCGAGATTTGCGACCTTTCTCAGCGTTTGCAGGTTGCGCGCTATTTGGACGAGGGCGAGCCTTATGTTGAGGTTCAGGCCCGTACCGGCGCTTCGTCCACCACGGTGAGCCGCGTTTCAAAGGCGCTGAACGGCGAGTACGGTGGCTACCGCAAGATCCTCATTAAGTTGGAGGATGGCGAGTAGGCCAGCGACAAAAACGAATTGTGCAAAACCGCTCCTCCGGGGGCGGTTTTTATATGCCCGCAATCGGCTGGTTCGTTGGGGTCAGGTTGCTTTGTACCAAAAGATGGAGCTGTGGTGGCAATGTGTCCGCGTGGGCGGGTAGGATGGATGCATTGATTATTGCGAACAGTTTGAGCGGAGGACCATGCCTGTTCGAATCTATACCACCAATGCCGGCACGGATTTGAGCGATGCCGAGGCGGCGCTGCTGGCCGACCTGGTTGCCCGCCACGGGCGCGCTGTTCTGTTGGCGCCCTCGTTTGCCGAGCTCGACTTGTGCCGTCATGATGCGGCAGAAGCCGGGGTTTCACTGGGTATCGATTACAAGACGCCCACATCGTGGCTCCGCTCGCTGTGGGAGCTTATGGGCGATGGCCGCAGCTTTGTGGATAACCTGCAGCGCCAGATGCTGTTCTCGGACATGGTCACGCGTCTCGACGATGCCGACCTGCAGCCGCTTTCGCGCAGTCAGGGCACAGTGCGCATGCTCGCGCGCATGGCCCGCGACGTGTTGCCGGGCGTTGCGGGGACGGGTGCCGAACGATGCCGTGGCGACAACTGCCAGCCTGAGCCAAAAAGCGATGCCGAGACTCGTGTGTTCGAGCTTTTGCGCGCCTACGCGGGCGGTTTGGACCGTCGAGATATGGTTGAGCCCTGCGAGGCAGCTGACATTATGACCAGTGTCCTGGCCGATAGCCTGCCGGCGTGCACTCGCGCCGTATGCGTGCGCGGTATCACGTCGTTTACGCACGGTCTGCTCGAGCTGCTGTCTGCCGTGGCGAACAATGGGGGAGAGGTCGTCGTGCTGCTTGCCCGCGAACAGGCGGCGATGCGCGAGGAGCTTGCCGCGGCATTTGATGCCCGCGATGTGTTGTTTGAGATCGCGCCGCTAGGGGAGGATGTCGGCGCGTCTGATGCCGCTTGCGGGACCGCCGCTCAGCCTGCCTTTATTGAGGTCGCTGGCCCCCATGCCCGTGCTCATGCTTATGCGGACGCAATTGATGATCTGGTAAAAACGTGCCGGGGTTCCGAGGTCGACGGCGCCTCTGCCGACCCCGTGCGCGTGCTTGCCGTTTCTGCCCGGGCACCCCAGCTGTTCGGTGAGCTCGCCTCTCGTCTGGCGGCTCGTCATATCGCTGCCGAGACAACTGAGTTCACGGCGTTTTCCCAGTCCATCGCGGGCAGGCAGTTTGCGGCGCTTGCCGGCCTGATCGAGCGCATGAAGGCCGCCGATGAGGGCATGGCGTCAAAGACCGAGTGGTGGCCCGCGCCGGAGCTTACCGACTGGATCTACAGTCCGCTTTCGGGTGCCGACGCCGCGAGCGCCCGCGGCTTCGACAAGAACATGCGCCTGTCGCGCAGCAAGACCGCTGCGGGCGTCAAGAGCCTGCTGCAGAGCGTGCAGGGCCAGGTGAGGGGCGCCCGCAAGGCCGCCAGCGACGATAACTGGTTTAAGAATGTGCCGTGCGTGGTCTCGGACGTGTTTCAGGCGCTGTGGCGCGACAAACCCGTGACGGCGCTCAAGGCCATGCTCGCCGTTGCAGAGGCGCTGCCCGATCGCGCTCTAGGCGGTCTTGACGGCCAGGCCCGTCGTCAGGCAGAGACGGCTTTGCTGCGCCATGCCATCGACATCCTTATGAACGATGCTCGCGCGCTCGACGTGTCGCAGGCCGCGACCGTGCCGGTTCTCGACGGCGTTCGAACTAAGGTGGACAAGCGCAGCACCGCTTACGATTACGAGACCTACGAGGTCGATCGCACGCCACGGGCGCAAGTGCGCTTCGTGTCGCTTGCCGATGCGTCGGTTTTGCGTCCTGGCGGCTACGATGCCGTGCTGTTTGCCGATGTCGACCTGGACAGCTATCCGCTTTCGCACGAAGAGGGCCCGCTTGCCACGTTGACGACCGAGCTGCGCCGCGACGGCGTGTCTTTGGAGCCCGCCGCCCTGCTGCGCGTGCGCTTTGGCCGTGCAATGCAGGCGACGAGCGGTCCGGTCGCGCTTGCCCGCGTGACACACGATCGCCAGGCGCGAGAGTGCTACCCGGCAGCCGTATGGACCGAGCTGCGGGCACATGCCGAGGCCGCTGGCGCTGCCAAGCCCACGTGCGTGGGCGAGGGCGATATCATCGCCGACTTTGATCCCGCGGCAGGTGAAGGCCTCAAGCGCGAGCGCGTGACCTGCGAAGCCCCTCAGCACCTGAGCGATGAAGCCATTCCGTATCTGGTTCTGCGCCGTCGCGATGGCGAGGGCGAGAACGCGCCGCTCGTGCCGCGTCTGACGTCCGCCTCGCAGATCGAGGCCTATTCTACCTGTCCACTGTGCTGGTTCGTGTCGTATCGCGTCAAGCCCCAGTCGATCGACGCGGGCTTTGGCAACATGGAGAAGGGCAACTTTGTCCACGACGTGCTGGAGCATCTGCATGCCCGTCTGCCCCAAGAAGGCATGGAGCGCGTGACGCCCGAGAATCTGCCGCGTGCACAGGAGCTGCTGCACGAGGTCTTTGACGAGACGTTGGCCGAGCACGCTGGCAAGCGCGGCACGGAGGGCCCGCTCGTGCCGCTCTCCCCGGTGGAGGAGCGCCAGGTGGCCGAGATTTTGCCCCAGCTGGAGGGCGTGCTTGCCTACGAGTCCGAGGCGCTTGCCCCCTTTGCCCCGCGCTACCTGGAGTTCACCTTCAACGAGCTCAAGGTCGAGTATGCCGGTTGGCCGCTTGGCGGGCGCATCGACCGCGTGGACGTGGACGCCGAGAATCGTGCCGTGGTGATCGACTACAAGCATCGCACGGGCGTTGAGGAGTTTAAGCTCGCCGACCCTACGGTGCGCGACGAGGAATCGGGCACGGCGCCCATCGACGATCCGCGCTGGTTGCCACCACATACCCAAACGCTTATCTACGCCCAGGCCATGCGCCGGGCGCTGGATTTGGACACCCGCGCGGCGCTCTACTTTTCGACCAAGGGCGGCAAGCCGGCGTTGCGCGGTGCCGCGAGCGCCGAGCTGCTCGAGGAAGAGCGCGGCGACGGCCGCATCCCGGGCCTTAAGAAAGGTTTCCCCGGCGAGGGTGGCAGCATGGACTTCGACGTCCTGCTCGATCGCGTTGAGGCCGGCATCGCCGAGCGCCTGCGCGAGCTCGAGGCGGGCAACGTTGCCGCCGTCGACCCGGCGTCGGTTCAGGCCGCGCATGCGCGCTGCTCGTATAACCACGAAGGAACGTTTGTAAGGAGGGACGTGTAGACCATGGATCTTTCGACTTTGATGCCGCAACAGCTGCAGATTGTCAAAACGCTCGACCGCCCGCTGTTTGTCTCGGCGGGCGCCGGTTCGGGTAAGACCTTTACCCTCACGCGCCGCATCGTCTACGCGCTCTCGCCCGAATCAGGTCCGTTCGTCGAGCATCTGGACCAGGTGCTCGCCATTACCTTTACCAAAGATGCCGCGGCCGAGATCCGTGACCGCGTGCGCCGTGCGCTTATCGACGAGGGCATGGACGAGGAAGCACTGACCGTCGACGACGCGTGGATCTCGACCATTCACGGCATGTGCTCGCGTATCCTGCGCGCGCATGCGCTGGAGCTGGGCATCGACCCCGAGTTCACGGTGCTCACCGATACCGACGAGCTTATGGACCAGGCTGTTGAGCATGTGTTGGCCCGCGCGACGGCGCCCGATGCCGCCCCCGAGCTCGCGGCATCGCTCAAGGCCCTCTATGCCTGGTATCCCATGGCGGGCGAGGGCGGTTCCTTTGGCACCGGCACGACCATCAAGGGCCTGGTGCGCGACCTGCTGGAGCTGTCGAGCCAGTTGCCGGGCGGTATGGACGACGTGTGCGTGGCGCGCGGGCAGGCCGATACCTCGGCACTCGCCGATGCCTATCGCGCGGCGCTGGGCGCAAGCAAGGCCGCGACCGAGAAGGCGCAGGCGGCGCTCGATGCCATCGACGCGTTCGAGGCGAGCGACAAGACCATGGTCGATGCGGCGCGACTCATGATGTCGTGCACCATGCCGCGCGCGAGCAAGGCGTTCCCCAAGGAGCAGGTCGAGCTGCTCAAGGCCGAGGCCGCCGATGCGTTTATCAATATCGTGCTTGCCTGTGGTGGCCCGGCGCTCGATGCGTTGGTGGGCCTGGCCCGTTCCGTGGAGGCCGAGTATCGCGCGCTGAAGGCTGCCCAGTCCGCCCTCGATAATAACGACCTGCTGCGTATGGCTTACGAGGCCCTGCGCGATTACCCTGCCATCCGTGCTGCGTACGAGGGCCGCTTTAAGATGGTCATGATCGATGAGTTTCAGGATACCGACCAGATGCAGGTCGATCTGATCCGTTACCTGACGGGTGCGGGGGAGCGCGCGCTGTGCACCGTGGGCGATGCGCAGCAGTCCATCTATCGCTTCCGTGGCGCCGAGGTCGAGGTGTTCCGTCGTCAGGAGCGCAAGGTGGGCTCGTCTGCCGCGCCCGAGGCGACTGCCGTGGTCGACGCCCCTGCCGGCGAACTCGTCAAACTCGTGCGCAACTTCCGCAGCCACGACGAGGTACTGCGTTACGTGGCACGCGTCTTCGACGGCGATGACGGCGGCCTGATGCAGGGCTTTTTGGATCTTGAGGCGAGCGACGGCCGCAAGGACACGCTGGTGGCAGACGCCTCGCGTCGCCAGGCCCTCTTTGTTGCCGGCGGCAGTACGCAGGAACGCACACAGGCCAAGGCCCGTGCGATCGCCGAGCGATTCCGCGCGCTTGCCGATGCCGGCCAGCCCCAGGGCGGCATGGTGCTGCTGCTGGGCCGCATGACCAACGCCGACGTCTACGCCCAGGCCTTCCGCGATCAGGGGCTCGACTGCGTCATCGCGGGCGGCTCGGTCTTTGCCCAAGCAGCCGAGGTGCAGACGGTGCGCGCCCTGGTTTGTGCGCTCGCCAATCCGGCCGATACGGCGCGGGGCCTTATGCCGCTGCTCGCCTCGCCGATGTTTGCGCTCGGCGCTCAGGAGTTCCTGGCGCTGGCGACCAAGCTCGATAGCGAGACAGGGGAGACCTCGCGCCGGAATATCGACATGGGCATCATGAGCGATTCCGACGTGCCGGGTTTGCAAGACTTGCCGCTTGTGAAGCGCGCCCGCGAGGTGCTGCGGTATGCGCTTCGTCGCGCGGGCCGCGATTCGTTCGCCGCCATCGCGCGCGACGTGGTCAACGCCTCCGGCTGGTTTGTGCGCCTGGCGCAGCGCGGCCCCGAGGGCAAGGCCATTGCCGCCAACGTGCTCAAGGCGCTCGACGCCGTGGCTGAGGCTGAGGCCGAGTTCGGCAACTCGCCGCGTTCCATCGCGCTGGCCTTCGACCGCTTCTTGGCGGGCAAGGAGGCCCCGGGCGCGCTCAACGAGGAGGGTGACGGCGCGGTACGCATCATGACGGTGCATGCCTCCAAGGGTCTGGAATATCCGGTCGTGGCGGTCGCCGAGTGCTTTGGCGTGCGTAAGTCCTCGGGTGCGGCACAGATGGGTCGCGTCGATGGCGGAGCGCAGGTCGTGGCACTGCCGGCACGCTTCGACGGCGTTAAGCTCGCCGACGGAACCTTTGTGAAGGGCGACGACGTCAAAAAGCAGTTTGAGCATGCGTTTAAGGGCAAGGGCACGTCGCTGTGGCTGCCGCCGGAGCTCATGGAGGACGTCTGCGCGACGGATTCTCCCGCCGAGGCATTTGCCCGCCTGCGCAACGATGATCTGCGGCTTTCGCTCGAGGAGCGGGCCCGCTTGCTCTATGTTGCCATGACGCGTGCGCGCGAGCTGGTGATCTTGGCGATGGATGCCGGCGTGAGCCGTGGCAAGGTGACGGTGCCGACCTTCGACGTCGAGACCGATCTGACCTACGACGTGCTGCGCCGTATTTTGCCGACCGACGCTCTGGACATGCCGCAGCTCGATGCCGACCGCCTGGTGTTCGATAACTCCCAGCCGGGCGACTACGAGCTCATTTCGCTCGCGGGCTTTACCTTTGGCGAGCAGGCGTTTGAAGCCAACGCTTCACTGGATGCCGAGAGCAGGCTTGTTCGCGGCGATGTCGATGTCGCCGATAGTGCTGCGCACTCAACTGTGCCCGGTCCTGCTGACCCCAAGCCCGATTCGTTTGAGCTTGTGTATCCCCAGGCAGTGGGCGTGCGCATGGGCATCTGTCCGTTCCCGGCGCGTGACTCGTATAGCTACTCGTCAATCGCCGCGGCACTCCATGCCGAGACGGAAGACCGTGCCGCCGAGGCTCGTGTTCCCATGGACGAGTCCGGCGATGATGCAGAGTCGGATGGCTCGGAGATGACGGATGCAGACGTGGCCGCTGTCGAGCCCGCCGGCAATCCCATGGCGCTGGGCTCGGCCTTCCACGCCGCCTGCCAGTGGCTCATCGAGATGGGTGCCGATGCGCTGCCCGCTGAGCGTGCCGACGCCCTGGCTCGCCTGTGGCACCTGACGCCAGAACAGCGCGAGCGCTTCGATGTCGCTCTGGAGCGCTGGCTCAAGTCGTCGGTTCGTGCCGAGCTGTTCGCGTGGCCGTGCGTTCGCGCCGAGGTGCCGTTCTTCTCGCTGGGCTGCGAGGACGAGGACATCGCCCGCTACGGTGCATATGCCGAAGGCGCCATCGACGCTTTGGCGACCGACCCGGCCGATCCGTCACGCGCACTGGTCATCGATTACAAGACGGGCGGCACGCCGGACGAGACGCCGGACCAGCTGCTCGAGAAGCACGCCCTGCAGGCGCGCGTTTACGCCGACGTGTTGCACAAGGCGGGCTTTGAGACGGTGACGGTCAAGTTCGTTCGCGTGGAGCAGGCGAATCCAGCCATCTTCGTCGAACCCGCCGAACCTCAAGTAGTCACCTACAACTTCTAGTCCTCAGATAACTTGCGGTGGAATAAGGACTGTTTTGGCCAAAAAAGCCGCCAAACAGTCCGCATTTCACCGCAACTGCGTGAGTAGCCGTGTTGGTTTGGCTAGGTTCGGGTGCTGTCCGTGCCGTGCGGTAAAATCGTTCAGTCAGAACACGAACCCGCATCGGAGCTCATCACATGGCATTCGTCCATCTGCACAATCACACTGTTTTCTCCATGCTCGACGGCGCAACCCGTATCCAGGATATGGTCAATCGTGCCGTTGAACTTGGCATGCCCGCCGTGGCCATTACCGACCACGGCTACATGTATGGCGTGCCCGACCTGGCGCTGGCCTGCGACGCCGTCAATCACAACACGCCCGAGTACAAAACCTGGAGCCACGACAAGGCCTTCTTGGAAAAGGACCGCCGCGACGAGCTGGTGGAGCCCGACCCCGAGGCAAACCCGCGCGAGCATGCCCAGTACGTCAAAGACATGGCCATGTGGGACGAGAAGGGCAACATCGACGAGCTCAAACCGCCCCTGGTCATCAAGCCCATCTTTGGCTGCGAGGTCTACTTTACGCCGGACGAGACCCTTGCCCGCGACCACAAGCCCGAGCTCTACCACATGATCCTTCTGGCCAAGGACCAGGAGGGCTACGTCAACCTAATGCAGACGGTCTCCGAGGCCGCCGTGCAGGGCTTTTACTACAAGCCGCGCGTGACGCTCGACAACCTGCGCCGCCATGCCAAGGGCATGATCTGCACGAGCGCCTGTATCGCGGGCATCATCCCCAAATACATCGACCGCGGCGACATGAAAGGCGCCATCAAGTGGGCCGAGACCTTCCGTGATACCTTCGAGCCCGGTGACTTCTACATCGAGATCCAGGAACACGGCATCACCACCGACAACGGCCTGACTGACGAGCAGATGGACCGCACGCTCATCGACATCGCCAAGCAGGTGGGCGTCAAGGTCATCGCCACCAACGACTTCCACTACCTGCGCCGCGAGGATGCGCCCGTGCAGGACGTCATCATGTGTATTGGCATGAACGCCAAGGTCGATGACCCCAACCGCATGCGCATGACCGGCTCGGAGTTTTACATGAAGACCGAGGAGGAGATGCGGGCGATGTTCCCGTATTGCCCCGAGGCCTGCGACAACACGCTCGAGATCGCCGACAAGTGCTACGTTGAGCTGGACTGGGACTCTATCATCCTGCCGCGCTTTCCGTTGCTCGATCCCGGCGAGACGCACGAGAGCCAGTTCCGCCGCGAGTGCGAGAAGGGCCTGCGCCAGCACTATGGCGACGACTGGGCCACGCGCGAGATCGGTGGCGTCAACATCAAAGAGCGCTTTGAGTACGAATACAAGGTCATTTGCGACAAGGGCTTTGCCGCCTACTTTTTGATCGTTGCCGAGTACGTGCAATGGGCTAAGGACAACGGCATCGGCGTCGGCCCCGGCCGTGGCTCGGCCGCCGGCGCTATCGTCGCCTACGCCATGAACATCACCGCGTTCGACCCGCTCGAGAACGGCCTGATGTTCGAGAGGTTCCTGTCCCCGCAACGTACCGAGATGCCCGATATCGATATGGACTTCGACGATGAGCGACGCCTCGAGGTCGTGGAGCACGTTCGTCAGCTCTACGGCCCCGAGAAGGTCACCCACGTCATCACCTACTCGACCATCAAGGCCAAGCAGGCCATCAACGACGCCGCGCGCGTCCTGGACTACCCGGTCTACATGGGCCAGCGCCTGTCCAAGATGGTCTCGAGCGACCCCAAGGTCAAGCTCAAGCAGGTGCTCGAAAAGCAACCCGGCAAAGAGGATCTGTTTAACCCCGATTTTGCCGAGGCCTATAAAAAGGACGACGACGCTCGCCGCATCATCGACACGGCGCTCTCGATCGAGGGCCTCACCCGTGGCGAGGGCGTGCACGCGTGCGCCGTTCTGATCTGCCGCGACCCCGTCAACGAGCACGTGCCCACCAAGCTCGACACCAAGGGCGGCGTCGAGATTACCCAGTACGAGGGCCATACCGTCGCCGACATGGGCCTGCTCAAGATGGACTTCTTGGGCCTGCGCACGCTGACGGTTATCTCCAAGGCCAAGGCAAACATCAAAAAGAACTTCGGCATCGACATCAAAGAGGAAGAGATTCCCTTTGACGATCCCGAGATCTTTAAGCTCATGGGCTCCGGCCACACCGCCGGCGTCTTCCAGGTCGAGTCCGCCGGCATGACGGCCACGATCAAGAACATGAAGCCCACCGAGTACAAACACGTCGTGGCATTGATCGCCCTGTACCGCCCGGGCCCGCTGGGCGCCGGCATGGTCTCGTCCTACATCAACCGTATGAACGGCAAGGAGCCGGCCGTCTCCTACGACGACCGTCTGGACGACATCCTGGGCGAAACCTACGGCACCATGGTCTACCAGGAGCAGGTTATGCTCATCTCCGTCGAGATGTGCGGCTTCTCCAAGGGCGAATCGGACTCGCGTATCCGTAAGCCCGTGGCTAAGAAAAAGATTAAGCTGCTTACGTCGACGGTGCTGCACTGGGAGGATGGCTCGGACGAGACCACCTACGACCACTGGATGAACGGCGCTATCAAGAACAACTACACGCGCGAGGTCGCCCAGAAAATTTGGGACGATGTTCTCGAGTTCGCATCCTACGCCTTCAACAAGTCGCACTCCGCCGGCTACGCCATCCTGGTTATGCAGACGGCGTGGCTCAAGGCGCACTATCCGCACGAGTACATGGCGGCCGTTCTGACGTCCTATACGGGCAAGACCGACAAGATCGTGCACTACGTCTCGGCATGCCGTCACGACGGCATCCCCGTGCTTTCGCCAGATGTCAACGAGTCCGGCACCGAGTTCACGGCTACCAAGGAGGGCGTGCGCTTTGGTCTGGCCGGCATCCGCGGCGTGGGTACCGGCGTGGCGCAGGCGATTATCGCAGAGCGCGAGGCAGGCGGCCCGTTTAAGACGCTGCACGACTTTGTCGAGCGCGTGGACTCGAGCCAGGCCAACCGTCGCGTGATCGAATCGCTGATCAAGGCAGGCGCCTTCGACTCCACGGGGTATCCGCGTCGCCAGATGATGCACTTTGTGGACAAGAACAACCCCGAGAACATCATCGACGCCGCGGTAAAGCGCCAGAAGGACCGCGCGAGCGGTCAGACCTCGTTCTTCGATATGTTTGGCGACGTTGAGGGCTCGGGCTTTGAGGTGAGCGTGCCCGATCCGGATGGCCAGGAGTGGGACCGCCACCTTAAGCTGAGCCAGGAGAAGGAGGTTCTGGGCATCTATGTCTCGGACCACCCGCTGCGCCCGTTTGAGTATGCGCTCAGTAAGGCGCGCGACTTCTCGTTCTCGCAGATCGACACCGGCTACGAAGTACAGAACCCCACGGGCGGCACCATCAACCAGGAGATTCCCGAGGGTAAGGCGCTGTGGTGGGCCGGCATGGTCTCGAGCGTGTCCAAGCGCGTGACCAAAAACGGCGACCCCATGGGCATCGTGCAGCTCGAGGACATGGAAGGCGAGGCCACGGTCGTGGTGTTCCCCAAGACCTACAAGGAGGCCGAGGGGTATCTATACGGCGAGGTCGATCCCGAGACCGGCGCACAGCTGTCCGATGCGTTTGTGCGCATTAAGGGCAAGCTCGAGCGCTCGGACCGCGGCGACCAGATCATCGCGCAGGAGATCGTGCCGCTCGAGCTCAACGAGGAGAACAACAAGCCCAAGGTGTTTGAGGTCATGGTGCCCAACAGCCGCTTTAGCCAGGGCAATATGGCGCGCCTGGCCACGGTGCTCACCACTAACCCGGGCGGCGACCGCGTGGAGATCTTTATCGAGCAGGTGGACGGGCGCGTACTGCGTGCCGAGGTGCCGGCCAAGGTCAACGCACGCTCGATTCCGCTGCTGGCAGAGGCAAAGGCGATTGTGGGTAACCAAGGCAGAGTGACGGTAATTTAAGGACGGCGTTGGCGGGGTAGCTAATTTGGGACGGGGCTATTTTAGCTACCCTTTGACTGACGGCGAATGAGTCGGGGTCGGAATGCATCTCAACCGACATATGGGGGTAGCTAAAATAGCCCCGTCCCAAATTAGCTACCCCGGGTGAGATTGGAGGAAGTGATGGCGCAGGGGACGTTTGTGCAGGCGCTTCGTAAGGAGGCGGCGCTTAGCAGCACCTTTATGAAGGGGCGCTCGCTCATGCTCAACGGTGCCGTGCTGTCGTTTGAGGACTCCGGCTCGCGCTTCTCCAAAAACGTGAACATCGAGGGCACGGTGCGTGGCTCGCGCGGCGACCTGTACAAGACGCACGTGGCGCTCGATATGGACGAGCACGAGGTTATTGACTACGACTGCGATTGCCCCGCTGCCTTCCGCTATTCCGGCATGTGCAAGCACGCCATCGCCACGGCGTTGGCGTATCTGGATGCCAGTGGCGCCGAGCCTGTCGAGGGCCTGCGTACGCCGGTCCGCACGTTTACGGCACCGCCCGCACAATCCAAACAGTCCGCACGCCCCGCGCCTAGCGCATCTTCGGTCAACCCCAACTTTCCCTTCCCTGCGCCCGTCCCCACGAGCCCGAGCCTTGTGGCGGCGCTTTCCGATCTTTCGGACGCGCGCATGGACGAGCTCGCGGCCATGCGTCGCAAGCTCGCCGGCACCATTGACCCCGATGCGCCCAAAGCGGTGCTGGAGCCCTCGCTGGTGCCGTACTACAATCCGCTGTTTGCCGATCGCTTTAACTGGGCGCTCGAGTTTCGCATTCGCTGCGGTTCGGTGTCCTACGTGGTTAAGGATATCGACGGCATGGCCGATGCCTATGTGCGTGGTGGTACGTTCTCCTATGGCAAGAAGCTTACGTTTGCCCATGTACCCGAGGCTTTCGATGACGTGTCGACAAAGCTGCTCGACTTTGTCGCAATGACGGTCGCCTACCTGAGCGACATCACGAGTTCGCGCTCGGCATCGTATGACTTTGCTCGCAGCGGCTTTGTTGCCGAGCGTCAGTTGCCGGTATCCGAGTATTCCATCGTGTCCGTGCTGGACCTGCTGCGCGGCAGGACCATGTCCTTTGAGCCTGCTTGGTCGCGGGGGACGACGACGCATCGCTCCTACGAGGTGGCGGTCGAGCCGTCGCCGCAGGGGGAGGGCGAAGTCCCGGCTAAGCGCCCGCCGCTCCTTGCCGCCAAGATTGCACCGGCGGCGGGAGGCAGCTACGACTTGCGCCTGCCGGCCGATACGTACTGCTTTGTCGCAGGTGACGCAGCCTATCTGGTCGATACGCGCCGCGCGCGCCGTACCGACGCGGCGTTTGCCCAACATGCGGCGCCGTTCCTATCGCACTTGTTGCCCTGCCGCACGCCGGTCCATATCGCTGCCGACCAGGTGGGTGAGTTCTGCCGCATGGCGCTGCCCATCTTGCGCGACTACACCGACCTGACCGCTCCCGCCGTACTTGACGCCGTGGCGCCCGAGCCGAGTTTTGCCATGGCGATTGGCGTCGACGATGGTCTTGTGACCTGCAAGATTACGGTGGCCTACGGCGATTGGTCGGCAGATCTCTTTAGTCTTGGTGCTCCGGGCAGTCCTTTCGAAGAGCAACGCCCCGGCGTTCCGCCCCGCGATACGGTGGCGGAGTTTCGCGTTATGGACACGGCTGCCCTGTATTTCGACTTTTACGAGGGCGGCCTGGCATTTGAGGAGCGCGATGACGAGAGCCTGTTCCACTTGTTGACCGAGGGCCTGTCTGCTCTGTCCGAGCTGGGCGAGGTCATGCTCAGCGACCGCCTGCGCCAGATCTCGGTGCGCCCTGCGCCTAAGCTCTCGGTGCGCGCCACCGTCAAGAGCAACTTGCTCGACGTCGAGCTGGGTGCGAGCGGGCTTTCGGCGGCCGACCTTGCCATCTATCTCGATTCGTATAAGCGCCACCAGACGTTCGCGCGCCTTACGTCCGGCGACATCGTTCGCCTGGACGAGGGAGCGCGCGCCGCGTTTGGACTTGCCGAGGACCTGGGCGTCGATGCCGTCGACCTGCTCGACGGCATGTCGCTTCCCGCGTCGAGCACCCTGTTTGTCGATAGCATGCTCGCGCGCACGCCAGCGCTTGAGGCCGATCGCGACGCTGCGTTCCTCCGTACCGTCGAGCGCCTGGACACGCTCGGCAAGATGGACTTTACGGTGCCCGCCTCGCTCAAGGCCACACTGCGTGGCTACCAGGTCGACGGCTACCAGTGGCTCGGCTCGCTTGAGCACCTGGGCCTAGGCGGCATCTTGGCCGACGATATGGGCCTGGGCAAAACGCTGCAGATGATCGCGCACATTCTGGCGCGCGTGGAGGCGGGGGATACCAAGCCCACGCTCGTGGTATGCCCCGCGTCGCTCGTGTACAACTGGGCTGCCGAGCTGGAGCGCTTTGCCCCCTCGCTTGATGTGTGTGCCATCGTGGGCGCCAAGGCCCAGCGTCGCGTGCAAATTGCCGGTGCCGCCGAGCACAACGTGGTCGTGACGTCGTATGATCTCATGCGCCGCGATATCGACGAATACGTCGAGCAGGACTTTGCCCGCGTGGTACTCGACGAGGCCCAGTACATTAAAAACCCGCTCACCCAGGTGGCCCGCGCCGCCAAGCGCCTGCCGGCCGGCGTGCGCTTTGCCCTGACGGGCACGCCCATCGAAAACCGCCTGTCCGAGCTCTGGAGCATCTTCGACTTTTTGATGCCGGGCCTTTTGGGTACGCGCGACTCATTTGCCAAGCGCTTTGAGAGTCCCGTCGAGCATGCCGAGGGCGACAGCGCCGCTCGTCTGCAGGCGCTTGTGTCGCCGTTTGTGCTGCGTCGCGTTAAGGAAGACGTGGTGACCGACCTGCCCGAGAAGATCGAAGACACGGTGATGGCGCAGCTTACCGGAGAGCAGCGCAAGCTCTACCTGGCCAACCAGGACCGCATCGCCCAGCAGGTGCAGCACCGCGAGGCATCCGAGTTTAAGAAAGACAAGCTCAAGGTGCTTGCCGAGCTCACCAAGCTGCGTCAGATCTGCTGCGACCCGCATCTGCACTATGCGGACTACAAGGCGGGAAGCGCCAAGCTCGATACGTGCATGGAGCTCGTGCACGGCGCGCTCGACGGCGGTCATCGCATCTTGCTGTTCAGCCAGTTTACGGGCATGCTCGATATTATCGGTAAGCGCCTGGCAAAGGAGGATATCGCCTTCCTTAAGCTTACGGGCGCATCGTCTAAGGAGAGCCGCGCCAAGATGGTTGCGCAGTTCCAGGCGGGCGAGGTGCCGGTGTTCTTGATTTCGCTCAAGGCGGGCGGCGTGGGTCTCAATTTGACGGCCGCCGACGTGGTCATCCACTACGACCCGTGGTGGAACGTGGCGGCACAGGACCAGGCGACCGACCGCGCCCACCGCATTGGCCAGCAGCACACCGTGACCGTGTACAAACTCATCGCCAAGGATACGATCGAGGAGCGCATTATGCAGATGCAGGAGTCCAAGCGCGATCTGGTCAACAGCGTGCTCGGCGGCGATGGTATCTCGTCGGCACTGTTTACGCGCGAGGATGTTCTGGCGCTGCTCGGTGGCGACGGTCGCTAGCCGCGCGCGGGGTGGGACTGCTGGAGCGGACAGGACGGTCGACGCATTTTGGCCCGACCGCTTGCCTGATCCGTTATGTGTTCATTTGCAATGCCGTGGATGGTTTGTCTGCCTTTGGGCATAAG
>JAHYYO010000032.1:0-5756 GCA_019424925.1 Collinsella sp.
TTCAATCTCGAAAACAGCATTGCCCAGTTGACAAAACTATAGGAACACCCCCCTGAACAGAATCGCCGTTATCTGCCGTCGGTGCGGCGATTGCCGCCAGCGGCGACATGAGCGGCTGAGCGATGAGGCCCGCCGTCAAAACGGTTGCGACGGCGCGGTTAGCAACGCCCTTGACGTTGACGGCCTTAGCCCGAGGCTCAAAGTGTTGTGGACTGTAGTTTGCCATGGCTTTCTCCCTTTGACACGGATGTATCCATACGCTTCAAAATGTAGGAGCTGATTTTTGAATTCTGTTGCGCAACATTGGTCACCAGCGGATTTTTTGAAATTCGCGCTCTCGTGCTTCACAATTTCGTCACATATGTAGGAGCTGGCGCATCATATTCTTGCGGGATCGAATTGAGCCTGTGATTTGCATTTGCTCCCGCGTCATCCGCCCTATCGGACTCCGCATCCAACAGACACCCCACCCGCCACGGTGTAGAGTAAGGGCGACGGGCGGGATACGCGGCCCTTGCCAGAACGAGGTGGACATGGAACTCGATAAACAACAGATCAAGCGCCTGCGCGAACGCCATCACCGGCGCCACGGCATCCGCCCTGCCCATAGCGAGGCCATGGAGAACGCCACCCGCTTCCTAAAGCGCGCATTCAACATTCGCGAGGGACGCGCGCCCTATCACGTGATCCGCAAGCGTTTTGTAAACGGGGCACGCCTGACCGGCTCTCACCTGTGCATCCTCATCATCGCCATGCTCATCGCGAGCATCGGCCTCGATATCGACTCGGACATCGCCATCGTGGGCGCCATGCTCATCTGCCCGCTTATGGGATCGGTCCTTGCCATGGCATATGGCATCGCCACGCTCGACCGCGAGATTACCGTCGAAGCCGTCGCCGGCCTCGCGCTGCAGATGGCCTTTTGCCTGGTCACGTCTACGTTATACTTTAAGCTCTCGCCCCTTGGCACCACCACGGCCGCCATTATCGACAATTCGACACCTACTGTCTGGGACCTTGCCGTCGCGCTCGCGGGCGGCTTTGCAGGCGGGCTGGGCAACTCTCGCGACCAGGAACCCGCCACGCTCATCGCCGGCGTAGCCGTGGCGACCGCGCTCATGCCGCCCCTGTGCGCAGCTGGTTACGGCATCGCCATCGCGAGCGGGTCGCTGTTTCTCTCGGCGCTCTACGAGTTTGGCATCAACGTTGTCTTTATCGCGCTGGCTGCCGAAGCCGTGCTGCTTCTTTTGCGCGTGCCGCTCAAGCGCGACCTCAACGGCGACGGCATTGTGACCGCCGAAGAAGATGCCGAGGTCGACGAGCTATCGCGCAAGGTGCGCCGTCGCATCATCGTGGGTACGGTGATCTTTGCCATCCCCTGCATCGTTATGACCGCGGGGGCCATTGGCTCGGCGCAGGCCGGCGTGCAGGACGGCTACGGCGTCACCGAAACCACGCGCGAACTTGCCGCGGTGCTGCCGGGCTTTAAGGATTACACCGTCGCCGTCGAGACCTCGGCTACCGAAGGGGACGAGGAAGGCATGGTCGAGCGCGAGGTTGTCGCCCATGTGACGACAAGCGAGGCGCTCGGGGCGCACGACCGCCACGTCGCCCGCAAGCTCATCGACCTCAACGTACCCGAACTCGATCGCGTGGAGTTCGATGTGAAGTGATGCCGGAGCGGGACGAATGCTCGCACGGACGCAAGCTACGACGAGGCGCAGACGCGATACGGACGCGAGCAAATTGCGGGGTGCAGTTCATACCTGCGCCCCGCTCGCTGTTTTATTGCCGTGAATCAACTGGCCGGATCGACATCGCCAGACTCCACCGTAAACGCCGGATCGGTGCTCACAAGATAAAATCGGGTCACCTTAGTATTTCTAATTAGGTAAATCTGCCCCTGATTGCGCCGGCGCGATATATACGCCACGTGGACCGTACCGAATTCTTCACCGTTTTCCTTCTTTAATATCAGGATGTTGGGGTCATCCGTACGCTTAAACTGCCCGTCTGTGCAGATTCCGTCTTGGTCGACCAGCTGCCATCGACAGTTGTCCTCCTCAAGAAAAGCCAGGGTTACCCGACTCGTTTTGTCATCCCGATAGTAACCATCAATGACAAAGCCTTCGGAAGCACATTCCTGCATATAGGATGTTTCTCGACTTATAGCAAACATCCCCGTAGCGCCCAGGAGCACAGCCAGGCAGACCACTGCAAGGGTTATCGAGACAAAACGGCGGCTCATGTTAGCCAGCCCGATACTTGTTTAACGGAGCACGAAACATACTTGGTACCTCCGATATCAGGGCAAACGTCACCTACGGCCTGCCGGCAATCATATGTTTCCAACATCAAACCATATGGTTACAACTCGTTGGAGATAGGTTCCATGAACGGACGATAATTTGCGGCGAACGGCTACATATGTTCATTATCTCAGGGTTCTGGAGGCAATTTTTGGTGCCACCGAGACGTTGTTTTCGGAAGTATGCGGCAAATTCCGGAGCCCTCGAGCACACCCCGGTTTTTCACCAATAAAACCGCAGGTACAAAGCTTGGGCATATCCAGTGTGCTCGGCCTATTCAAATTTTGCCGCATACTTCCGAAATCCAAGTTCGCAGGGGGTGATAGTTGGACCGTTTACGCAACAGATGTCCAGTAAAAACGGGTGGTAACCGGTACGGCTGCCACCCGTTTGTCCCATATCTAGCCCATAGCAGGCCAGTTACTTCTTAATGCCGCGTCCCAGGTGCTCGGCGACCGACGCCACGGCACTCTCGTCGGCCGAGCCACAGCTCACACAGCCGTCATGAGCACGCATCTGGCCGGTGACCTCGTCCATCGCGAGCGGCGCCACCTTCTCGAGCTTAAAGCCCTTACCGGCGCGCATGTTCTCCTTGGCCACGCTGATCATGAGCTTAATACGGTTGAGCTGGTTGACCTCGGACGCGCCGGGGTCGTAGTCCACCGCGACGATGTTGCTCTCGGGATGTTGGCGGCGCAGCTCCTTGATCACGGCCTTGCCCACCACGTGATTGGGCAGGCACGCGAAGGGCTGCGTGCAGATGATGTTGGGCGCACCGTGATCGATCAGGTCGAGCATCTCGGCCGTGAGCAGCCAGCCCTCGCCCATGTTGTTGCACACCGAAAGCACTGTGCGGGCCTTGTCGGCCATGGTGCCGATGCGCTCGGGCGCCTCAAAGCGGCGGGACTTCTCGAGCATCTCCTCCACCGGCGTGCGCATCCAGTCCACCAGCTTGATGAGCGCCTGCATGCCCGCGCGCGTAGTGGGAGAGCTTCCCAGCTCGTCCTTCTGCAGCTCGGCGTTGCTCATGGAGTACAGGAAGAAGTCGAGCAGGCCCGGCACCACGGCCTCGCAGCCCTCGCGCTCGATAACGTCGACCACGTGGTTGTTGGCCGTGGGATGGAACTTGACCAAGATCTCGCCGACCACGCCCACGCGCGGCTTGGTGCCCTCGCCCACGAGCGGCATGGAGTCGAACGCGCGGATGGCCTCGCGGCACAGCTTGGTGTAGTTATGCCTGTTGAACTTGGGCGCCAGCTTGCGGGCGCGCGCCATGTACTCCTCGTAGAGTGCGTTCGCCGCACCGGGCGTTGCCTCGTACGGGCGGCAACGATAGAGCATCTGCATCATCACGTCGCCAAAGAGCACCGCGTAGACTGCCTGCTTAAGCAGCGCCGGCGTAATCTTAAAGCCGGGGTTGTCCTCGCCCAGCGCCACGGCCGAAAGCGAGATCACCGGGATCTCGGGGTGGCCGCTCTCGCGCAGGGCCTTGCGGATAAGCGCGATGTAGTTGGTGGCACGGCAGCCACCGCCGGTCTGGCTGATGACCACGGCTGTCTTGGACAGGTCGTACCGACCGCTCTCGATGGCCTCCATGATCTGACCCGTCACCAGGATCGACGGATAGCAGATGTCGTTGTTCACATAGCGCAGACCGGCCTCGACGGCATCGTGGTCAGTCGAGGGCAGCAGCTCCAGGTTGTAGCCGGCACCGCGGAACACCTCTTTGACCAGGTCAAAGTGGATCGGCGCCATCTGCGGGCACAGGATGGTGTAACCCTCCTCGCGCATCTGCTCGGTAAAGGGCACCTTGGGCCATGCGGTCGAGGCGCTCTCACGCTGCGCCTCGAACGTGTACTTGCGGCTCGCGAATGCGGGAGCATCCATGGAGGGTGCCACCGGCGCGGCGTCGCCCTGCTCGTAGGCCTCGCCCGCTGCCGTAGCCTCGGCCAAGCGCTCGGCCTCCTGGTCCTTGAGCGCCGCCATGAGCGAGCGGATTCGGATGCGCGCAGCACCCAGGTTGGACACCTCGTCGATCTTGAGCACGGTGTAGATCTTGCCACTGGCCTCCAGGATCTCCTGCACCTGGTCGGTGGTCAGGGCATCGAGGCCGCAGCCGAAGGAGTTGAGCTGGATCAGGTCCAGGTCGTTGCGCATCGTCACAAAACGGGCGACGGCGTACAGGCGGCTGTGGTACATCCACTGGTCGACGACGCGAATCGGACGCTCGGGCTTCACCAGGTGCGCAAGCGAATCCTCGGTAAAGACCGCAAAGCCAAAGCTCGAGATAAGCTCGGGCAGGGCATGGTTGATCTCGGGGTCGTTGTGGTAGGGGCGGCCGGCGAGCACAATGCCGTGGCCACCGTGGTCCTCGACCCACTTAAGAGCCTCCTCGCCCATGGTCTGGATGTCCTCGTGGAAACGTGCATCGGCCTCAAAGGCAGCGTTGACGGCGGCATCGACCTCGGAGCGCGTGATCTTGGGTCCACGCACGCGACCGCGACCGGCTTGCGCATCGGCCACACGGTCGACGGCGAGCACCTGGTACAGACGGCGCTTGAGCTCGGTCTTGTCGTGATAGGGCACAAACGGGTACAGGAACTCGATGTTCTGCTCGCGGATCTCGTCGATGTTGAGTGCCAACGCCGTGGGGTAGCTCATGACGATGGGGCAGTTGTAACAGTTGCCGGCGGTCGGGTCCTCCTTGCGCTCCCAACGCACGCACGGCATCCAGATGAAGTCGACATCGTGGTCGATAAGGTTCATCACGTGGCCGTGGCTCATCTTGGCCGGATAGCACACGCTCTCGGACGGCATGGACTCGATGCCCGCCTGGTAGGTCTTTTTGCTCGACTGGTCGGACAGCTGTACGCTAAAGCCCAGGCGCGTAAAGAACGCATGCCAGAAGGGGTAGTTCTCGTACATGTTGAGCGCGCGCGGGATGCCGACGGTACCACGCGGGGCCTCGTCGGGACTCAGTACCTCGCGGTCAAAGAGCAGCTCGTTTTTCTTTTTGAAGAGGTTGGGGGCCTCGGTCTTTTGCTTTTTGTGGCCGGCGCCCTTCTCGCAGCGGTTGCCGGTAATGAAGCGCCTACCGCCGCCAAAGTCGTTGACGGTGAGCTGGCAGTTGTTGGAGCAGCGACCGCAGCGGACATGCTTTTGCGTCACGGTGAGGTGCGCGATGTCCTCGGCAGAAAGAATGGCCGAGGTGCCGTCGGCGCCGGCGCGATCGCGGGCGAGCAAGGCCGCACCGTAGGCGCCCATGCAGCCGGCGATGTCGGGACGCACGGCATGAACGCCGGTGAGCTGCTCAAACGCGCGCAGCGTGGCGTCGGACATAAAGGTGCCGCCCTGGACGATCACTTGGCTGCCAATCTCCTTGGGGTCGCGCAGCTTAATGACCTTGAACAGGGCGTTCTTGATGACGGAATAGGACAGGCCGGCCGC
>JAHYYO010000032.1:5856-17600 GCA_019424925.1 Collinsella sp.
CCACCGTGGCGCCTTCCTTTTGCGCCTGCTTGACGCGCGAGTTCATAAAGACCGTACAGCGGCTGCCCAGGTCGACCGGGGCCTTGGCATGGATGGCGGCGTTGGCGAACGCGCGCACGTCCATGTTCATAGACACGGCGAAGCTCTCGATAAAGCTGCCGCAGCCCGATGAGCAGGCCTCGTTGAGCATGATGTGCTCAATCACGCCGTCCTTAACGCGCAGACACTTCATGTCCTGGCCGCCGATGTCCAGGATGAACTCGACGCCGGGCAGGAATGCCTTGGCGCCACGCAGGTGCGCAACGGTCTCGATCTCGCCGGAGTCGGCCTTGAGGGCCTCGATGAGCAGCGCCTCGCCGTAGCCCGTGGTGGTCACGTGGCCGATGGTACAGCCGGCGGGGATGTGGTTGTAGAAATCGGCCATGATGACCTTGGCCGTGCCCAGGATGTCACCGTTGTTGTTGCCATACCAGGTGTGCAGCAGCTGGCCGTCCTCGCCCACAAGTGCGGCCTTCATGGTGGTGGAGCCGGCGTCGATGCCGATGAACACGCGGCCGGTGTAGCCGTCGAGCTTGCCCTTGGGGACGACTTCCTTGTCGTGGCGGTTCTTGAACTCAGCAAAGTCCTCGTCGGTGGCAAAGAGCGGATCCAGGCGCTCGACCTCGGCACCCTGTGTGTCACCTAGACTATCGATGGCATCGATGAGCTGCGGGAACGTGCTGAGCTTGTTGGACTCGTGCGCCATGGCGGCGCCGCTCGCCACAAACAGGTGAGCGTTTTGGGGCACGATACGGTGCTCCTCGTCCAGGTTGAGCGTGAGGTAGAAGCGGTGGCGCAGCTCGGAGAGGTACTGCAGCGGGCCGCCCAGGAAGGCAACGTTGCCGCGGATGGGACGGCCGCACGCCAGGCCCGAGATGGTCTGGGTCACGACGGCCTGGAAGATGGAGGCGGCCACGTCCTCGGGACGGGCGCCCTCGTTGAGCAGCGGCTGAACGTCGGTCTTAGCAAAGACGCCGCAGCGGCTGGCGATGGGATAGATGGTGATGGCGTTGGCCGCGAGCTCGTTGAGGCCGCTCGCGTCGGTGTGCAGCAGGGTTGCCATCTGGTCGATGAACGCGCCCGTACCGCCGGCGCAGGTGCCGTTCATGCGCTGCTCGATACCGTTGTCAAAGTAGATGATCTTGGCGTCCTCGCCGCCCAGCTCGATGGCGACGTCGGTGGCCGGGATGAGGGTCTCGACGGCGCGTTTGCTGGCGATGACCTCCTGGACAAACTCCAGGTCGAGCCACTGGGACAGCAGCAGGCCGCCCGAGCCGGTAATGGCGCAGGTCATCTGGGCCGTCGGCAGCACGGTCGCAGCGCCCGCGAACAGGTCGCGGGCGCAAGCGCGGACATCGGTGTGATGACGCTGGTACTTGGCGTAGACGATCTGGTTGTCGTCGTTGAGCACGGCGAGCTTAACGGTGGTGGAGCCCACGTCGATGCCCAGGTGCAGGTTGCCGCGGGCGGCCTCGGGGTTGAAGATCGCGCCTTCGGGGGCGTGGGCGGCGGCTACGGGCTCAGCGGCGGCTACGGGCTCGCTAGCGACGGACGTCTCCCCTGCCGCGTTCTTGGCCTCGGCAACAGCCTCGGCAACTTTCTCGGCTGCAGCGGTCGCAGCCTTCTGCGCGGCATCCGCAACGGCGGGCGCGGCCTCGCGTGCGGCAGCGACCACACGGTCCTTAATGCCCTCGACGAGTTTGCTCATTGTCTCTCCTCTTAGTTGTTGGACTCGACGGTTGCGGCGGTGTCGGCCGCGTCCTCGAGCTGCAAGTTCAATAGCTTCATGCCGTATTCCGGCACGTTGATATCGATGGGTTGGCCATACAGGTCGCCGGGGCGCACAAAGGCGAGCACCGTCATAATGCGCGCCATGGCCTCGGGCGATTCGGTGAGCCCACGCTCAAACCAGCGCTGAATCATGCCGACCTCGGCACTCACGACGTAGGTAACGTAGTAGTCAAAGAACGTGCCCAGCGCCAGGCCCAAAATGCCCGTCTGCGCACGCGGCACCACAGCCTCACGCGCGGTGTCGATAATCCTTTTAATGAAGGCCTGGTCGCCGCCCGGACCCAGCAGCGCACCGATTAAGTCGCGGTTGGCCGCAAGATAACGCAGCAGCTCAACCGAACCGGGCGCCGGCTCGAGCTCATCGATGTTGTGATAGAGATCGGGCAGCTGAGCTGCGGTGATGAGCTCAATGCGCTCACGGATCTCGGCCAGCAAGCCGTCCTCGATTTGATTGATAAAGTCGGGGATATCGCGGTAATGCGAATAGAACGTGCGACGCGTAAGGCCAGCGCGCTCGGTGAGCGACGCGACATTAATGCGTGAAAGGTCGCCACTTTCGGCAAGCTCGCTAGCAAGTGCCTGGCGAAGGGCACGCTGCGAGCGAAGGGACCGGCGATCGCATTTCTCGAGCTGGGACAAGCGTCCTCCTTGTTACTCAGCCTGTGCGCTATTGCACAGTGCGAGTATTATTGCACACCGTGTGCATCAACACGTAAAGGCAATATTTGGAATGTGACGAGGGGGCAGTCCCTTTGTCACATTATTCGATGACGGTGCGGGAGTTTTGCTTGCGCATGGTGGCGAGCATGTGTTTGGGGACGGCATGGACCATGCAGCTGCCGATGGTCACGCTCGCGGCGGCCTTAGCTGCATCGCTTGCGTTTTTGGTCGCGTAGCTGTGGCGGAAGCGTTTGAGCATGGCGATATCGTTGCCGCCGTCGCCGTAGACCGCGACCTCGTCCTCGGCAATACCGTAGTAGCCCGCCAGCCATGCCACACTCTCGCCCTTGTTGCACGCCACGTCCGTGATCTCGAACATCACCGGGTCGAACGGCGCATTGACCACGCGGTCGGAGCGCTCGGCCAAATACGCCTTAAGGTCACGCTCCAGCTCGGGCGAGGTCACGCGACAGTTGATCTTGCACACATCGTGGCGCAAGATATCGCCGATCGACTGGTCGAAATACTGTTCCTCGTGATACCCGCCACGCGCTCGCATACCGCGCATCACGATGCGCTTGATAGGGCTGTCCTTTTTAAAGCCCGCCTGATGCATCTCGAACGATCCGCTTGAGAACATGCCATCGGGCGTGGAGCAGTCAAAGCAAATGTCCGGGAACGCCTTGAGCAGCTCCTCGGTGATCTGTGGGTCGATGGTCCAGATCTTGAGCACCTCGCCATGACTGTCGCGCACGATGGATCCGTTGGAGCAGCAGGCGTCGATCGCCAGACCCGTAAAGCCATGCTCGCCGATCGGCAGCGTCGAGCGTCCGGTCGCGGGAACCACATGCAGGCCAGCCTCGGTCAGCTCGCGAATGGCACGGCGGATGGTCCCATCCGCCTCGTGCAGGGCGTTAAGCAACGTACCGTCTAAGTCACTCGCGAACATCTTGATCATGGGCATGCCTCTCTTTCGTCTGCACGATATTGTAGACGAAAGAGAGGCATGCCCAAACAATGCCGTCCTGGCGTGGCGGGCCACTGCCTCCGCAAATTCACGGTGCCCCAGCGCGTTAAGACAATCGCCACAAGCAACTTTTCAGCCGATAAAACAGCGCCGTCGTCAACGTCAGCACCGCCAGCATGCCTGCGGATACAATCGCCGGTGTCCATCGATCATATGCAACCCCGTACGTCAATTGGCCGATAGGTGTTGCGCAGGAAAGGACCATGTAAACGACCGAAAGCACTTTTCCGCAGAGCTCAGTCGGCACTACCCGCTGAACAAACGCGATGATTTCAACCGACGCAATGCTTGCCCACACCATGATCCATGCCGAACCAACCGCAAACACGGTGAACACGCATGCATCTGCGCCGAACAGTTGCGCGACAATAATCGGTGCGACTCCAAAACAGATCATCGCAACATATCGACATATGCTATTGAGAGAAAAGCGATGCGGCCAAATGCCGACCAAGCCACTGCCGGTAAGACCACCCAGGCCCAGAGCAACCTCAACTATCCCAACGCAGGACGATTGCATGCCGAGATGCTTTGTAACAATAATGGGAGCGCCAATCGTTAGCCCAACCAACGCAAAGTTCAAAACAGCCGCAAGCAAAATCACAGCGACCAATGATGCATTTTGCAACAGATACCGAATCGACTCCCGAAAATCGTTTCGGCATGTCGTACGAGTCGCGCCGTCTCCCATCGTTTCAGATGAGGCATTTTGCTTGAGTGCGACCCCAAACAAGAGAGCTGAAATCGCAAACGCCACCGACGCGGTTGTACAAAGAGTATCGATGCCAAAGCACCCATAGACTGCCGTCCCGACCACGGGGCCCAAGATATTGCTCACCATGGTCATCTGCGAAACCAATGCAGTGGCCCGCTCAACCTTCTTTTCACCCGCCATGCGCACCGTCTCCATTTGGAGCATTGGCTTTAGCAGCGATTGAACGCCATATTGAACACAAAGTATCGCTACTACGACGACCGCAAGAGGCAATGAGCGCTTCATGGGGATAGACAGCAGCGATGCAGTCATCAGAGCAATACCGAGGGCCACGAGGACCTCGCGATGTCTTCCCCTATCCGCCAAGATTCCGCCAACCGGAGTTGCGAGTACGCCGGGTATGAACGCCATCGCCACGACGACGCCATATAACGTTGACGATCCACTGCAATCGAACAAGTAAAGCGGATACGCAAAGCACAGCGCCGACAACATCGAATACGCGCACAGCTGCGCAACCAGAAGTTCCGCGAGCCTGATTGACCGCACTGTTTTTGATTTCAACGAGACACCGACGTCTCTCAGCCCAGCCATAAGCCCACCCCCTATACATACCACTAGTATGTATTTAATGACTTGAAAAGGGCAGCCGTGGCTACCCTCACAAATCAATTACATACCGTTGGTATCTATATTACCACCCGGCGCGGTCCCATACGCCCCAAATCTGCGCCGTTGTCTGAAGCACTTCATTACCCAAATCGAGCCCCACCGCGGCAGCCATCTGCGCCAAACATTGTGCGCGAGCGAGCATTCGCTCCTTGGGCTCGAGCGGACGGAACAATGGCAGCAGCCAAAGATTCGCCAACAACGATACGGCCTCCGCCGCTTCGCGCGGGCATTCGCACGCAATGGAGCCGTCGGCGATGCCCTCCTCGATCACTGGCAAGAGACAGCCATCGGCCGACTCGTCAAATGAGCCCTGGTACTGCATCGCCAGTAGGCGCGAGCTTTTTACCGGATCTGCTGCAGGACGCATACGTGCCCATAGCTCAATTTGTGGAACAACGGACTCGGGAGCGTACAGTCGCTTGAGCTTTTGGGCTCCGGTCATATTACCGACGCCAAGCATCGAGCGGCGGTGCTCAACAATCGGAGTCATCGCCCGATCAAACGCGGCGTTGAAAATCTCTTCTTTGCTCTTGAAGTGATGATAGACAGCGCCCTTGGTCATGCCGTCGAGACGGTCAACGATATCTTGAATACTCGTCCCCTCATAACCCTGTGCGCAGAATAGCTCCAGTGCCGCGTCGAGAATCTTCGCGACCGTCTCCTCGGGATATTTATTGCGACCCATAATCCGCCCATCCGCAACGCAAGCCTTGTGCCTCATTGCAGCATTTTAACGTTGCGGATGGCAGACGGTCGATTCTACACCGCGGCCGGGCCGTGTTCGCCGGTGCGAATGCGGATGACTTCTTCGACCGGCTCGACCCAAATCTTGCCGTCTCCAACGGCACCGGTGCGGGCGGCATTGCAGATGATGTCGACAATTCCGTCAACGTGCTCATCAGCGCAGATGAGGGTGAACTGCACCTTGGGGATGGTATTGACGAGCAGTTCGTTGCCGCGCACGTATTCCTTCCAGCCATGCTGTGCGCCGCAGCCCTGCACCTGGTTGATAGTCATGCCGCGAACATCAGCAGCAAACAGCGCGTCTTTAAGAACCTCAAGCTTTTCCTGGCGCACGATAGCCGTAATTTTCTTCATACCAAATCACTCCCCTTGTTAATCCAAGCCGCCAAACGATGGATATGCGCTCTCGCCGTGCTGACTCGCATCCAGGCCCAGCGCCTCGTCTGCCTCGTCCACGCGCAGGCTGCCGTGGAACAGCGCCTTGACCACCGCGGCGATCACCAAGTCGAGCACCAGCACAATGGCGACCGTCACCACAATACCCAGGACCTGCGAGATGAGCAGTGACATGTCGCCCGTGTAGAACAGGCCACCCTTACCGGTCCACGAAAGCTCCGGCACGCAGAACAGGCCCGTGAGAACGCCGCCCAAAATGCCGCCGATGCCGTGGCAACCGAACGCGTCGAGCGCATCGTCGTAGCCGAACTTGGTCTTAAGATGGCTGATGGCCAGGTAGCAGACGGGCGATACGATCAGGCCCATGACCAGCGCCGCCCACGGCTCGACAAAGCCCGCACCCGGCGTAACCACCACAAGGCCCGCAACCAAACCGGTGCTAGCACCCACCAGCGTGGGACGACCGGTGTGCACGCGCTCGACGGCAAGCCACGAGACCATGCCCGCCGCGCTGGCCGTCACGGTGTTGAGGATGGCGAGCGCCGCCACGGCGTCGGCCTTAAACTCGCTGCCGCCGTTAAAGCCAAACCAGCCAAACCAAAGCAGGCCGGCGCCCAGCGCCACAAACGGCACGTTATGCGGACGGTAGCTCATCATGCCAAAGCCGCGACGACGGCCGAGCATTAAGCAGAGAATCAGGCCCGTGAGACCGGACGAAATGTGTACCACGTCGCCGCCGGCAAAGTCGAGCGCGCCGATGATGTCGCCGATAAAGGAACCATCGCCGCCCCAAACCATGTGGGCGAGCGGCGCATAGACCACGAGCAGCCAAATGCCCAGGAAGGCCGTCATGGCACCAAACTTAACGCGGCCTGCCAGACTGCCCGTAACGATAGCGGCGGTGATCATGGCAAACGCCATCTGGAAGGCGATGTTGATGATCTGAGGGTAGACGGCACCATCCGCAGCATTGCCCTCGGCCGCCTGCAGCACCTGGTTGAGCACCGGCAGGCACAGCAACTGGTCAAAGCCGCCAATAAACGGGCTAGAACCGTCGCCACCGTAGGCCAGCGACCAGCCGGCAACAATCCACAGCACACCAACCAGGCCAATGGCGCCAAAGCACATAAGCATGGTGTTGATGACATTTTTGCGCCTGGACAGGCCGCCATAGAAAAACGCCAGACCCGGTGTCATTAAAAACACGAGCATGGTGCAGATGAGCATAAACGTTGTCGATCCCGTATCGTACATTCGCTCCCCCTTGGTCGCATGAACGTTGTCGGCGCTCATGATGCGGCCGAGGGGCAACTGGTGTAGACCAGATACGGCGTTGTTAAACGCTGCGTTGTCGAATGGAAACGGCACCGCAATCTTGGAAACGGCGCGGCAACGGACGCGAAACGAACGGGAAACGTGCGAACGAGAAGGGCGCGCTTGGCTCCGCTCTGGCTAGCGCCGGAACAGCTCGCGGGCTCGGTCGCGGAGGTCGGTAGCTCGAATGACACCCTCGTAACGATTGATGCGCAGACGCGGGAAGGCGTTAAAGAAGCGTAGGTCGCGGCGGCTGAGTGACACGCTCGGTACCGGGCGGCTCATGCGCTTGCCGGCAAGGCGACGACCGAGCGACGGACGCGGCATACTCGGCGCGGCATCGGCCACGCGGCGGGCAGCGAGCGCCAGGCCGCGAGCACCATCCGAGATAAACGTCGGCATCGAAGTCTTCTCGCGCAGGGCATCGAGCGCCGCGTCGCCCAGCTCGGCCAGCCAAGCGTTAACGGCGCGACCGCGGATATGCGTCTGCGCCACCGAGTCAATCGCCGAATCGGGAATACGTTCGAGCATAGAGTCGGAGGCGTCGGCAAGCGACTCATTGATGCGGTCGGCAAGGTCGGCACGCACACGCTCAAGCTGATCGGACAGACGCCGCCAGCTCGCCAACGAGCACACCGCATCGACCATCATCGCGACCGCGACGATAAAGGCGGCCAAGCGCACGATTAGCACCGGCAGATGGCCAAGCAGCCCCAGCAATGCCGGCTCCACTAAACGGCAAATACACAACGCACCCAAGCCAAACGCGCAGGCCCAGTACAGGCAGATGCGTCCGTGCAGGTTAAACGGCAGATGCGAGTAATCCCAAAACCGGGCACCCGTCGTTTTTTCCAACAGCACGCCCACGCTATATTCGATCACGCTGCATACGAGCGCGGCAGCGACAAACTGGCTCGAGGCGTCTGGGATTCCACGCAGCAGCAACCAGCACGCAATGCCGCCCGCACCGTAGATGGGACAACACGGCCCTAGCAAAAAGCCGCTGTTGGCAAAGCGTCCGTGGTTGAGCATGGCGCAGACTGTCGACTCCCATACCCAGCCGCAAAAACCGTAGAAGGCAAACGAGAGTACCAGCGCCGAGAGCGGACAGGCGGCAAGCGTCGCGCCGTCAAATGCCATGTCGATCGCGGTTCCCACCGTCTACCCACTCCTCTTTTCGTTCGATTCTTTGCTCGAGCCGTCACTCGGGCCCTCGTTCAAATCGTTCGCGCCGCCTTTGCGCGGCAGACGGCCGGCAATCGTCTCGCGCAGTGCGCACCATTTATCCGCCAGGCACACAATCCATGCCTCACGACACGTCGGCGGCACCGGTACCAGCGGAAACATATGCCGTACGATAATATTCCGCTCGCGCGGCGTCAGCTCAAAATCTTCCTCCGCACGCGCCAAGGCAAAAAACGGGTGACGAAAGCCATGCAGTCGATGGCTTGGGTCGGGATCGTGCCAGTCATAGAGAAAGTAATCGTGCAGCAGGGCCCCGCGCAGCAGCGATAAGCGGTCGACGGAGATACCGACGCGGCCCAGGCGCTCGGCAAAGGACAGACTTGCCCGCGCTACCGAGGTCACATGCGTATAGACCGTCACATCGCCATGTTGGATAAACTCATGCATCAGGTCCAAGCGGCCCGCCTGGGCAAGCTGACGGGCGGCATCGTCGACCTCGCGCGCGATTTTCTCGGCACGAACGGTATCGGACATGCGGCCTCCTTCCGGCGGCGCTCGGCGGCAAGCCGCGGCCTGCGCGCAATGAATAAAATCATCATCGAATTTACCAGTATGGCATCGGACAAAACGTTTTGCCCCACCAGTTGGCGAATTACCGCGCCGCCGTCACATATCAAACGCCAAAATGTGCGAGACTGTCTTGTGCAATTGTGCCGGCCGAGGGAGTGCCGGCGCACGATTCGCATGGAGTAACCCACAACGATGCTGCTTACGCAAACGACAACGCCCGAGGACGTCAAGGCTCTCGATCGCGCCGAGCTTCCGCTGCTCTGCGGCGAGATCCGCCACGCCATCCTCGAAAGCTCCGCCGCCGTCGGCGGGCACGTTGCCCCCAACCTGGGCGTCGTTGAGCTTACGGTTGCGCTCCATCGCGTGTTTAACTCCCCCATCGACAAGATTGTCTTTGATGTTTCGCACCAGACCTACGCCCACAAGGCGCTGACTGGGCGCGCGTACACTTATATCGACCCGGCACGCTACGGCGAGGCCTCTGGTTTTGCCAATCCTGACGAGTCCGAGCACGACCTGTTCGCCATGGGCCACACCTCCACGTCGGTGAGCCTGGGCTGCGGCTTGGCGCACGCTCGTGACCTGGCGGGCGATGCGTACAACGTCATCACCATCATTGGCGACGGTTCGCTTTCGGGCGGTCTGGCGTTTGAGGGCTTTAACAATGCCGCCGAGCTCGACAGCAACCTGATCATCATCGTCAACGATAACGACCAGTCCATCGCCGAAAACCACGGTGGCCTGTATCGCAATCTGGCCGAGCTACGCGCCAGCAACGGCACCTGTGAGCGCAACGTTTTCCGCGCGATGGGGCTCGACTACTGCTATCTGGACACCGGCAACGATGTGTTGGCCCTGGTCGACACGCTGCAGGAGCTGCGCGATATCGATCATCCCATCGTGCTGCACGTCTCCACCGCAAAGGGCAAGGGCTTTGAGCCAGCCCAGAGCGACCCCGAGCGCTGGCATCATGTGGGTCCGTTTGACATGGCGACTGGGCGCAAGCTCTGCCCGGGCCATCCGAGCGAGCCTGCGCCGCGCACCTATGCCGACATTACGGGCGAGGCGCTCAGCGCCGCCATCGAGCACGATCCGCAGGTCGTGGGCATCACGGCCGCCACGCCCTACATCATGGGCTTTACACCCGAGCTTCGCGCCGCCGCCGGCAAACAGTTCGTCGATGTGGGCATTGCCGAGGAGCACGCCGTGACCTTTGCCACCGCGCTTGCGCGCTCGGGTGCCAAGCCAGTCTTTGGTGTGTACGGCACGTTTTTGCAGCGCGCCTACGACGAGCTGTGGCACGACCTGTGCCTCAACGATGTCCCCGCAACCATCCTGGTGTTTGGCGCATCGATCTTTGGCACCACATCCGAGACGCATCTTTCGTTCTTTGATATTTCTATGCTGGGCGCTCTCCCCAATATGCGTTACCTGGCGCCTTCCTGCATGGAGGAATACCTATCCATGCTGAGCTGGTCGCTCGACCACCGCGAGCATCCCGTGGCGATTCGCGTGCCGGGCATTGGCTTGGTAAGCCGCCCCGATCTTGCGCCTGCCGAGGACGCCGATTACGGCGCCGTTCGTTACAACGTGGTGTGCCAGGGTCGCGACGTGGCCGTGCTCGCGCTTGGCGATTTCTTTGAGCTGGGCGAGCGCGTGGCAAATCGCTTGGCTGCCGAGTACGGCATCGAGGCCACGCTCGTCAACCCTCGCTTTACAACCGAGCTTGACCGCGAGTTCCTCGACAGCCTTGCCGCCGAGCATCGCGTTGTCGTCACCCTCGAGGACGGCATCTTGGACGGCGGCTGGGGCGAACGCGTCGCGTGCTATCTGGCATGCACGCCGTTGCGCACGCGCACCTTCGGCATCGCCAAGGGCTTCCCCGACCGCTACGACCCCAACGAACTGCTCGCGCAGAACAGCATGACGGTCGAGAACATGGCCGCCGAGGCCGTAAGGCTACTCAACGAGTAAAAAACCTCCGCAAGGGAAGCACCCCTGCGGAGGTTTTTATTTTCGCGACGCGAAAAACAAATAATCGTTCATACGCGATCTCCTTATTTATATATATGTCGCGTTGCCGCCATTATAACGACCGCCGCGAGCGGCCACGCCGACCGCAAAACGTCATCTCAGCAGCAATAACCGACGTTTGCCCAGATAAAACCTACCAAAATAAACCTGTCCCTTTTTGGTAGGAAGAATTACCCATAAGGTAAGTATGTTTCTGAGTTATTTCGTGTTGACCCATTTGAGCTCGATAGGGTATAACTCTACTCAACCGCTAGGGATTTTATTGAGAAAGGTGTTCTACCATGAGCAAGAACCTCTCCCAGCAGGTCGTTCTCGACCGCCGCGGCTTTGTCGCCGCCACCTTCGCAACCGTCGCCGGCCTTGGTCTTGCCGGCTGCTCTGACACCAGCGCCGAGGCTGACAAGGGTTCCGCCGCTGGCTCCTCCAAGAGCTCCGAAGATACCGAGGCTTCCACCACGCTCGACGCCAAGGCATTCGACAAGCTCGTCGACAACGGCCCCAAGGCCGATGACGATGTCATCGCCGCCAGCACCTGGGCCACGGCCGTCAAGGACGCCGGCGTCTTTAAGATCGGTGGCGTTCAGACCTCCACGCTCT
>JAHYYO010000033.1:0-17191 GCA_019424925.1 Collinsella sp.
TTAATGGATGGAAACGGATGTTCTATCGGGACACACATTTTGTCCTATAAGCCGATCGAATTGCCCCGTCGCGCGAAGCGCACGACGGGGCAATTCATGATCGAGGACGTTTTCAGGGGAAGCCCCAAGGGGACCGGTGAGAGCAATGAGGCAGGGCGCTACAGGTACTCGATTTGAGCGCCCTCGGTGTCGCACGTCAGAATATGCGTCTCACACTTGGGGAACTGCTCACGCAGCTTGACCTGCAGGAACTTGGCTACGATGGTGTCATCGGTTACGCCCATGAGGGTCGAGCCCGAACCGCTGATCCAGATGGTCTTGGCGCCGCCGTTAAGGCAGGTGTCGCGCACAGCGTTGTAGTCGGGGATGAGGCGGCGGCGATAGGGCTCCTGGATGCGGTCGTCGTTGGCGGCGGCAATCAGGTCAAGGTCGCCGGTCTCCAGGCCGCGCGTCATGCCGGCGATGCGGCCCATTTGCCATACGGCGATGGAGAGTGGAATCTCCTGCGGCACAACCTTGCGAGCCTCGCTCGTATGCACCTCGTAGGGCGGAATCACAGTAATAAAACGAAGCTTGTCGCTCACCTCGTAGCGCAGGCACTGGGGGAGCGAATCGGTCGGCGTAAAGGAACAGACGGCGCCGCCCAGGATAGCGGGGGCGACGTTGTCGGGATGGCCCTCGACCTCGGTGGCGATGCGGACGAGCTCGGCACGGTCGACGGTGTGGCCCGTCAGTGCGGCGGCTGCCATGATGCCCGCGACGACGCAGGTGGAGCTGGAGCCCAGGCCGCGGGCGACGGGCACATCGGTCTGAATGTCGATAGCGACGGGAAAGGCCGGCTCGCCCCAGGCGGCCAGAGCATCGACAAAGCTCACATAGACCAGGTTATTCTCGTTTTGGAACTCCTCGGGGCAACCCGTGATGGTGAGCTTGTCGGCGCGCTCGAAGGTGAAGTGCGAGTAGAGGCTGACGGCCATGCCGAGGGTGTCGTAGCCGATGCCTAGGTTTGCGCTGGTGGCGGGGACGGTGATCTTGATCATGGGAATCTCCTGGGCGGTCTGCCTGTTTAGTTCGCTGCTCGGGCAGTCCTGGCTCGCTCGGAAAGCACATTAAGTGCTTTCCGGCTCGTGCGGAACTCGCGACGAACTAAACAGGCAGACCCGCATGTCAGTTCGTCATCATCCCGGTGGGTTTCTGATAAAAGAAGGTGCGCCGGCTTTCGCCGGCGCTTAATAAGGGGTTTAGTTGGTGCTCATTCGTTTTGCTGCAGACTCGACGTAGCTTGCCATCTCATCGACGTCGCAGACGTCTTCAAAGCGGACGGGCTTGGACTCGAGCTCGGCAAGTTGTGCCGGGGCGACCGTATCGGTGGCCTGCTCGAGCACACGCATAGCCTCAAAATCATCATCGGGAACGTCGAGGCCCAGGGCGTCGCAGCAGGCGCGCGGGAACTTGTAGGGGCTGGCGGTCGAAAGCAGCACGCGGGCCTTGGCGCCCTCGGCGGGGGCGACCTGCTCAAAGACGTGATAGCCGCAGGCGGTGTGCGGGTCGATCACGTAGTCGTTCGCATCCCAACAGCTCTTGATGGCGGCGCGAACCTCGTTCTCGCTGGCCCAGCCGCAGCCAAAGACGCCCTGAATCTTGGCCAGCAGCTCGGCGGGCACCTCGTAGCGGCCGGTCTGGGCAAGCTGCTCCATAAGGCCGGCAACGAGCTCGCAGTCGCCGTCGGACAGGAAGTACAGCATGCGCTCCAGGTTGGAGCTGATGAGGATGTCCATCGACGGCGAGATGGTCGTGAAGAACGGACGGTTGCGGTCGTAGACGCCGGTGGTCAGGAAGTCGGCAAGCACGTTGTTCTTGTCGCTCGCGACGATGAGCTTGGCGACGGGCAGACCCATGCGCTTGGCATAGTAGCCGGCCAGGATATCGCCAAAGTTGCCGGTCGGTACGCAGAACTCCACGGCATCGCCGGCCTCGATGGCGCCGGCGCGCAGCAGCTGTGCATAGGCGGCAAAGTAGTAGACGACCTGCGGCACCAGGCGGCCGACGTTGATGGAGTTGGCGCTCGAAAGCACCGTGCCGGCGGCCTCCAGGCGCTTGGCAAGCTCTTTATCGGCAAAGATGCGCTTGACGGCACTCTGGGCGTCGTCAAAGTTGCCGCGGATGCCGCAGACGGCGACGTTATCGCCCTCCTGTGTGGACATCTGCAGATTCTGCACGCGGCTGACCTTGCCCTCGGGATAGAAGACGGTGATGCCCGTCCCCGGGGCGTCGGCAAAGCCGGCGAGTGCGGCCTTGCCCGTGTCGCCCGACGTGGCGGTGACGATCATGATGCGCTCGGCGCCGCCGTCCTTGGCAGAGGTGCGGGCCATCAGACGGGGGAGCATCTGCAGGGCGACGTCCTTAAAGGCGCTCGTGGGGCCGCCAAAGAGCTCCATCACATAGGTTTGCGGGGCGTCGGCGCCCGGTGCGGCGTCGAGTTTGACGAGCGGCGTGACCTCTTCGCTCGCGAACGTGCCGCGGTATGCCTCATTCACACAGGCCGAAATTTCTTCGGTCGTGTAATCATTCAGTAACATTCCCAACACATCTTGAGCGATTTCAAAGTACGATTTATCTGCAAGCGAGCTGATATCGACCTGCTGGGTGCCGAGCTCGTCCGAGACAAACAAACCCCCGTCGGGAGCGATGCCGGTACGGATTGCCACCTTACTTGAGCACGATAAAGTGCGTCCTCGTGTACTATGATAAGTTCCCATATAACACTGCTCCTCGGATGCCTTGGTCCCAATCGGTGAAACCATGGTATCAGAGCGCGCAAAATAGGTTCGCAGAGGCTTTTTAGAAAGGTAACCTCCAGCCCATGATTAAGATTGCCAAGTTTGGCGGCTCGTCGGTCGCCGACGCCGAACACTTTAAGAAGATCAAGGCCATCGTCGATGCCGATCCGGCCCGCCGTTTTGTGGTGGTTTCTGCCTGCGGTCGCCGTTTTAAGGGCGACACCAAGGTGACCGATCTGCTCTACTTGGTCAACGCGCACGTCAAGTACCACGTGTCGTGCGAGGAGCTGCTCGAGGACATCGGCCAGCGCTATTTTGATATCGCTGACGAGCTGGGGCTCACCTATCCCATCCGCGAAGAGTTTGCGGCCTTTGCCGAGCGTGCTCGCTCCGGTGGCTACTCTACTGAGGAGCTCGTAAGCCGCGGCGAGTACTTTACCGCTCGCCTGATGGCCGAGTACCTGGGCCTGCCGTTCCTGGATGCCGCGACGGTCGTGGCGTTCCATCATGACGGTACGCTCAGCATGAACCGCACCGCCGAGCTGGTGCAGGAGTACGGCCAGCAGGGCGGCTTTGTTATGCCCGGTTTCTACGGCGCGACGCGTGAGGGCCAGATCAAGCTGCTCGACCGTGGTGGCGGCGATATTTCCGGCTCGATCCTGGCCAAGTGCCTAGGCGCCGACCTGTACGAGAACTGGACCGACGTTTCGGGCTTCTATTCTGCCGATCCTCGCATTGTGCCCGAGGCTCAGCCCATTGCGCGCGTTACCTACGAGGAGCTGCGCGAGCTTTCGTACATGGGTGCAAGCGTCCTGCACGAGGAGGCCGTGTTCCCCGTGCGCGAGGCAGGCATTCCGCTGGTCATCAAGAACACCAATGCGCCGCAGGACCCCGGCACCATCATTAGCGAGACGGCTGACGAGGGTGAGGCGGAGCCTATCATTACCGGCGTGACCGGCAAGCGCGGCTTTGTCGCCATCAACGTTGCCCGCGACCGCACCAAGCCCCGTGTCGGCTTTATGCGCCGTGCACTTTCGGTGTTCGAACGCTATGACGTTTCCGTCGAGCATATGCCCACCGGCGTCGACCGCTTTGGCGCCGTGGTGCAGGAGCAGGATGTGCACGACTCGCTGTACTCGCTCGTGGGCGACATTCAGCAGGAGGTCGAGCCGCTCGAGATCGAGGTTGTCGAGGGTTTGGCGCTCATCGCGACCGTCGGCCGTAACCTTCGCGGCCGCGCAGGTATCTCGGGCCATCTGTTTGGCATGCTCGGCCAGGCCGGCGTGAGCGTGCGCATGATTTCGCAGAGCTGTGACGAGATCAACATCATTATCGGTGTCGAGGAGAAGGACTTCGACCTGGCGATTCGGACCATTTACCGCGCCTTCTCCGACGAGAACGGCATTGTGAAGGTCTCCGACCTGGAGGCTCCCGTGCCGGTCGATCCCGCCCCGGCCGCGCTCCACAAGTAGCTGCTATCCCAGTAGATTTTTGGGACTTGCCTCAAAAACTACGGCGGGGCGTTTCGTTTCGGTTTCGTTTCGACGGGGCGGGTTTCGTGCCCGCCCTGTTCTTGTATACACTGGCAACAATAATCGGCCTGCTCGGCGTGCGGGCAAAAGCCACAGCCTTTAAAGGGGGAAGCATGAAACAGTACACGGTTGCTATTTTGGGCGCGACGGGAGCCGTGGGCACCCAGATGCTCGAGTGCCTCAACGAGCAGGAGTTTCCGGTCGGCAAGCTCAAGCTGCTAGCGAGCGCGCGCTCTGCGGGCAAGACCGTCGAGTTCCGCGGCGAGCAGGTTGTGATTGAGGAGGCTTGCCCCGAGGCCTTTGAGGGCTGCGACATCGTGCTCGGCGCCGCCGGCGACGATATTGCGAAGGAGCTACTGCCCGAGGCCGTCAAGCGCGGCGCCGTCGTGGTCGACAACAGCCACGCCTTCCGCATGGATCCCGAGGTGCCGCTGGTTGTGCCTGAGATCAATGCCGACGACATCAAGTGGCATCACGGCCTTATCGCCAATCCCAACTGCGCGACCATCATCGGCCTGGTTCCTACGTGGCCGCTGCATCAGCTCGCCGGCGTGAAGCGCATGATCGTCTCGACGTATCAGGCGGCTTCGGGTGCCGGCGCTCCCGGTATGGCCGAGCTCGAGGCTCAGTTGGCCGCCCTGGGCCGCGGCGAGGAGATTCCCGAGCCGCGCGCCTTTGCCGCCCAGCTGGCGAGCAACCTGATTCCGCAGATTGGCGGTGTCAAGGAGGAGGGCTTTACCTCCGAGGAGATGAAGCTGCAAAACGAGGGCCGCAAGATCATGCATCTGCCCGAGCTGCGCGTGAACTGCACCTGTGTGCGCGTGCCCGTGCTGCGCTCGCACTCCGAGAGCATTACGCTCGAGTTCGAGCGCGATATTACGGTGGAAGAGGCCCGTGCCGCGCTGGCCGCCGCTCCGGGCGTGAAGCTGGTCGACGACATGAGCGCCGAGGACGCGCACGATCGCTTCCCCATGCCGATGGATACGTCCGACCAGGACCTGATTTGGGTCGGTCGCGTGCGTCGCGACATCTCGAACCCCGAGGCCGCGCGCGGCATCACCTTCTGGTGCTGCGGCGACCAAATCCGCAAGGGCGCGGCAACCAACGCCGTCCAGATTGCTAAGCTGCTCTGCGAGTAGTGCGACCTGTCCGGCGGGGGCCGGGCTTAGTTTTCAGAACGTCCTCGACCATGTGTGGCGCCTTGTCCTGCTCCTTCGGAGCCGCGGACAAGGCGCCACACTGGTCTGCGGAGTGTTCTGAAAACTAAGCCCGGCCCCTGCCTGCGGTGACTCGGCTGCGAGCGGCCTGCGATGGGGCCGTTGCTGGTTGGGGCCGCTGGGCTGATGTGGGGGCACGTGGTTGTTGCGGGCCCTAGTCCCGGCGGCGGCCTCGGCGCTTCGCGCCTGCTGCCTGGGGTGACTTTGGGCTTGGTGTGAATTGAGGTCTAATACTTTTCCCGTGAAGTGAACGACCTTATTTGGACCCCCGAAGCATTGGCATATTTTGACCGCTATTTCCTGCGGATTTGCAGCGCGAATCCTGCGGTTTTGCGGTCTAAAGGTGTGGATGCTCCGGGACTTCGTTTTTACTCGTTCACTTCTCGGGAAAAGTATTAGAGCTCAGCTGGCGGGGGTACCGCTCTGGTGTCGATGCCCTGCGTCTTTTTCGCTTGATTAGAGAGAACAGTCTCGCTTAAGTAATTGCGAGCCCGCCCAGACGTATCTGCGGGGTTGTCTGTACAATTCGCGGTATTATGTTGCGGAGTTTTGAAGGGAGCCGCTGGTGGTCACGACGACGTTTGCTTCGCCTTTGGGCGAAATCTTGCTTGCCGCTGATGGCCGCGGTCTGACGGGGCTTTGGTTTGAGGGGCAGGAGCACTTTGGTTCCACGCTTCTTAAAGAAAGCGCCGAATACGTTGAGGGCACCGATGCAGTTTCGGGTGCCGGGGGCATGCAGACGGTAAATCCGGCCAATGGCGCGGCTTCTTCGGTGCTAGAGCGTTCTTGGGCTTGGCTCAACGCCTATTTTGCGGGGCAGGAGCCTCGGTTTACGCCGCCGTTGCATTTGATTGGCACGGCGTTTCAGCGTGAGGTTTGGTTTGAGCTACTTTCAATTCCGCGTGGCGAGGTCGCTACGTATGGCGAGATCGCCCAGCGTGTTGCGGCTCGACATCGTGTGCCGGGAAATGAAGCGCCCGTTGTATCTCCTCGCGCGGTGGGGGCTGCGGTCGCTCGCAACCCTATTTCGATTATCGTGCCGTGCCATCGCGTGGTCGCGGCCGACGGATCGCTCAACGGATACGCCGGTGGACTGGATCGCAAAGAATGGCTGCTGCGCCTCGAGGGTGCCTATCTATAAGCTGCAGGCGGCCGCAACGCCCATGCGGCAAGCGCGCTCGCTGTACGGGCGTTGTTTGCAGGGCGAGATGTGAAGCCGCCCGTTCCTTAAGTCCGACTAAGCTATAACCTTGCTTTTTTAAATATGCTCATCGACCTGCTAAGGCAGCACTAAGGCGAGTGCGGGTGCGCTATTATCGGCGCTCACGGAGCGCTTGGTGTTCTTGGCACGCATGGACGAGGGCTCGGCGGGCTTTACCATGGCGTCGATCGATCTTTCGGAGGCGGTGAACAAGGTGGCGGCGCCGTTTAAGTCGGTGGCGGTCTCAGGCGGTAAACGCCTGTCGACGTCGATTGCGACCGGCGTGCGGACCCATGCCGATGCCGCGGCGGTGGCGCAGGTGGTTGAGTTGCTACTGGACAACGCCACGCGCTATGCGAGCGAGGGCAGCGTGATTGAGCTGAGCCTGTGCGCCGTTTCGCACGGCAAAGGCAAGGGCGCCGCCGAGCTTGTCGTATCGAACGCCGTGGACGAGCTGCCCGAGGGCGACCTGGACCGATTGTTCGATCGCTTCTATCGTGCGGATGCGTCGCGCAGCTCCAAGACGGGTGGCTCGGGCGTGGGCCTGTCCGTGGTGCGTGCCATCGCCGAGGCCCATGGAGGCGCCGCCACCGTATCCGGTCACGGCAACCAGATCACCTTCACCGTTTGCCTTTAAAACCTGCCAAAAAGGAACAGGTTTATTTTGGCAGGTTTTATCTGGGGAAACGTCCGCAGGAGAGGGCATGGGCGGTGTGAACATATGCATCTCTACCTGCTAAAATATAGGCATCGTTATTCGGCTCCTGAGTGGAAAGGAGACGGTCATGCAGTACGAGATCGGCGGAGGGGCTTTCCCGGTTGTTACGTGCAACCTTAGCGATGGCGAATCCATGATCACCGAAAGCGGCGCCATGGCTTGGATGACCCCCAACATGGAAATGTCTACCTCGGGCGGTGGCATCGGCAAGATGTTCTCCAAGGCTTTTTCGGGTGAGGCATTGTTCCAAAACATTTGGACCGCGCGTGGCGATGGCATGATCGCGTTTGGCTCCTGCTTCCCCGGCCGCATCGTGCCAATCGAGATCGGTCCGGGCAAGAGCTGGATTTTGCAGAAGCGTTCGTTCCTTGCCGCGGAAAGTGGCGTCGAGTTGAGCATTCACTTTAACAAGAAGGCAAAGGCCGGCGTCTTTGGCGGCGAGGGCTTTATCATGCAGAAGCTCACGGGCTCGGGTGTTGCTTTTGCCGAGATCGACGGCGACCTGGTTGAGTACGAGCTCGCTGCTGGCCAGCAGATGATTGTGGATACCGGCAACGTGGCCGGCTTTGAGGAGACCGTGAGCATCGACGCTCAAATGGTCAAGGGCGTCAAAAACATCATGTTTGGTGGCGAGGGCGTGTTCAACACCGTGCTCACCGGTCCCGGTCGCATCTGGTTGCAGACGATGCCCATTTCCAATCTTGCGGCAGCAGTGGCCTCGATGACCAACAACAATAACTAGTCCGCATAGGATAGCGCGCGGCGGGCTTACCCTGTCGCGCGCTTTTTTGCTGGCAAACGCCTCGCTTATAGAGTGTGGCTGCGCTGCTACAGCGAGCGTCGTCATCTCGTCACCCTGATAGCTTGCGGCAAGCGTGGCAATGAGGAGTGAGAATTTGAGTGCTCAGTCCCAAGGCATAATGGCGGCCATGCCAACAAGCAAAAACGAGTTGCCGGTGTCACGGAAAGGCAGGCGTCGGTCGATTCCACGTGAGACGGCTGTGCCGATCTGCACGGCCGCCCCTGCGCGTCCCGCGCTGCCCCCAAAGAGGTACGTTTCCCCTTATAAAACCTGCCAAAATGAACCTGTCCCTTTTTGGTAGGTGGGAAATGGGTAATACTAAAGAGTTATCCGACCAGATGGGAATTAATCGATGGCCTATATCGAATTCAAAGACGTCATCAAGGCATACGGCGAGGGCGATGCCCGCATCCACGCGCTCGACGGCGCGAGCTTTACGGTCGAGCGCGGCGAGCTCGCCATCATTTTGGGTGCTTCGGGTGCCGGCAAGACCACGGCCCTCAACATTCTGGGCGGCATGGACACGGCAACTTCTGGCACCGTGACGGTGGACGGGCGTGACGTGAGCTCTGCCAACGAGGCTCAGCTTGTGGAATACCGTCGCGCCGATGTTGGCTTTGTCTTTCAGTTCTACAATCTGGTCCCTAACCTGACGGCGCTTGAGAACGTCGAACTCGCGGCGCAGATCTGCCCCGATTCGCTCGATGCCGAGCAAACGCTTCGCCAGGTTGGCCTGGGCGACCGCCTCGCTAACTTTCCGGCGCAGCTTTCGGGCGGCGAGCAGCAGCGCGTATCCATCGCCCGCGCGCTGGCTAAGAACCCCAAGCTGCTTTTGTGCGACGAGCCTACGGGTGCACTCGACTACAAAACCGGCAAGCAGATCTTGCAGCTGCTACAGGACACTTGCCGCAAGCAAGGCATTACGGTCATCATCATCACCCACAACTCTGCGCTGGCGCCCATGGCCGATCGCCTGATCCGCTTTAAGAGCGGCCGCGTGGAGAGCGAGACGATCCAGCAAAATCCTGTGCCTATCGAGACGATCGAGTGGTAGCGCCCATGAATCAGGACCGCCAAAACAGTCAACGCCGCGACGCGCAGAACACGGAGCGCGAGCAGGATTTTACGACCTACCGTACCGCCCAAAGCTCAAACGATATGGTGCCGACGGTTTTTCGCCGTGGCATCTACCGCACGATTCGCGGCAGCCTCAAACGCTTCTTGTCTATCGTTGTGATCACCGCGCTTGGCGTGAGCGTGATGTGCGGCCTTAAGGCGGGCTGCGAGGACCTGTGTGATTCGGTCGACGCCTATTTTGACCAGCAGAATGTCTATGACATCAACGTGCAGTCGACCTATGGTCTGACCGATGACGATATTGCCGCGATCCAAGAGGTCGATGGCGTCGAGACGGCCGAGGGCATCTATACCGAGACCGCCTATACCGCCGTGGGTACGACGCGCGAGCGTGTCGTCGTACAGAGCCTCTCCAAAGAGAATATTGACCAACCGGTGCTAGTGCGCGGCGAGCTGCCCGAGACTTCGGGCGAAGTGGCAGTGACCTCACGTTTTTTGAAGGCTTCGGGCAAGAAAATCGGCGATACGGTGAGCTTTGCCGCCAACGATGCGAGCTCGTCGAACCAAAGCGCCAAGGACCAGTTTGCCGATGGGGACTACACCATCACGGCCGAGGTTCTCGATCCTACCGACGTGAGCTCCGACTCGACAGTCAACGCCTTTCGCGCTGCTTCGACTGCGGACTACAAGTTCTACGTGAGCGAAGATGCCGCGACATCTTCTTCCTACTCCGCTGTCCACGTGGTCGTCGAGGGAGCCAAGAGCCTCAACTCCTATTCGGATGCCTACTCGGCAAAGATCAATGAGGTCAAGGGCAATATCGAGAAGATCCGCGAGGGGCGTGAGAAGGCGCGCGCTCAGGAGCTGACGGTCGACACACCGGCGAGCTTGGACGCGGCTGAGCGTCAGGCGAATATGGTCTTTGGGATCGAGCAGGACAACATCAATCGCATGGCCGAGGGCAGCGACGAGCGTGCGCAGGCGCAAGCCGACCTGGACCAGCGCCGCGCCGCCGCCGACCAGCAGTTTGCCGATGCCCGCGCCGAGCTCTCTGACCTGGGCGAATGCACCTGGTACATCCAGGACCGCGATAACATCGCAAGCTACTCGAGCGTGGAGAGCGATAGCTCGTCAATTGAGGCCATTGCCACGGTGTTCCCGTTCATCTTCTTTATCGTCGCCGTGCTTATCAGTCTCACCACCGCCACCCGCATGGTCGAGGAGGAGCGCACGCTTATTGGCCTGTACAAGGCACTCGGCTATTCACGCGGGCGTATCCTGTCCAAATATGTGGACTACTCGCTGTGGGCGTGTCTGATCGGTGGCGTGCTCGGCAATATCATCGGATTTGTGGGTCTGCCGCTGTTCTTGTTTACGGTGTTCGACGACATGTACTCGCTGCCCCAGATGTTGCTTTCGTACGACATCGTGTCATCACTCGTGTCGGTAGCGCTGTTTGCCGTGGGCGTGGTGGGCGCCACGATTATCGCCTGCCGCCACGAGATGGCCGAGACCCCAGCCTCGCTCATGCGCCCCAAGGCCCCGCGCGCCGGCTCGCGCATTCTGCTCGAGCGCATCGGCTTTATCTGGCACCGCATGAGCTTTTTGAACAAGGTCGCTGCACGCAACTTATTCCGCTACAAAAAGCGCGCCTTTATGACCATCTTTGGCATTGCGGGCTGCACGGCGCTTGTGATTTGCGGTATGGGCATCCGTGATACGTCGGTCGCGTTGTCGCCCAAGCAGTACGGGCATATCACGCGCTATGACCTGCTGGCGGCTGCCAATCCCGATGATTTTTCGCAGACGTGCGCGGCACTGGATGAGCGCAGTGCAGCCAATGATTCCAACGTGACTGTGACTTCGACGCTGCCGATTATGACCGACAACGTCACCTTTACGTTTGGCGGTAAGAGCGAGACTGTGCAGCTGATCGTGGTGCCCGATGACCGCACGGGTGACTTGGGCGATTACGTGCGCCTGGAGGATGAGCCCAAAGAACCGCTGTCTTTGCGTGACGGAGACGTGTATCTGAGCAAAAGTTCACAGCTGGTGCTGGGGATCCAGCCGGGCGATACGGCTCACGTCCAGGATTCGTCGCTCAATGTTGCCAAGGTCAAAGTCAGCGACATCTCGCTCAACTATCTAGGCAACACGCTTTACATGACGCAGGGCACCTATGAGCGCGCGTTCGGTCGAAGTGCACGCCTTAACGGCGTCTTTGTGTTGCTTAAGGGTTCGTCGGCTGACCAGATTGCGTTTAGCAAGAAGCTTAAGAGTGACGGTTGGCTCACAATTTCGAGTACGTCCGAGCATTGGGAGAATTATGAGGCCAACTTCACCATCATCAACTCGGTCGTGGTGCTTGTGACCTTTATGGCGGCGTGCCTGTCGTTTGTGGTGGTGTTTACGCTGTCTAATACGAATATTTCGGAGCGCGAACGCGAGCTGGCGACCATCAAGGTGCTGGGCTTCCGCCGTGGCGAGGTGCACCACTACGTCAACAAGGAGACGTTGATCCTCACGGCGATTGGCGCCGCGCTGGGCGTGCCGCTGGGTGGCCTGCTTGCCGAGAGCTTTACGTACATCCTGCAGATGCCGTCGCTGTACTTTGACGTCGAAGTCGAGCCGCTGAGCTACGTGCTTGCCGTGGTGCTTTCCTTCGGCTTTACGATCATCGTCAACCTCGCCACCAACCGAACGCTCAACAAGATCGACATGGTCGGCGCCCTCAAGAGCGCCGAGTAGCCTGCCAAAAAGGGACAGGTTTATTTTGGCAGGTTTTATCTGGGCAAACGCCGGACAACCATTAGGTGGCCCGGCGTTTGCCCCGTCAAACGGGCTTTCCATTTGCCTTTCATTCTATTTGGCTTTCGCTCGCAGGCGTGGATGAGAGGCTCTCTTTAGCCTTCGAGATTGGGCTTGAATGGGTCGTATGCCGCAAAACGGGCCTATCTACTACGTTTGCTACCACACCCTCGACCATGACAAAGATTATGAAATTAAAACCGCAGGTAGAGGGCTTGCAAATATTCGGAAAAGGCGGGTATGGTCGGCCCTCTCGAGTTAAACGTAGTAAATAGGCCCTTTTCTTGGCGCGTGGTCAGCTCAATGCTAATCTCCGTGCCGGAACTGACCCAGTTGTTTGTAGGTTGCGGTGATATACGGACTGTTTGGCGCTTTGGAGCTTCAAAACAGTCCCTATCTCACCGCAACTTAGGAGAAGGGCGGGGGTGGTTGGGTGCTGGTGGGTCGGAGCGTGTTAGGCCTGTTTGCGGCACTTCCATTGTTTGCGGCACCAGCGCATGAGCGCCTTTATGACGGGAATCGTGATGAGGATGATCCATGCAGGATGGGGCTGTCCCAAACAGAGCCACATGTAGAGGAACCAAGCGATGGCGGCTGCCGGGTAGATGGCCTCGATCAGCTTAGACAGGTGGCGCCGATCGATGAAGTCACCAATCGCGTAGTAGACGGGAACCAGAAAGACGAGGAAAAGCCCCATGCCCCATGTGCCGTAGACAATGCCGAGCACCAGATAGGCGAGAGTGACAAGTGCGGGGAAGGGGAATTTGTTCCATGCACGTCCGACCTTGGTGTGGAAATGCTTGCCATGATGGTCGAGCTTGTCGTGTGCTTCCTTCCAGCTGGAAAACGTCTCGCCGTCGATGGTGACGGTGCCGTCGTCATTGGTGCGTACGCTATGTCCATCGTCCTCAAGCGTATCGATATGCACGCCGTCCGGCCCCACATGCACCTCTTCGCCCTTGCGCTCGTTGGTCACATGGATGCCGCTCCAGCCAACATGGACTTCCTCGCCTTTATTGGGATCAATGACGTGGATACCGCGCGCGAGGGAAATATCGACAAGTGGCTTATCGCTGCAATCAGCGTGCTCAGTAGAAGCCTCAGCCTCTTCAGCCTTATCTGAAGCTTTGGTGCCGGCGTTGCTGTTCTGTGCCTCATCATCAGCCTGTGAGTCATCAGCGCTAGCCACCGCCTCCCCATATAACAGCTCGTCCAACGACACGTCATACAGCGCGGCGAGCGCAATGAGGTTATCGGTATCGGGTGAGGACTCGCTGCGCTCCCATTTACTAACGGCCTGGCGGCTTACGCCCAGCTGGGCAGCAAGCGCCTCCTGAGAAAGGCCGGCAGCTTTACGGCGATCGACGAGGCGCTGTGCCATCGCAAGATCCATGGTGGTTCCTTTCGTTTGATGGTCGAATCGTATGAGCCGAGTATGCCGAGAACAACCGGTAGCGACCACCATTTCTAGTTAGAATCTGCCCCAACCCTACCGCAACTACCGGTAGCAATCCCTAACGACCAGCCATTTTGGGACAAATGTCAGTGCAAGTAGCAGCCAAGAGTCCCCACTCAGTAAGTTGCGGTGGAATAGTTTCTAGATTCAGCCATTTGCGGGCTAAGCGGGAACTATTTCACCGCAACTCAATTCCGGCCCAGGCACCCGCAGCAAGAAGACGAATAGCCCCGGCGAGTATGTAAACGCAGGGCCCTCCGATCCCGCCCGACGATTTCGATTGGCGACCTTTGACGAAGTCAAGGGAGGAGCCAAATCGAAATACGTCGGGCGGGGTCGGAGGGCCCGATGGGATGGATTTCGGCCGAGGTTATTCGTCGCCGAAGCTGATGCCCAACGCCTTGGCCTCGCGCACCAGGTCGCTCTGGGGGTCGACATATTTGAGCTTGCCGGCGACCTCCTCGAGCGGCATGTGGCACATCTTGCCGTCACGCAGGGCAATCATGTAGCCAAACTCGCCGCGTAGGCAGCCGAGCGCTGCCTCGACGCCGCACTGGGTCGCAAAGATGCGGTCCTGGGCGTCGGGCTGGCCGCCGCGCTGCGTGTGGCCGGGGATGGCGACGCGGGTCTCGCGACCGGTCTTGGCCTCGATCTCCTTGGCGATGTCGTACACGATTGACGGGCTCGTACGCTCGGCGAGCTTCTTCTTGTACTCCTTCTTGGACAGCGCCGCGTCCTCCTTGGAGATAGCACCCTCGGCGACGGCTACGATGGTAAAGCGGCTGCCGGTCTCCATGCGATGCTCGATGGTCTTGATGACGTTGTCCATGTCGTAGGGGATCTCGGGAATCAAGATGACATCCGCGCCGCCCGCGACGCCGGCGTACAGCGGGATCCAGCCAACCTTGTGGCCCATGATCTCGATAACGAACACGCGGCCGTGACTCGAGGCGGTGGTGTGAATGTCGTCGATGCACTTGGTGGCGACGTCGATGGCGCTCGTAAAGCCAAACGTCAGCTCGGTGCCCCAGGTGTCGTTATCGATGGTCTTGGGCAGGGCGATAACGTTGAGGCCCTCTTCGCGCAGGCGGTTGGCGGTCTTGGTGGAGCCGTTACCGCCCAGCATAAACAGGCAGTCGAGCTGCAGCTTATGATAGGTGTGGACCATCGCCGGCACCTTCTCGACACCATCGGTCTCGGGGGTATCCAGACGCTTGAACGGTGTGCGACTCGTGCCCAGGATGGTGCCGCCGCGGGTGAGGATACCGCTAAAATCGGCGGGCGTCATGACGCGGAACCTGCTGTAGATAAGGCCCTGATAGCCGTCCTCAAAGCCATAAATCTCGATAGGCTCTTCGCTATTGGTCATAAGCGTTTTGACAATGCCGCGCATGGTGGCGTTGAGCGCTTGACAGTCGCCGCCACTAGTAAGAAGACCGATCCTAAGCATGATGAATCCTTCCGGGCAAGTTATAACATGCGCATAAGTTTACCCCCGCACACTGTTGATGCGGGGGTAAAACGTGTTAGCTCAAACGTATAGAAATGTAAGCAACGTCAGGCGAGCGTAAGGTCGACGGGCCTGGCTCCTTACAGTGCGAAGGCGTCGACGTCGCCCCAGTGGCGGCGCAGCGTGATGGCGGCAGCGGGCTCGGTATTGTCAAAGACGACCGACCATTGCGTATTGCTGGTGATGTCTTCCGGATTGGGCTCTTGCGCTGCGGCTCGCAGGGCTTCCCAGGCAATCGTTTCGTCCTGGGCACCGACATGGGCGTCAAGGACATCGGCGATGGCGATGGCGCGCTCTTTGCCATGGCCCATCTCGCCATTCTTTTGGTTGGGCAGCACTTCGTCGCCATAGCAGGCGTAGAAGTTCGTAACCTGGCGTACAGGAGTCGCTTTGAAAGCGCGGTCGGGATCGCGCGGATCCCACTCTACTACGCGCGCGTCACCGGCGGCGTCGTTGATAAAGAAGTGATAGTCGCGTCCGGCCATGGCGTGCATGTCGTAGGCAGAAAGCAGGTCGACGGCCTCCTGCGTGGTGGCCGCGCGGTCGAGCACCAGACGGATGGCGAGCGAAGTGTTGATGACGGGGCGCTGCGTGTCCTGGTCACAAGGTTTGGAATCCAGGGTGAGCACGGCAATGGACACGCCACATTCGTTGACGCCGTCGAGCTGGGCAAACGGGCCCATCAACGCCGCAGCGCGTCCGCCGACGGAGTCAAGCGGAGTGTTATCGCCCAGGTTGTTAAGGGCGGCAAACCCGATGGAGGCATAGCCGCCGCGTGGGTGATTGCGCACCAGCAGCGCCGAGGTGTCGTCCTTAAAGTCGTAATTGCGACCGGTGCGCACGCGGCCTTCGGCATCTACGGCGACAAAAGCACTGCAGGCAAACTGGGGCGCCTGGACATGTGCCGGCACACCGGGCAGCACCTGCGCCACCACGGCATCGATGTATGCCTGGTCATCGCGCACGCCAGCGGCGATGATGCGATCAAGATCGTAGTCGTAGGCGATGTCGATTGCGTACAGGTCATAGCCATCCGCGTTGCCGGTCAAGCGTTTGAGTGACGCGGCGGACTTGATTTGCTTGCGGTAAACGATGCCGGCGGCAGCGGCAAGGCCGACGGCGACTCCCGCGACACCGCAGGCGATGGCAATGTTACGTGGCTTCATGACGGCTCCTCTCGTCCTGTTAGCGTAATTGTCGCAAAAGGAGTGCGGGCATGATGGCTCAACTTGGCGAGCGGCGCGGGATTAAACATGGAATGAAAGGCACGGCACTGGCGCGGCGGGGTATGCTGGAGGGGACCATCAACCCAGCGAAAGGGGAGAGCATGACGGATCAGGAAACGCCCGAGCGCGCGCATGTGACGGCCGACGATATCGAGGCCGCTAACGACCTTATCGACTTTATCGAGGCATGCCCCAGCATGTTTCATACGGCGGCGACCATTATGGCCGAGCTCGACGAGGCGGGCTTTACCTACCTGCCCGAGAACGCGGCATGGGATATCGAGCCGGGCGGGCGTTATTACACGCAGCGCAACACCTCGAGCGTTGTTGCCTTTAAGGTGGGCGAGGACCTGGCCGCGACGTGGGGCGAGGACGGTGTTGCCGGTGACTATCATTTTCAGCTCACGGCGTCGCACGGCGATTCACCGACGTTTAAGGTCAAGGCCGTGCCCGAGCTCGACGGCGCGGGCGAGACGCTGCGCCTGAACACCGAGGCCTACGGCGGCATGATTGACTATACCTGGTTCGACCGTCCGCTGGCGCTTGCGGGCCGCGTGCTGGTGCGCGAGGGTGACCGCATTGAGAGCCGCCTGCTTGCCACCGAGCGCGAGGTCGCTATTATCCCGAGCCTTGCCATCCACATGAACCGTGGCGTCAACGAGGGCTTTGCTCCCAACCGAGCCGTTGACCTGTGCCCGCTCATCAGCGCTGGTGACCTTAAACAGGGCGACTTTGATGCTCTGATCGCCGAAGAACTGGATGTTGAGCCTGAGCAGATTCTTGGCCGCGATCTGTTCCTGGTCAATCGCCAGGATGCGCGCATTTGGGGCTGGGCCGACGAGTTTATCTCGACGCCCAAGCTCG
>JAHYYO010000034.1:0-16654 GCA_019424925.1 Collinsella sp.
GCATCGGGCTGCTCGGCATGAATGCGGTCGTACACGTGAGCAAAATCCGCAGGCGCGCAGCCGCTGGTCTTGGGCATCACGCCAAACTCGTTGCAGCGCGAATAAATCTCGAGCGGATCGATCGAGCCGTCCTCGACGGTCTCGTCACCAATCGTGACATGCATGGGCACGCGCACGATGCCGTAGCGCTCGCAGAGCTCCGGCGTCACATCCGACCCAGACTCAACCACGATTACGTACTTGCCCATTATTATCACGACCCATCTCGACATTGGCTTTTCAATACATGGCACGCGCCGCCGCACTGTTGCACAACGGCGTCCAAGCGCCAAAGAGACGCCGCCCCTTGCACACAACAAAGGACAGCGTCTCCCTGGAAAACTCCGTGCTTATCTAGGATTCCACACGGTTTATTAAGGAGGGTTACTTATTCCGCAAACGGTCGCTATATGCGGTAAGCGGTAGTTGGCCGCGACAACTGCGACACATTCCGTCCAGCAAATCCAATCGTGCTCCACGCACGGTTAATGCACGAGGCGGTAGAAATTCATCGATGCCGCACCCTCGGCGTGCAGCTCCATCGCCGGAACCGCCGGCGAATAGGTACGGCTCGTAAGTGCCGCCTCGCCGCCATTTGCAAAAATCTCGACCATCGTAGTGTCCGAAAGCACGCGCAGGTCGCGAAGCTCGCTGAGCTCGATCGACCTCTGGTCGCGCCCATAGCCTTCGTCACCCATGTCGAGGGTAAGCATCCCGTCTGCATAGCGCACAAAGACACCCTTGCGGATTTCGAGCTCGATCACCTGGGCGCCCTCACAGGAAACCACAAGATCAAACAGGCGGCCCGGCTCCTCAACGGTTTCACCGCCTGTCGCGCAAACGCAGTCGCCGCGCATCCTCTCAATCTCGTGCACCGGCTGCTGACAGAGCTTACCATCGCGCATGCTCAGTTTTCTCGGCACCGTCAACGCGCACTGCCACCCGCGTGCCACCGTCGGGCTTTTTGCCGTCGCATCGGGGCAACCCGACCACCCGATCATCAAACGCCGACCCGCAGCATCCTCAAAAGACTGCGGTGCGTAGAAATCAAAGCCGGCATCGACCATCGGGGGCATGCCCTGCCCGGCGATCTTAAAACTCGGCGCCTCCCAATCGGCCTCGATGGGAAACCACACGCACTGGTGCGGATTGCGGTAACGCCATCCATCGGCGGACACACCCTGCGGACAGCAAACGAGAATAAGCTCACCATCGAGCTCAAACAGATCGGGGCACTCCCACATAAAGCCAAACTTCTCGCCCAACTCAATGCGCGTCGCATAGCTCCAGTCCTCTAGATTGCTCGAGGTATAGACAAGCACGCAGCCGCGGTCGTCTTTCGTACGAGCGCCCAGAACCATGTAGTAGATACCATCGTGTTCAAGGATTTTGGGATCACGCACGTGCGTACCGATATCGTCGGGGTAATCGACCGGCCCAACAGCTATGCGCTTCTCGCCCAATTCGTCGGGGTTCTCGGCAACCACATGAATCTGGTTTTGCTCACGGCCCGTCAACACGTAGTCGTAATCATCGCGGTCAAAATGCTTGACGTTGCCGGTATAGAAGTAGTGAATCTTGCCGTCGTGTACAAAGGCAGAACCAGAATACGCTCCGCTCGAATCCAAATCGGAATCGGGGAACAGCACAGGGCCGCGATTCTCGTACGTCACAAAATCCTTTGTTGTCAGATGATTCCAAAGCACTGGACCGCCATGCGCAGCATCGAATGGATCGTATTGGTGATAGATGTGATACGTATCACCGATCTGCACCAAACCGTTGGGGTCGTTGAGCCAGCCAAGCTCAGGCTCCACATGGAACAGGAGCCTATCGGGGTCGGACGCGATGCGACCCGCCGTCTCATCCTGTCCGGCACGCCACTGCTCATAGTCCGCGCGTGTCACCTTATTTTTTTGATTAAACATCGCCGTTGACTTTCTCGTCTATGGGGAAGGACGCTCGACTCACACGAGTCGAACGCCCTTCCCCAAATGGACTTATCCTCAGATTACGCTGAACGGCTCAACTAGAAGCTGACATCAAAGCCAGCACCAGCGCCCTCTTCATCAGTGGTCGGCACGCCCTTTGCCTTGTTGTAGGCAAAGATCAAGACGATCGGCACGATAAAGGCGATGAGATTGCCAGCCACATACCACACGAGCGTCTCGGGCGTGACGATGAGCAGGCCAAGCACGCCGGTCAGACCCTGACCGATGGCGCGCACCTCAAAGAGCTTCACGAAGGCACCGCCGCAGCCTGCACCGATGCATGCGCAGATGAACGGAATAATCGAGTAGCGCATGTTTGCAGCAAAGATTGCGGGCTCGGAGATACCGACCAGCGTCGGGATAAAGGACGACATGCAAATGTTGCGCTCTTTGGAATGCTTCTTGTGAATGAGGTACATGCCGATGGCGCCGCCGCCCTGGGCGATGATGGAAACCGACCAGATGGCCTGGATGTAGTTGAAGCCGGTCGTGGCAACGAGGTTGGCCTCGATACCCTGGATGAACTGATGCGTACCGGTAACGACGAGCGGCTGCAGGAACGCGGCGAAGACAAAGGCACCAAAGACGCCCATCCTGTTGTACAGGATATCGATTACGCCGGCGAGGACGTCACCGATCAGGTTGCCGAGCGGGCCGAACACGGTGAACAGGGCAACGTTAGCAAGAATCAGGGTAACGGTCGGGACAAAGACGAACGAAACGACCTCGGGGATGTACTTCTGGGCAATCTTCTCGACCTTGGCCATAAACCAGGCAGTCAGGATTGCGGGGAACACACCGCCCTGGAAAGCAACCATGGGAATGGATAGCGGACCGAAGTTCCAGTACTCAGCACCCGTCGGGTCCATAACGAACGTGTTGCGGTTCATAAGGCTCGGGTGAACCATGACGATACCGACGAGGATGCCCAGGATCGGGTTACCGCCAAAACGCTTGACCGCGCTGTACATAACCAGGACAGGCAGGTAGTCGAACGTGGTGGCGATAATGGCAAAGAAGCTTGCGAGGTTCTTGAGGAACTCGCTGTGATCGGCGAGGCTGCCTTCCATGCCAAAGAGGCCGTTGGCAACGATCAGCGACTTAAGGCCGATGATGATTGCAGCGCCGACGAAGGCGGGAATGATGGGGATAAAGATGTCCGAGAATACCTTGAGGACCGAGAAGAACTTGCCCTTCTTGTCCGCCTCGGCGCCCTTGACCTCGGAAGCACTGATCTCCTTAACGCCCGTCAGAGCCATAAACTCATCATAGACCTTGTTTACGGTACCGGTACCGAAGATGATCATGAGCTGGCCGCTGTTGTACAGCACGCCCTTGACGCCATCGATGTTCTCGAGCTCGGCCTTGTTGTACTTGCTCGTATCCTTGAGCACCAGACGCAGACGCGTAACGCAATGCGTGGCACCCTCGATGTTATCCAGACCGCCGACGTTATCGACGACTTGCTGAGACACTACTTTGTAGTCCATGTTCCTCTCCATTCCCTTACGAAATCATAAGACGTTTTGTGGCCATTACAGAGATGCGATCGTTGCATTTGCGCACTTGACCGTACCGTCGGTGACCGTCAGCGCCACACCCTGGCCCTGCTTATTGCAGAAGCGAGCGTTAAGCGCAACATCATCGACAAAGATGGTCGCGATATCGTCGTCAACGACCAGGCGCACATGATGAGTGCCCTCGCCCTTAAAGAACAACGGACGCTCGAGGCCCATGTTGTTGACCTGGAACCACGGATACTGGGGGGCCGCCGTAAACTCGAGCTTGCCCTCACGCAGGTTGGCGCGGAACTCATAGGCAAGACCAGACTCGGCGTCCTCGGCGAGCTTCACCGAGAAGCCGGCAGCGTCACCGGCGAGCTCGATGTCGGCGTCGAGCATATAGGTGGAACCGGCATCCGCAGCGAGCACCTGCTCGACCTTGCCCGACTCGCAGGAAAGCTCAAAGGCCTCGACTGCCTTAGCCTCGCCAAAGGCGCCAAGCATGCTGTCGGGGAGTTTGGTGCCAAGCGTTCCGTCGGCACGCTGAACGATCTCGAGGGGCATAAAGGTGCCACCCCACAGGTAAGAGCTGGGGTCGCCGCCCTCGTCACGCGTAGGAACCCAACCAAAGAGAACGCGGCGCTCGCCATCAAATGCGGTACGTGCGGCATAGTACGCGCGGCCATCGAAGGAATCGTCCGCAGGAGTAATCCAGGGACCGTTGATAGAGCGAGACATGCGGTAACGGGTCTTGTTGCCATCGCTGTACTCAGAGAACACCAGATACCACCAGTCGCCCATCTTAAAGAGATCAGGCATCTCAAACATGGTGTACAGGCCCGGATTCCACCAGTCGCCCTGGAACTCCCAGGTATCCAGGTCCTTGGAGGTGAACTTGACCAGACGACCGGTCATCAGACGCTTGTCCTCGCCCACACGCGTGCCGAGGATGAGCATGTACTCTTCGTTCTCCTCATCCCAAAGCACAAAGGGATCGCGCCAGTTGCGGTCATCGTAACCCTCCTGGGGCGGAAGCAGCGTCTCGGCGATGTTCTTCTCCCACTTGACGGCGTCGTCACTCGTTGCGTGAAGAAGAACCTGCTTCATCAAACGTGCGCGGACCTTATCGCGATTGCAACCAGTGTAGAGCGCATGGTACTTGTCGCCCACCTTAAACACCGTGCCGGCATAAACATACTGGTCGACTTCCTCGTCGCCGCCACGCTCAAGGCTCTCGCCAAAGTCTTTGTAATTGACGAAGTCCTTGGTCGTCGCGAGTGCCCAGCCAAACGGCTCTCCGAAAGGTCCGGGGTTTCGCGTGTCACGCTGGTGATAGAGATAGAACGTGCCGTCCTCGCCGTACGGCATGATGTCGCCTACCCAAATTCCCTCAGGCTGGTAATACACCTTGTGCATCCGAGACTTCCTTTCCCGCAAGATACTAACTCGGTACAACTGCAAGATATGTCAATCGTTTTCATATGTCAAACGTTTTCACACCAATACGTCTTTTCGCAGTTCCAGTCGTCGGCAAACGGTTGACATATGCCGGCGAACGGTCATCAGAGGCGTTTGAGGAATTCTTTTGGCACGGGATGAACTACGCGGTTTTGCCCTCAATGAGTTCAACGGGGAGTTTGATATTCGATTCGGGCTTATCGCCGTTAATAAGAGCGATGATGGATTGCGCCGCGAGCTCTCCGATGCGATCGATATCTTGGCGTACGGTTGTTAAGTCAGGCATAAACGTCATGGTGCGGCGGGCACCATCCGCGCCCACGACCTTAATATCGTCCGGAGCGCTCAAGCCGCGTTGCTTCATCACGTTGAGACAGATGGCCGCCATCGTGTCGTCTCCCGCAAAGATGCCGTCAATATCGGGGTTCTCATCGAGGATCTTCGCAACGACCGCGCCCTTTTCGTCGTCGGGCTTAACGAACTCAACCTCACGGACAAGCGCGGACAAACCGGCCTGCTCAACAACATCGAGGTAGGCATCGGTACGCTTATTGGCAGGCATGCGCATGCGGCTATTGCTGCGCAGGCACAGGATACGCCTGCAGCCGTCATCAATCAGACGGCGCGTGGCGAGCTCGCCAATGCCATAGCTGTCACTTGCAATCTGGACAGAGCCCTCGCCAAGATCGCAGTCGATGCCAACCAGGCTCAAGCCCATCTCGGCATATGCCTCGGCACCGATATTGAGGGAGTTGACGATGACGCCGTCGACCATATTGCGGCGGAGCATGTCAATATAGGAACGCTCAAGATCGGGTCGATTGGCGCTGTTGCACAGCAACATCTTAAAGCCGTTTTCCGCTAACGTGCGCTCGACCGCCTGCACAACCTGAGCATGGAACGGGCTGCTCACAAAGGGAACGATCATACCGATAAGATTCAGGCGACCGTTGAGCATGGCACGGGCGATATCGTTGGGCGTATAGTTGATGCGCTCCATCGCGGCATGGACCTTATCGCGGGTCTCTTGGCTAATATAGCCGCGATTATTAAGCACGCGAGATACCGTAGTAGGCGAAACCCCCGCCACCGCTGCAACTTCCTTGATGCCAGGCTTAGCAGAATCCTTAGAACGAGCGCCCTCGCGAGCCATAGCACCCTCCCCCATCAACATGTCAAACGTTTACATACGAACAAAGCATACCCCAACAACAGCGGGAAGACGGTAACAGCACAAGTAAGTAAACGACTCATCCAAATAATTAGGAGAGTTCCGCCTAAAGGGTGACTACACAGGACCCCCGCCGGGCCGCTTTGGGTTACTTTCCAAAACATTTCCGCAGGACGCAAAGGGCTCCGCCGCGCGAAGCGCGCAGCGGAGCCCTTTGCATGTCCGAGGACGTTTTGGAAAGTAACCCAAAGCGGCCCGGCGATCCTGCGGGAGTTAAACCCCTTTAGAACTTGTCATGGAAGGTACGCGAAATGACCTCGTCCTGCTGCTCCTTGGTGAGCGTGTGGAAGTTCACGGCATAGCCGGAAACGCGGATGGTCAGCTGCGGATACTTCTCGGGGTGAGCCTGAGCGTCGAGCAACGTCTCACGGTTGAAGACGTTGATGTTCAGGTGGTGGCCACCCTTCTCGGCGTAAGCGTCGAGCATGTGGACCAGGTTATCGGCCTGAGTCTCGGAAACTTCAGAAACCTTCATAATGTGTCTCCTTCGATCGATAGGCGCCGGCCGAAACCGGCGCGCTAATCAGTAATCGTTATTGTTAGTATAGCACTAACAATAGTTACTCGCCCAGCTGATCAAGGTCGATATCGCCAAAGAACACCTGGTCCTCCTTGCCGAGCGCACCCGGGATGATGGAGAAGGTGTTGGAGATGCCGTCCTGAGCATCGCGGAACGGGAGCTTGGAAACCGAAGACAGCGAAGCGATGGCGCCGTGGCTATCGCGCTTGTGCATGGGGTTAGCACCCGGGGCGAACGGCTGACCAGCCTTGCGGCCGTCAGGCGTGGAACCGGTCTTCTTACCGTACACGACGTTGGAGGTAATGGTCAGAACCGAGGTCGTGGGCACGGAGTTGCGGTAGGTGTCGTTCATGCGGATGTACTCCATGAACTGGTGCACAACGTCGTGAGCGATCTGGTCGACGCGGTCGTCGTCGTTACCGTACTTGGGGAACTCGCCCTCGGTCTCGAAGTCGACGATGATGCCGTTCTCGTCACGGACGGGGTGGACCTTGGCGTACTTGATGGCGGACAGGGAGTCGGCCACGACGGAAAGGCCAGCGATGCCCGTAGCGAACCAGCGGTGCACGTGCTTGTCGTGCAGAGCCATCTGGATGCGCTCGTAGCAATACTTGTCGTGCATGTAGTGAATGATGTTCAGCGAGTTGACGTACACGCCAGCGAGCCACTTCATCATGTCGTTGTACTTGGCCACAACGTCGTCGTAATCGAGCGTATCGCCCTCGACGGCGCGATACTTGGGGCCGACCTGCTTCTTGGAGACCTCGTCAACACCGCCGTTGAGTGCGTACAGCAGGCACTTGGCCAGGTTGGCGCGGGCGCCGAAGAACTGCATCTCCTTGCCGATGCGCATGGAAGAAACGCAGCAGGCGATGCCGTAGTCGTCGCCGTGATAGACGCGCATGAGGTCGTCGTTCTCGTACTGAATCGAGGAGCTGGCGACGGAAGTCTTAGCGCAGAACTTCTTGAAGTTCTCGGGCAGACGGGTCGACCACAGAACGGTCATGTTGGGCTCGGGGCTGGTGCCCATGTTCTCGAGCGTGTGCAGGTAGCGGTAGCTCATCTTGGTAACGAGCGTACGGCCGTCAACACCCATGCCGCCGATGGACTCGGTGACCCACTGCGGATCGCCGGTAAACAGGGCCTGGTACTCGGGGGTACGGGCAAACTTGACCATGCGGAGCTTCATGATGAAGTGATCCACGAACTCCTGGATCTGCTCCTCGGTGAAGGTACCGTTGGCAAGGTCGCGCTCAGCGTAGATGTCGATGAACGTAGAGGTACGGCCGATGGACATAGCGGCGCCGTTCTGCTCCTTGACGGAAGCGAGGTAGGCGAAGTACATCCACTGGATGGCCTCCTGCGTGTTGGTAGCAGGGTTGGAAATATCGAAACCATAGGTCTCGGCCATCATCTTGAGCTCGCCGAGGGCGCGGATCTGCTCCTGCAGCTCCTCACGATCGCGGATGTTGTCGGCGGTCATAACCGTCGGGGTGGAAGCCTTCTGGGCCTCCTTGTCCTTGATCAGGTAGTCGACGCCGTACAGGGCAACACGACGGTAGTCGCCGATGATGCGGCCGCGGCCATAGCCATCGGGCAGACCGGTGATGATGTGAGCCGAGCGGCAAGCACGCATCTCGGGGGTGTAAACATCGAAGACGCCGGCGTTGTGGGTCTTGCGCTCGAAGGTGTAGCGCTCGACAACGTTCTCGTCGACCTTGTAGCCGTGCTGGCTGGCAGCCTGGCAAGCGATGCGGATACCACCGTTGACGTGCAGAGCGCGCTTGAGCGGCTTGTCGGTCTGGAGGCCGACGATGGTCTCCTTCTCGCGGTGGGCGTTATCGATGTAGCCAGCGGGGTGGCTCACGATACCCGTGACGGTCTTGGTGTCCATATCGAGGACGCCGCCCTGCTCGCGCTCCTTGAGCAGCAGGTCGAGAACCTCGCCCCACAGCTCCTTGGTACGCTCGGTCGGGCCGGCGAGGAACGACTCGTCGCCCTCGTAGGGGGTGTAGTTCTTCTGGATGAAGTCTCGGACGTCAACCTCTCCCGTCCAGATGCCTTCCTTGAAGCCTTCCCATGCCTCCTGCATTGTGTAACCACGCTCCTAGTTACGTGTAATGCGGCGCTCTCTCACACCGCTGCTTATTGAATTCTTGAATTATCGGCTTGCACTACCGGCTTCTTCCGTTCTTCACCACACATTGGTACAGGGAAAAACGTTTGTCCACCTTGGAACTGCAACCCAAAACCCAAGATTTCACCCGTTTGAGAAGGATAACATAACGACCCTCTCCATCTGGGCTGTTATATGTTTCTTTTTTTATATCATAATGGCGTTTTTTACAAACCCGCAGGAAATGCGAGCGCGAACAACTACCGTTCACCGATTTGTATGTTATTTTTCCTTGCCTTTGTACGACGTTCGCTCTAGCTGTTATGCCAGCTTTAGCAGGGTAAAGTGTCCCAAAGACCCTACAGAAACTGCAGGGCGGCCACGGGATCCCCCGTGGCCGCCCTGTGGCGTAGCTAGTTTTTAGCTTTGATTACCGTTTGGCATTAGGCGGCTGCGGAGGCCTTGTCGGTCGTTGCCTTGCCGTTGCTCTGCTGGCCCTCAAAATGCTTGTAGCACCAGCTGGTGACCAGCGGGGTCAAAATAGCCGTAACGATTGCGCAGGCAGCAACCTGTGCCGTGGCCGTCGCGAGCACCGCGCCGCCGTACATGGCCTCGTTGACGCTTGCCATGGCAGCGGGCGTGGCCACATTGGCTCCGGCGCAGCTCGAAATGGCCGCACCTGCGACACCCGTACCGCCCGTGAGCTTATCGACCGCGATAACGGGAATTGCAAAGACCACCGAGCAGATCACGCCGAGCAGGATGCCGGGGAGACCGCCATTAATGAGCTGGCCAAAGGTCATGGTCGAGCCCATGGCAAAGAAGACGAGCACGATGATGGCGGAAAGTGCCGGTGCCATCATCTTCTTAAAGCTCGGGAAGAGGTTGCCCAGAATAATGCCGACGACGATCGGCAGGATGGCGCCCACGAGCGACCAGCCGATCGGAGCCTGACCGGCAGCGCCGAGCACGATCATCGTGACCGGAGGGCCGACAACCAGCGTGGTGATGGCGACGGCGCCACGCTCGGCCTCATTGCCCATGGTGCCCATCAGACCAGCGTACATAGCGTTGTTGGCGCCGGTGCAAGCCGCCAGCATCACCATGGCAGAGATGCCAAACAGGTTGTCGTTGAACACATAAAGGATGAGCAGCGACACGGCAACGACCACGATCTGCTTGACGGCGATGATGATGGCGCCGCGTGCAGCGGCGGCAGGAGCACTCTTAAACGAAATCGTCGTACCGACGATGAGCAAAAAAGCGCCCACGAGCGGGCCTGCGCCCTGCTGGGTCATACCAAGCGTAAAGCTGCCGAGCGTTTTGAACAGGTCGGGGAATAGCGTGTTGAGCAGGCAGCCCAGCAAAAGCGGCACCAAAATATTGGCACCCGGGATGGAGGACATCTTAAAGAACGGCTCCTTTGCCGCCGGCGCCTCCACCGCAGTCGATTCACTCATATATATCTCCTTTGGATGCATGCGAATCGTAGCCGCACGCGCCTATATCAGAAAGAAGGCGACGGTCCCGAGTCGCAGGAGCCGTCGCCGAATAATCGTCGTGGGGTATTACCCGTCCAGGACGATGCCGCCGTCGCAGTCGCCGATCTCGCCGTTCACGAAGCTGGCGAGGTCGGAAGCGAAGAACAGCACCATCTGCGCAGGCTCGCTGGCCTGGGCAGCGCGGCCCAGAGGAATACCGTTGATGATGCGCTGAGAGTTCTCGTCAGAGAGAATCGAGGTCATATCGGTCAACGTGAGCGACGGGCACACGGCGTTGCAGCGAACGCCAAACTTGCCGCCCTCCTTGGCGACCGCCTTGGTAAGGCCGTTGACACCGGCCTTGGAGCTCGCGTAGGCAGCGGTGCCAAGCAGGCCGCCGCCGATCTTGCCAGCAACGGAGCTCACGTTGACGATAGTGCCGGCATGCGCCGCCTTAAAGTGCGGGTACACGGCGTTCATCATAGTGAAGGTACCGTTGAGGTTGATATCGATAGTGCGGCGCCACTCGGTGTCATCGATCTCGTCGAACTTCTTGGTGCTGATGACGCCAGCGCAGTTAATCAAGATGTTGGTTTGCGGCAGGTCCGTAAAAATCTGCTCGACGGTCTCGCGCGCCTTGGGCGCATCGGCGACATCGAGCTGATAGAACTTGTTGCCCTCGCCAAGCTCGGCCACTGCGGCCTCGCCCTTAGCAGCGTTCCTTGCGATGAGCGCGACGTGTCCGCCGCCCGCGACGATGCCCTTGGCGATCTCGAGGCCAATGCCCTGAGTGCCGCCCGTGACAATCGCGGTCTTGCCCGTGAAGTCAAATGCCATGACTCCATCCCCCTTTATGTAAGGTGTCTCCTTGCGGGAAGTTGGAGCATCGCACGTGGCGATTATATGAGTCCCAGTCGTCATGGTGGTGACAACCCCTCGCCTAACCGCGGGCATAATAGTTCTTTAAAACGCTTCAGCAATTGAATTATTTTAAGTCTTAATGAGCTCTTAATATTGCCCACTGTATGAGGCCCGCGTATGGGGGTATCATCTTTCACCGAAAATAGTTTTTAGTGTTAGGGGTTTTCGGTGGAAGATACCGATTTCCGTGAACTTGGGCGCCAGCTCCTTACCGAGTTCGGCAGCATGCATCAGCGCATTTCGCGCTTTGCGGACAAAGCCCTCGGCGGCGAGATGGCCGTCATGCGCGCCCTCATACTCGCCGGCGGTTCGCTCACGCCGAGCGAACTCGCTGATCGCGCCTGGGTCTCGAGTGCCCGCATCGCCAATATCCTACGCGCTCTCGAAGCCAAGGGCTGGGTCGAGCGCGAGCACTCAAAGACCGACCGTCGTCGCGTGCACGTCACGGTGACCGACAAAGGATTCCAGGATCTCGAAATCAAACGTCGGGAATTCGAGAACCGCACTGCGGCTTTCCTCGAGCAGCTCGGCGAAACAGATACCCAAGAGATGGTGCGCCTTCTTAGACGTGCCAACGAAATTATCGACCGCAATCAAGAAAGGAGAGATGCCGAGTGAGGATTCTCAAGCTCTTTAAAAAACATATCCTGGCACTGTTCGCAGCTATCGTACTTATCGTAATCAGCTGCAACGCCGATCTGGCACTGCCTACCTATATGAGCGACATCGTCGACGTGGGTGTGCAGCAAGGCGGCATCGCGTCGCCCGTACCCGACACCATCCGCGCCGAATCGCTCGACGACCTCGAACTCTTTATGAGCGCCAAGGACGCCAAGGCAGTGGAGGCCGTGTTTAGCAAGGCTGACAAAAACGGCATTCGAACGTACAAGAGCACCGAGGAAGAGCGTGCCCATGGAGGCAAGATTGCCGACATTATGAGCCTGCCCGAGACTGTCGTTCTTTCGCTCAACCAGGGTATTGACGCCAACTCCATGGGTGACATGATGGGCACGTCCGGTGAGAAAGACAACAGCGGCGCTCAGGCCATACCCACGCCCGAGCAGATGGCGGCGATGACGCCCGAGCAACTCGCCGAGATGCAGCAGAAGGCCGCAGCCGCGCAGAGCATGCAAAAACAGATTGATGCCGACGGCGGTAAGATCACCATGAAGAGCCTGCGCTTGGGTGTCGAGGGCGGTCTGGTAGACCAAATCAAGCTCGTCGAGGGCGCCAACCAAATGGCGGACAAAATGGGCTCCATGTCGGGCTCCATCGTGACCCAGCGCGCCGTGAGCTATGTACAGGACGAGTACAAGGCACAGGGCATCGACCCCGCCGACGTGCAGAACGCCTACCTCAGCCGCATGGCGACCACGATGTTTGGGCTGTGCCTGGTGTCGCTCGTCGCCACCATCCTGACCGGTGCCGTGGCTTCGCGCACCGCCTGCTCCATCGCCCGCGACCTGCGCCGCGAGACCTTCAACAAGGTTATGCACTTCTCGCCGGCCGAGGTGGGCAAGTTTAGCCAGGCCTCGCTCATTACCCGCTGCACCAACGACATTCAGCAGATCCAGATGGCTGCAACCCTGTTTATCCGCATGTGTCTGATGGCCCCCGTCATGGGCATCGTCGCCGTCATGCGCGTCCTGGCTAACCATACCGGCCTGGAGTGGACCATCGCCGTTGCCATCATCGCGGTCTCGGCCGTCGTCGGCGTGCTCATGGGCCTCACCATGCCCAAGTTCAAAAAGATGCAGAGCTTTGTGGACCGCGTGAACCTTACCGCCCGCGAGCTGCTCGACGGCCTTATGCCCATCCGCTCGTTCAACCGCGAAGAACATGAGCTCGAGCGCTTTGACAAGGCTTCGCTCGACCTGATGACCACGCAGCTCTACACCAACCGCGCCATGAGCTTTATGATGCCGCTCATGATGCTCGTCATGAACTGCATCACCGTGCTTATCGTGTGGTTTGGCGCGCAGGGCGTGTCCGACGGCGTGATGCAGGTCGGCAACATGATGGCGTTTATCTCCTACACCATGCAGATCGTCATGGCGTTTATGATCCTCACCATGGTTTCGGTTATCCTGCCCCGTGCCGAGGTCGCAGCCGAGCGCGTGGAAGAGGTCATCACCTGCCCCACGAGCATCAACGACCCCACCTCGCCCAAACTGCCCGCTGCCAGCGCGTCACGCGGTGAGCTCACCTTCCGCGACGTGAGCTTCCAGTATCCCGATGCCCGCGCCGATGTCATCAGCGGCGTGAACTTCACCACGCATGCCGGTCAGATGCTCGGCATCATTGGCTCCACGGGCTCGGGCAAGTCCACGCTCGTGCAGCTGATTCCGCGCCTGTACGACGTCACAGGCGGCAGCATTTCACTCGACGGCATCGACGTGCGTGACATGACCCTTTCCGAGCTACGCCGCCGTATTGGTTATATCCCGCAGCAGGGTCGCCTGTTCTCGGGCACCGTCGAGAGCAACCTCAAGTTTGCCGGCGATATGGTGAGTGACGAGGATATGCGCCAGGCGGCACGCGTCGCCCAGGCGGAGGACTTTATCGCCGAGCGCGAGGGCGGCTACGACTCCCCCATCAGCCAGGGCGGATCCAATGTCTCGGGCGGCCAGCGCCAGCGCCTGGCCATCGCCCGCGCGCTGGCCAAAAAGCCCGAGGTCGTGGTGTTCGATGACTCGTTTAGTGCCCTCGACTACAAGACCGACGCGCGCCTGCGCGAGGAGCTGGCCAAAAACGTTACCGACGCCGCACTCGTGGTCGTGGCCCAGCGCATCGCGACCATCATGCACGCCGACCAGATCATCGTGCTCGACGACGGCCACGTGGTGGGCACCGGTACACACGAGGAGCTGCTGCGCAGCTGCCCGGCGTACCTGGAGATCGCACAGTCGCAGCTTTCAGCCGAGGAGCTGGGGCTTACCCAAGAAGAAATTGCAGCCGTCATGGAAGGAGGCGAGCGCTAATGGCAGACGAGACCAAGACTCAGATTCCCAAGCCCACCCGCCGGCGCGGTCCTATGGGCCGTATGGGTGGCATGGGCCGCGGCGAAAAGGCCAAGGACTTTAAAGGCACCATGAGGCAGCTGCTCGGCTATATCGGCCAGCACAAGATTGCCGTGTTTGCTGCCGTCGCCTTTGCCGTGTGCTCGGTCATCTTTAACATTGTGGGGCCCAAGGTGCTCGGCCAGGTTACCACCAAACTGTTCGAAGGCCTGGTTGCCAAGGTCAACGGCACCGGCGACGTCGACTTTGACTGGATCGCCAAGACGCTCGGCTTTTTGCTCTGCCTGTATCTGGCAAGCTCTGTCTGCAGCCTGGTCCAGGGCTGGCTCATGACCGGCGTCACGCAAAAGATCTGCTATCGCATGCGCAAGGAGATCGCCGCCAAGATCGCTGTCGTTCCAATGAGCTACTTCAACGGCCACAGCAAGGGCGACGTGCTCAGCCGCATCACCAACGACGTCGATACGCTGGGCCAGTCGCTCAACCAGAGCGTGACCCAGCTCATCACGTCGGTGACGCAGATTATCGGCGTGCTCGTCATGATGCTGTCGATCAGCCTGCCGCTCACCGGCGTCACCGTGCTCACGCTGCCGGCCGCCGCGATTATCCTGACCGTAATGATTCACTTCTCGCAGCCATACTTCCGAGAGCAGCAGCAGGTTCTGGGTGCCGTCAACGGCATTATCGAGGAGGATTTTGCCGGCCAAAACGTCATTCAGGTGTTCGACCGCGCCGAGGCCTCAATCGAGGAGTTCGACCGTCAAAACGACCGCCTCTTTATTAGTGGCTGGCGCTCGCAGTTCCTGTCGGGCCTGATGATGCCGCTTATGAGCTTGGTGGGCAACATGGGCTACGTGGGCGTCGTCGTGGTGGGCGCGCAGCTCGCACTGACCGGCAATGCCACGCCCGGCGACATCCAGAGCTTTATCCAGTACGTTCGCAACTTTACGCAACCCGTACAGCAGCTGGGCAACGTGAGCAACACGATGCAGTCGATGGCCGCCGCCACCGAGCGTGTGTTTGAGTTCCTTGCCGCGCCCGAAGAGGAGCAGAAGCCCGACGCCCAGATTCCCGAGAAGCGCCCCGGCCACGTGGAGTTCGACCACGTCAAGTTTGGCTACACGCCCGACAAGACCATCATCCACGACTTTAGCTGCGAGGCTAAGCCCGGCCAGACCATCGCCATCGTCGGCCCCACCGGCGCTGGCAAGACCACGCTCATTAAGCTGCTGCAGCGCTTTTACGATGTGGACGGCGGCTCGCTGCGCGTCGAGGGCATCGACGTGCGCGACTGGGACCGCGCGGCGCTGCGCGGCGAGTTTGCCATGGTGTTGCAGGATACCTGGCTGTTTAACGGCACCATCCGCGAGAACATCCGCTATGGACGTCCCGATGCGAGCGATGCCGAGGTCGAGGCCGCCGCACGCGCCGCACGCTGCGACCACTTTATCCATACGCTCGCCGGCGGCTACGACTTTATGATCAACGAGGAGGGCACCAACCTGTCGCAGGGCCAGCGCCAGCTCGTGACCATAGCCCGTGCCATTTTGGCCGACCGCCCGGCGCTGATTCTGGACGAGGCGACCTCCAACGTGGATACCCGCACCGAGGAGCTTATCCAGCGCGCCATGGATGCGCTGATGCAGGGCCGCACGAGCTTTGTCATCGCACACCGCCTGTCCACGATCCGCAACGCCGACGTGATCTTGGTGATTCGCGACGGCGACATCGTCGAGAAGGGCACGCATGACGAGCTGCTCGCCCAGGGCGGCTTCTACGCCGACCTGTACAATTCGCAGTTCGACGAAGCGGCGTAAAAACCGGCGGCAAACAACTGCAATACCCAGAAAACGGGGGCGCAGGACAACCTGCGCCCCCCGTATTTTGTTCTGCGGCCTCGAACCGCCTCCCCTGGAACTCGATCGACGGCCTCTCCCAAGCCACGTGACATCATTCCATTCTGGGGCCCGTCAACGTTTGCCCAGATAAAACCTGCCAAAATAAACCTGTCCCTTTTTGGTAGGTTTCGGGGTGACAAGGGCTTGCACTTTAGCGTGCGACAGCGGATAATGCCGAGCACTCGACAATACGCTTATTGCTCTTTCTATAGATTGAGGAGGCCCCTATGGCCATGAATTTCAAACGCAGGCTGCCGATCCCCATGGAGATCCGCGAGGAAATGCCGCTTTCTACCGAGCTTACCGCCAAGAAGCAGGCATTTGACGCCGAGGTCGCCAAAGTCTTTACCGGCGAGGACGCGCGCAAGGTGCTCATCATCGGCCCGTGCTCTGCCGACCGCGAGGATTCGGTTCTCGAGTATATGAACCGACTGGCCAAGACCGCCGAGGAGGTCAAGGACAAGCTCATCATCATTC
>JAHYYO010000035.1:0-16591 GCA_019424925.1 Collinsella sp.
GGTTCCACAGGTTGATGAGCTCGGCAGACGGCTTGCTGTAGGTGGCCTCGAGCGTCAGGTTGCGGCCGATGCGGCGGCACTTGTCCTCGAGCTTGAGCACCATATGGATGAAATACTTGGCGGCGACCTCACGGCTCACCTTAGCGGTGACGTTGGGGTTACCGTCGCGGTCGGAACCGATCCAGCTGCCGGGGTGGAAGAACGCCGGGCACAGTGGCGGCACAGTGCCGGCCTTGTCGCCCAGCACCCAGTCGTCAAAACGACGATAGATAACGGGAATGACGTCGAACAGCGTGTTATCGAAGATGTCGATGATGGTATCGGCTTCCTCGACCGGCGTGGGCTTCTTGAGAGCGATGGGGCTCGTACGCACCAGGGCGTCGATCTCCTGCAGCATATGGCGCTCGTTCTCCACCAGGTCGGAGCCGCCCAGGCGCGGACGCTCCTCCAGCAGGTTGGAGATACGGCGAATCTTGCCCTCGACGGCCTTACGACGGGCCTCGGTGGGATGTGCGGTAAAGACAGGGTGGAACTCGAGCTTGTCGAGCAGCTCGTTGGCGCCCTCGACACCCATCTCGTTTACCAACTGGTGATAGGCGACGGTGAGTTCGTTGGCGGGATCGACCTCGGTATCGGTCGATGCGCCTGCCTCGCGCTCGCGCAGCTGCGCCACGCGGTAGTTCTCCTCCGACAGGTTTGCCAGATGGAAGAAGCTCGTAAAGGCGCGGACAATAACCTGCTGCTTATCGAGCGGCAGGCTGTCGATAAGATCGACGACCTCACGAAACGCCACAGCAGTAGGCTCGTCGGCGGTGGGCACGCCCTGCTCGTCGACGGACTCGTCGGCAGCACGGGCGCCGGGGTTTCCGGCATTGGCCACAATCTCGGCCGTCAGGATCTTGTCGAACAGGTCCGCGATCTCGGGATCATACTCGCTAAGCACACGGCGCTCCAGGCGCAAGAACAGCGCCAAGTTGTCGCGCAGCTCCTCGGGGATCTCGATCTCGGCGAGACGCTCCCTGGACTCGGCATTCGAGCCGATTCGGTTAACGAGGCGGTTGACCACGGCAGCGACGCGCGCCGCGGCTTCGGGTACAGACTGGTTGCTTAGGTTCTCAGCCACGTTTCCTCCCATTCCTCCTTCTATGCACGTAACATGCGGTATTCATTATAGGCACTCGGCAAAAACTTTCGGCGCTGATTGCACTTTACCACACAAAAGTATTTTCTGCATTGCAAGGGTTTTTGCCCTAAATGGTCGTATTTCTCGGTGGGCGCCGTATCATTAAAAAGGCATTCCGCATAAAAGCGAAACACCCCCGTAACAATCGCTCGCAATGAGCTGGGCACCTCAGCGGCACTACAGCTCAAAAATCATGCGCTACAGGCGCTCGCGAACCGCCTCGACCACGTTGGCCAGATCGACGAGGGCCTCGTCATGGCTCTCCATGTCGCGCACCTTGACCTTGCCGGCGGCAAGCTCGTCGCCACCCAGGACCAAGATGAGCTTGGCGCCCACCTTATCGGCCTGCTTAAACTGGGCCTTGAGCGAACGGCCCTGATAGTCGGCCTCGGTCACGATACCTGCGGCGCGAAGCTCCTGCGTAATGGCAAAGACGTTCTGGCGCAACTCCTTGCCGGCGTTGGCGACGTAGACACACGGGGCCTCATCGGCGCCCAGGTCGCTGCCAAAGGCCTGCAGGGCCAGCAGGGCGCGCTCAAAACCGACGGCGAAGCCGACGCCGGCCGTGGGCTTGCCGCCCTCGAGCTCGACCAGACCGTCGTAGCGACCGCCGCCGCCGATGGAGCCGACGCCGGCGCCGGGGGCCTCGACCTCAAAGACGGTACGGGTGTAGTAGTCCAGGCCGCGCACCAGGGTGGGATCCTCGACATACTCGATGCCGGCGGCATCCAGATAGCGCTTGACCTGCTCGTAGTGCTCACGGCACTCGTCGCACAGGTTGTCACCCATCAACGGAGCCTCGGCCATGATCTCGCGGCAATGGTCGTTCTTGCAGTCGAAGGCGCGCAGCGGGTTAAGCTCGGCGCGCTCGCGGCACTCATCGCACATCTCGTCGGCGTGATCGAGAATGAACTGCTTGACCTGCTCGCGATAGGCCGGACGGCACTGGGCGTCGCCCATCGAGTTAATGAGCAGACGAAGCTTGGAAAGATCGAAGCCCAGGCGCTTGTAGAACTCCATGAGCATGATGATGCATTCGGCGTCTGCCGCCGGATCGGGAGCGCCGAGCCACTCGATACCCACCTGGTGGAACTGACGCAGACGACCCTTCTGGGGACGCTCGCCGCGGAACATGGCCTCGGCATAGTAGGCCTTAAACGGCGTGGAGCCCTGGGGCACCAGGTTGTTCTCCACGACGGCGCGCACCACACCGGCCGTGCCCTCGGGGCGAAGGGCCAGGCGCTGCTTGGGCTTGAGCTTGGTATCGGTACCCTCGGTAAAGACGCGCTCCAGGTTGGCGCCGCTAAACACGCGGAACATCTCCTTGCGCACGACGTCGGTCGACTGGCCGATGCCGTGGACAAAGACGTCCACCTGCTCGATCGCGGGCGTCTCGATGGGCTTAAAGCCAAACGGCTCGAACACGCCGGCAGCGATCTGCTGCATCTTTTGCCAGGCGCGCATCTCGGCGCCGATAAGGTCGCGGGTTCCCTCCGCCTTCTGTGCCTGCATGGGCAAACACCTTTCTTTTGTATCGCGTCATAGGTAGTGGACATTATACGGCACAAAGCAGCAACGCGGCGGCGCGTCTGACCGAACGAGGGTATGGGGACTCGTTCGGCCAGATGCGCCGCCGCGGTTTGTGATCCGTTTTCCTCCGTCCCCTTCGGATCACGTGATCTGTTGGGGACGGAGGAAAACGGATCATTTCGTAGGCCCGTGGCCGCCTTGGAAACCGAATGATGGTACGAGCATCCATTCGGCTTCCAGGACAGCCACGGACAGAACAGGGCGAACGAAAAGAGCGACGGACGTCTACTCCCCCGCCACGCTTGCGCGCAGCTTGGCGGCGATGGGCTCAGACGCCAGCAAGAACGCCAGCATGATTACCGAGCACGCCAAGCAGACAATCCAGGTGCTCACAAAGGAGCCCGTAGCGTCGAACAGCACACCCGAGACGATGGCGCCTACGGTGCCACCGACCATCTCGAGCGAGGTAATGGTGCCCGTGACCTTGCCCAGGTCGGCCATGCCAAACTGCTTAGACGCAGCGATCGTGGGCGTTGGAGATGGTGTACTGCGCAAGGGAAATGCCCAGGTCGCTGACGATGAGCGGCTGGAACAGGCTCATGCAGTTGACGAAAATCGTGTAGCACGTGGCCATGATCACGAAGCCAGAGGCCACCACGAGCCAGCCGGGGAAGAACTTGCGTTGCAGGGGCATTGGTTACTCCCTGTGGTCGGCGATATAGCCCAAAGCGACGGCGGTATAAGCCGCGGCACCGAGCGGCAGCTCGGCATCGTTAAAGCGCGCCTTGGGATGGTGCTGGGCAAAATGCTCATCCGTATCGGTTACAGCGGCGCCCACGGTAAAGTACGCACTCGGGATCTCGCTCGAGATCAAAGCGAAGTCCTCGCTCGCCATGGCGTGGAACAACGGCAGGAAGGCGGCCTTGGGCAGCGTCGCACCCACATAGCCAAGCGACGCCTGCGTCATGCCGTCGTCGAGTACCAGCGGCGGAACATCCGAAAGCGTCTCGATAGTCGCCGGCGTGCGATACGTTGCGGCCACACCGTTGACGACCTCGGCGATGCGGGTCTTGAGGTGCTCCATGATCTCGACGTCGAAGCCGCGCAACGTTCCCTCGAGCACGCAGGTGTCGGGGATGACGTTGGCCGCCAAGCCGCCAGCGAACTTACCCACGGTAAGCGCGACCTCCTTGGCCGCCGGCACCTCACGGGAGATAAGCTCCTGAAGCGCAAGGTGCACATGCACGCCGGCCGTAATGGGGTCGATGCAGATCTCGGGGCTCGAGCCATGGCCGCCCTTGCCCTGAAGCGTGATGCGAAAACCGTACACGCCCGAGAGCGCCGGGCTGCCGTAGAGCACCAGGCCAAGCGGCGATTGGCTGTTAACGTGCATGGCGAAGGCGGCCTGGGGACGCGGGTTCTGCAGCAGACCGTCGGCGATGGCGGCGCGGGCACCCTCAAAGGTTTCCTCGCCCGGTTGGAACAGCAACTTAATCGTGGCGTTGGCGTCGACAAGCTCGGACTCGCGGGCCTTGAGCAGGCGCGCCGCACCAAGCAGCGCCGTCGCGTGCATATCGTGTCCGCATGCGTGCATGCAGCCGTTCGTAGAGGCGAAAGGCTCGCCTGACTCTTCAGCAACAGGCAGGGCATCCATGTCGCCACGGAGCATGATGACCGTACCGGCCTGTTTGTCCGTGCACGTACCGTTACCCCGAGCAGCAGCTGCCGCGCCGGCACCGATTAGGCCAACGACACAGGAGCCGTCAACAAGCACGGCATAGGGAATATCCATCTCGTCCAGACGCGCCTGGATAAAGGCGGACGTCTGTGGAAGGTTGTTACCGAGCTCAGGCGTTTGATGGAGATCATGGCGCCATGCGGCAAGCTCGTTGGCAAACGCCTGAGCTTCTGCAACAAGACCGTCACCGATAGCGGCCTGCGCCGCCGCGGTGGCCTTGGGCGCTGGTTGCGGTTGAAGATCGGACTGAGCTGGTGCCATAAATGCCCTCCAGTAACGTTTTTGCAGTAAGCACTTTGATAGCGTAAAGCGCAAGGTACAACTTTAAGGGCGAGGCATAAAAAATGCCGCCCCAGGAGGGCGGCGCAACAAGTTGTTTACAATTGCGGGCGCAGCTTTCGACGCAAAAAATCGAAGTGAGTCTCGCTCAAGATAATCGACAGGAAGATAAGCACAAAGCCGGCGAGCAGGCGCGAGGTGAGCGCCTCCCCCATCAGCAGCACCGAAAACAACACGCCCGAAGGCGACTCCATCGAAAGGAGCAGCGAGCCCGTCGAAGCCGGGACATGCGCCAGGCCGACGTTTTGGATGAGCAGAGCCACGCATGTGCAGCCCACCGAGAGAAACGCCATCACACAGATAAAATTCGGCGTCCACACGGACAGAGGCGCCTGGGTCTCGAATAGCAGCGACGAGATCAGGCTCAGCACGCCGTTGCCCACAAACATCCAAAACGTAATGACGTTGATGTCCATTTTGCGACCGTACTTGGCGGTCACCGCCATCTGGATGGCGAAGAAGACCGCACCCGTCAGCGTAATGACGTCACCGATGTTGAATTCAACGCTATCGAGCGCCACCAAACCAATGCCCGCCAAGCACAGCAGCGCCGCGCCCAGGTTATAACGGGTGAGTTTTTCGCCGCTCAGAAAATAGCTCGCGAACGGCACAAGGATGCAATACGTGCCCGTCAAAAAAGCATTCTTGCCCGCCGTAGTATGTGCCAGACCGACCGTCTGCAACGCATAGGCCGCCCACATGAGCACGCCCATACTCAGGCCAACGATCAGGTTGCGAGCGTTGAGGTGCGCGATGATGCGTTTGTGGAAGACGGCAAACATGACCAACGCTGCGGGCAGAAAGCGTACATAGAGCAGCGCGAACACCGGAATGGTGCCGAGTGCGTCCTTCATAGTGGTAAAGGAGTAGCCCCAAATGACCGCCACCGAAAGGAGCAGAACCTTCCAGAACAGCGGAGAGCGTGCGCCGGCGCCCCGGGGAATACCGCCCGCGCCCAAATCCTCACGGGCTACTGGGCTATCGGGCAAGTTTTCGATTTCGTTGGCAGCGTATTGGGCCATGGAACATCCTCGCGCTCAATCTGGGCGTGGTGTCCGCACGCGCGTGACCGCATGCCGCCTCATGGTCAAATAAAAACGGGACGCGCCGGACCCCCGGCACGCCCCGCTACTGTAGCAACAACCAGCGTTGCACCGCAATCCAGCCCACTAAAGTACCGGCAGAGTAAACCTCGATGCTCCGGCAATATCAGCGAAAACGACCCCAAGCGAGCAAGGTGACGTGAAATGAAAGAGCGCTGACCTTCTGGTCGCGCCCTTGAAATTGAACGTCAGATTGCCGCTTGGGGCCGTTTGCAGCGTCGAGCCGTTACGCGGTTTGGTAAAACCGCGTAACTAAATAAGCTTCGTGCTTTCAAGCTTTTCGATGATCCAGTCGTTGGCTTTGATGACCGGGCGGCGGAAGACGACGCCCAGGGCCAGCGACGGAATCAGGTAGCTCGCCAAGATACCCAGCTCAATCCAATACTCCATATGGTAGGCGCCGGCCATGGCGGCATGCATGGCGTTGATGCCATGAGTGAACGGCAGGAACGGATAGATTGCCTGGAACACGGGGCCGGTCATCTCGATGGGGAACGTGCCGCCCGAACCGCCGACCTGCATGACCAACAGCACGACAGCGAGCGCCTTGCCGATATCGCCAAACGAAACCGTAAGCGTATAGACGATATTGGAGAACACGAGACTCGCGACCCAGCCCGCCAGCACAAACTGCAGCGGGTTGTCGCACTGAATGCCAAAGAACAGAATGTCGCCCGCGCACACGAGCGTTGCCTGCAGCAGAGCCAAACCGCCAAAGAACAGGTAACGGCCCAGATAGATCTCGTGCAGGCGTACGGGGACGAGCTCGTTGATAAGCTCATCGTCAACCGAGACCTTCATCATGGCCGCCAGTACAATCGAGCCGACCCACAGCGACAGAATCGTGTAGAACGGTGCCATGGCCGAACCGTAGTTGCGGATCGGATAGACCGGTTTGCGGTCAAGCGCGACGGGACCGGAAAGCGACACGGCGAGGCCCTCGGGGTCGTTGCCAATCATTGTCTTAATCATGGCCAGGTCACCCGACATCAGAGCGCTATCAAGCTCGTCCTTAAAAGCGCTGATCTTGTCCGACGCCTTGCCCAACTGATCAGAAGCCTTGTTGACCAGCGTCGCAGCCTTGGAGAGGCCCTTTGCGAGCGAGCCAGAGGCGTCGGTCAGACCGCTCACGGCGCTATCCAAGTCACCCGAGATACCGTTCAGGGAATCCAGAACGCCCGAAATGGTCTTCTTGAGCTCCTTGGCCTTAACCGAGAACGTGGAATCGTAGTCGGACTTGGCTCCCGAGATACCCGCCTTGGCATCGGCGATGGCCTGGTCGACCTCGGCACGCGAGTTGTTGACCTCCGCCATGCCGTCCGAAAGGGACTTTGCGGTCGCCGTCAGGTCCTTCGCATTGTTGCGGTACTCCACGGCAATTCTGCCCAGCGACGTCGCAGCGGACTCGAGACCGTCTTTGAGCTTGTCATCACTCACCTGGTCGGCAAGGTTGCGGAGCTGATCGGCCATCGCATCGATATCGTCAGCACGCGTATTGAGCGCCGCTGCGGCTTCGTTGAGCTGAGACACCGTAAGGTCAACATGCTGATTCGCGGCATCGAATGCCTTCGCAAGCTCGGCGGACACGTTGTCGAACGAGCCCGCGCTTCCGTCAATCGCCGCGTCAACGGCATCGTTGGCGGCCTTGAGCGCTTCCTTGGAATCATTGATGCCGCTCTTGGCGTGCTCCATCAGCTGCTTCGTCGACTCATCAACGGTGCCCGTCTGCTTGAGCATGCCGCCCGCCGATGTCAGTGAATCGGACGTGGAGCTCAAAATGCCCGCGAGCGACGTCGCACTCGTCTGAACGTCCTGCAGGTCCTCGACCGAATCGCCCAGCGTCGAGGACAGATTGGCGATAAAGTTGCTCACCTGGTCGGTACTCATATAGTCGAGCAGGCTGGACACGGTCTTAAGGCCGATGGTCGTGATGGTCTTGGTAAAGGTCTCGTTGACCTGACTCTGGACGGCGCTCGAACCCTTTTCAGTCACGATCTGTGCGATGGCGTTGGCCTTCTGGTTCTCATAGAACTCGATATCGGCGTGCTTCACCTCGGTCGAGAAAAGCGTCATCATGTCGGCGCTAAACGTTTTAGGGATAACGACGGCAGCGTAGTACGCGCCCGACTTAACGCCCTCAATCGCCTTATCGCGGTCGTTGAGGACGACCCAGTCGAAGTTCTCGTTGCCGCGCAGGGTGGCGGTTACGTTTTCGCCCACGTTGACCTCGACGGGAATCAGATCGCTCTCGTAACCCTCATCGGTGTTGACCACTGCAATCTTAAGGTTGCCAGTATTGCCGTAGGGATCCCAGCTTCCGGCGATGTTAAACCATGCATAGAGACATGGCACGATGATCAGGCCCATCACGACGACCATGCCGATCACGGAGCGAGACACGTTTTGGACATCGCGCTTAAACAGGTGCAGGATGTTTTTCATTTATGCCTCACCTCCTTTAGAGTGCTTGCCAAGCGGGGTGGTGTCCCCGTCGTTTCCGTTTACGTTGTCAGCGCCGTCGGCATCTTGAGCCTTACGATGCGCACCGATATGCGGCAGACGGCTCGTAGGCTGTTCGCCTCCCTTGGCGCCACGCTCGCTGGCGTTGAGACCAAACATGCGACGGGCGGCAGGGATCGCCGCCGTGTGCTCGCGCATCTCGCGGCGAAGGTCCTCGTCCGAAAGCGCCGAGATACGCATCTGGGTATTGAGGCTCGCACGGATGTATTCGATGTTGATGAGCCAGCCGCAGATGGCGATAACCGAAATGATCCAGATAACGAGCAGGATGATCTTGCCGTTATTGTCGATATCGAGCACCGTCGAAAGCACAAAGAGCAGAACCTGCACGCCTACCACGGCGGCAAAACCGCCCTTGATGTAGTACGGGTAGCGATGCTCAAACGCCACGGCATGATCGAGCAGCTCGCGACGGTACGAATCCGAATCGAGCATGACGCGCATGGCCGTGCGCAGCGAATAGCGCTGGCGCGGTAGGTCGTTGGACTCGCAGATCATTAGGCCCGTCGTGGAAAGCTGCTTATCAAAGAGCAGATTGAGGTTGAGCAGCAACGGGCGCAGCTGCAGACCGATAAAGAGCGCGATGGCAAGGAACACGCCCAGGACGCACAGGTTGAACAGGTAGTTGAACGAATACATGCCACCGACGGTCTCGCGCAGCAGGTTGATGCCATAAGTGAAGGGCAGCAGCGGATGCAGCCATTGGAAGAAGCCGGGCATCATCTCGATGGGATACATGCCCGACGAGCCGGGGATCTGCACAATGACGAGGATGACGCCAATGGCTTTACCGATATGCTTAAACGTGGTGGACAGCGCATAGATGATGTTGACGTAGGTGAACGAAATAGCGATGCCGCCCAGTACAAAGAGCAGCGGATTGACGCACTGAACGCCAATGACCAGGTCGCCCACCGTAACGATAATGGCCTGGAACGCGCCCAGGATCACCAGCAGCAGCCAGCGGCCAAAGTAGCCCTGACGCGCCGTAAAGCTACCGATGCCCTCGCGGTCGACCTCGAGTTTATAGATAGCGATGAGCACATAGCCGCCCACCCACAGCGCCAGATTGGTGTAGAAGGGCGCGATGCCCGAGCCAAAGCTCTTGACCGGATAGATTGACTTGGACGTCAGCTCAACCGGAGATGCCATGAAATCTGCCACGTCATTGACGTCGACGTCCATGAGGTCGGCTAACTCGCCCATAGACTCAGAGGTCTGCAGCGCCGCAATGTCATTGGCGGCGGTCGCGAGCTTGTCCTGAACCTTGGCAAGGGAGGCGTCGGTTTGGGATAGCGTGGTCTTTGCCTGCTTGAGCGTGGCGTCGAGCTGCGCTAGCGTGCCGCGCGCGCTCGCTATCGTGGGGGTCATACCCGACACAATGCCGGTCAAATCGCCCGAAACGGCGGCAAAGGAGTCAAGCGCGCTCGAAGCCTTCGGAAGTGCGTTCTGACCCAGATCGGTCTGAGCCTGACCGAGGTTAGCCGTACCGGTCTGAATTGCCGCGTTGAGTGCGTTGCTCGCGTTCGAGATTGCCGTAGCGTCGTTTGCCATGGCGCTCGACTGTGCAGAAAGGCCATCCTTGATGCTCTGCAGCTTCTGGTTTTGCTCGCGAAGCGAATCGATGGTCGATACAATGCGCGCGTCAATTTCCTCGGAACCTGTCGACGTGTCATTAACGAGAATCTCCAAGTGCCCGATAACGGCCTTATTGTGATCGATCGTCGCCTGGAGAGACTCGAGCGAGTTGTCGATGCGGGTGGTCGTAGATGTGACCGTACCCGTTAGCTTGCCAATCGCAGCGTTCGCGGAGGCTGACGTCTTGGTGAGTGCAAGGCTACCTTCCGAGAGTGCCTTGGAGAGCGAGGTGATAGAGTTGCCCGCCGTGGCGCGAGCCTCGCCCAGCAGGTCGTTGCCCTGGGAGATCGCCTGCGTTAGAGAGGGCGCCTGCCCCTGCAGGCCCGCCAGCGCAGCATCGGCCGAAGCAATCGAGCTGCTCGTCTTGTCGATGGCGGTGTTCATGTCGCCGATGGAATCGCGTACTTCGCCCAGGGTATCAGACGCCTCGGACACCGAGCCCGCCAGCGAATCCCGGGTCTGGTTCGCCTTGTCTTTAAGGTCGATGCCAGCATCTTTGGCAATGCCCGCGACGGTCTCGCCCACCGTGGAGACAAACTCCGAGTTGATCTGCTCCTCGATGGTATTGGCACCAGTGTCGGTGACCTTGGGCGCAATAGCGCTCTTCTTCTCGTTGACGTAATAGGTGAGCTTCGGCTGATGGTAATTGCCATCGAGCATCGAAACAAGATTGTCGGAGAAGTTCTTGGGGATTACGATGGCCGCATAGTACTCACCACTCTCGACGCCCTCTTTGGCATCGGCGGCCGAATCGACGAAGGTCCAGCCCAGCTGATCGTTCTCCTTGAGCTGATCGACGACCTGGTCGCCCGCGTTGAGCTCGCCCACCAAGTCATTCTGAGTGCCCTGATCGTTGTTGGCGATGGCAATCTTGATACCTTGGGTGTTTCCGTACGGATCCCAGTTTGCCACGATGTTGTACCAGGCATACAGCGAGGGGATAACGCACACGCCCAGGGTAACCACCAAGGCGACGGGGTTCACAAGCAGTCGCTTAATGTCGCGCTTGAATATCGCAAAGGAGACCTTTGCGTTGGATAGTTTGCTGCCGAGACTCACGCTTGGACCATCCATCCTGTCGTTGAATCGAATCGTACTATCGACAACCATTGTACGTAGGCGCTTTAGTGCCTCGCGGCACAATGGTGCTGAGTTTTGCGGGTAGCAATATACTACGAAGATGAGTTAGTGTACAGTTGTACAGTATCTTTAATTTCAGCAGGTCACAAAACCACAGCCCGCACAAATTAGCAATCCGAATAGTCATTGGGAACGTTCTTAAACGACTAGTCAAACAAGAACGTCCCCGATGACTACTTAGGGCCACGAAAGCGTCGCAGGTTGAGCATAAGTCAGCGAAAACGCCCCTAAGCGAGCAAGGTGACGTGAAAGAGGAGGGAAGCGTACTTCGGTACGCGACCGACGATTGAACGTCAGATTGCCGCTTAGGGGCGTTTGCAGCGTCGACCGGTCCGTCGTTCGTTAGAACGACGGAACCAATAGGTTCGTTAGAACGGCGGACCCAAAGGCGTAACTACTTAACTACATCAAGTTGCAAACAGCCGCCGCGAAGGCAACGGGGTCCTCGGGGAGGATACCCTCGACCAGCAGGGCCTGATCGTAGAGCAGGCCGGAGTACTGCTTGATCTTGTCGGCGTCACCTGCCTTCTGGGCAGCGACAAGCTTGTCAAAGACCGGGTGCTTGGCGTTGAGCTCGAGCACGCGCTGGCTCTTGGGCATGCCGTCGGGCGCGCCCTCGGGCCCCTTCTGGAGCACCTTCTCCATCTCGAGCGAAAGCGGACCCTCGGTGGTGATGCAAGCGGGGGCATCGGTCAGGCGCGCGGAGACGGCAACTTTCTCGACCTTGTCACCGAGCGCCTCCTTCATAGCGCTAAAGAGGTCCTCGTTTTCCTTGGTGGCGTCCTCGGCCTCCTTCTTCTCGTCCTCGGTCGCCAGATCAAGATCGCCAGTCGCAACGTTCTTGAGCTCCAGGTGACGATCCTCGACCTCGGGCTCGGCACCGTCGGCAACGGCCTTTTCGGCAGCCTCGCGGGCGGCGTCGTCCTCGTAGATCTTGGGCATATCGGCGGCCACGTACTCACGCATAGCCTGGAACGTGAACTCATCCACATCCTGCGTCAGCAACAGCACGTCATAGCCGCGCTCGAGCACGCCCTTTACCACGGGCATCTTGGCCAAGCGCTCACGCGAGTCGCCGGCGGCGTAGTAGATGGCCTTCTGATCCTCGGGCATGCCCTTGGCATACTCGGCCAGGGTGATCATCTTCTGCTCCTTGGCAGACCAGAACAGCAGCAGGTCGGCGAGCTCGTCGGCCTTCATGCCGTAACTCGAGTAGATGCCGTACTTCAGACCGCGACCAAAGTTCTCAAAGAACTTCTCGTATGCCTCGCGGTCGTTGTCGCGCATGTCCTCAAGATCGGCAGTGATCTTCTTCTCGACACGCTTGGCAATGGCCTTGAGCTGACGGTTCTGTTGCAGCGTCTCACGCGAGATGTTGAGCGTCACGTCGGCAGAGTCCACGACACCGCGCACAAAGTTGTAGTAGTCGGGCAGCAGGTCGTCGCACTTCTCCATAATCAGCACGTTGGAACTGTAGAGCGCCAGGCCCTTCTCGTAGTCCTTGCTGTACAGATCGAACGGGGCGCGACCCGGCACAAACAGCAGCGCATCGTACTCAAGCGTACCCTCGGCATGGAAGCTGATAGTGCGCGCGGGATCGTCAAAGTCGTGGAACGTGGACTTGTAGAACTCGTTGTAATCCTTCTGCTCAACGTCGGAGCTGCGCTTTTTCCAGATCGGCGTCATGGAGTTGATGGTCTCGAGCTCCTGGTAGTCCTCGTACTCGGGCTTGTAGTCGTCGCCGGCGTCCTCGGGCTTGGGTTTCTGGCGGCTCTTGCTCACCATCATCTGAATCGGGTAGCGCACATAGTTGCTGTACTGCTGAATCAGGCTCTTGAGGCCCCACTCGGTCAGGAAGCGATCGTAGGTCTCGGCCTCGCCGTCGGCGTCGAGCTTCTCGTTCTCGCGCAGCGTCAGGATGACATCGGTGCCGTGCTCGGCGCGCTCGCCATCCTCGATGGTGTAGCCCTCAAGACCGTCGGACTCCCAAACGTGGGCGGTGTCCTCGCCATAAGCGCGGCTGACGACCTTTACGTGGCTGGCGACCATAAAGGCGGAGTAGAAGCCCACGCCAAACTGGCCGATGATGTCGACATCGGAGCCCTGTTGCTCGGCGTTCTCGGTCTTAAACTCCTCGGAGCCGGAATGGGCGATGGTGCCCAGATTGCGCTCGAGCTCCTCGGCGGTCATGCCAATGCCGTTATCCGAGATGGTAATGGTGCGGGCGTCTTTATCAAAAGAGACGCGAATAGCCAGGTCGCCCTGGTCGAGTTTGACACTCGGGTCCTGCAGGCTCTTAAAGTTGAGCTTGTCGACGGCGTCGCTCGCATTAGAGATAAGCTCGCGCAGGAAGATTTCCTTATTGGTGTAGATGGAGTTGATCATGAGGTCGAGCAGTTTTTTGCTCTCGGTCTTAAATTGACGCATGTGCAGTCCTTTCGCGCTACCCCCGTCCGCAAAAACGGCCCGGTTGCCCGAGCCGCATCGCAGACCTGCTATGTCCAGACTTAGATTTTATAACCCATTAGCGCGCATATATACATACGGAATCGAAAAACTGTATGTCCAAACGCTCTGATACGCCAATTGCCAAGGAGTGTCCCCGACTGCCGGCAGGAAAGGAACGTCCCTATCTGCCATCTACGCGCTTGGCCATCCAAGCATGGGGCTGGCCCTCGTCTTCGTAGTCCACCGGGGCAATCTGCGTGTAGCCCGCCTTGGCATAGAGCGGCAGCACGTATTCCTGCGCATGCAGCTTAATGAGCTTGGCGCCGGCATCACGCGCGCGCGTATCACTGGCCTCGACAATCTTGCTCGCCAGACCGCGACGGCGCATGCTCGGCAGCACAGCCACGCGCCCCATAATGTAGGTCTCCCCCGCCGCGACGCCTTCGTCCAAGTCGCACGCCGGCGACACCGGAGCCTCCGCGTCAGCCGCACGCTCAAGCTCTTCGGGAAACACGCGCGAGCAACCGGCAAGCTCGCCGTCTACATAGAGCGTCACATGAATGCAGTTCGGATCCTCGTCGATAGCGTCAAACTCGTTCTCGTAGCCCTGCTCGTCCATAAAAACGACGCGGCGCACCAACGCCGCGTCATCAAAGCATCCCGTCTTAAGTTGGATATCCATGGCTGCCCTTTCATTCAATGCGAACGTTAGGGACAGATTTTAGCGAAAATGAGCTCCGCGCACGCTAAACTTCGCGCGAGCCTTCGCCAGGCAGTCGTAATGACCCACGTTATGGGCATCGCTCGCGATGAAGCTGTACAGGTTCTGATCGAACAGGCGCTGTGCCGGCTTTTTCTCGCGACCAAAGCGACCGCCGGCAATAAAGTCCGCCGAAGCCTGCAGCTTGCAGCCCATATCGACCAGGCGCTCCGCCACGCTTACATCCTTTTGAACCGCACGATAGCGCTCAGGATGAGCGATGATCACCTGGTAGCCACGGCACTGCAAATCGTAAATCGTGTTCTCGTACTCTCTAAACGCATACGCATCGGCATGCGTCGAAAGCTCGAGCAGAAACTCGTTGGTCCCATCGAAATGCAAGTGATCCGCGGCATCGATACCAAGCTCAACGAGCTTTCGATGGTTGACCTCGAAGCCCATCTGGAGCGGAAAACCGTCAGCGTTATCGCTCAGCAGCTCAAAGGCATCCCACATCTTGTCGTAATCAAAATAGGGATCACGGCAGTGAGGAGTGCAAACGATTCTGGTTACACCGGCCCGCTTGGCAGCCTCGAGCATCGCCAAGCTCTCTTCGAGATCGGCGGCGCCGTCGTCTACACCCGGCAAGATATGGCAATGAATGTCACGCATAGGTCAGCCTTAATCAACTAAACGTTTGCTCGGTTGGTGAAGATGCCCTTTTTGGAAGTGCCCTGATCGTCGGAGCCCTTCTTAACCTTCTTACCGTCCTTGGTGTAGTAAGAATAGTAGTACTCGCTGGTCTCGGTCTCACAGTAATTCATGACGGTACCGATGAGCTTGACCTTCTCGGACTTCTTAAGCTGGGCGATAGCGTTGAGCGCCTCTTCGCGCTTGGTAAAGTCCTCGCGCACCACGAACAGCGCGCCGTCGGTCAGGCTGGCAATCTCGGCAGCATCGATGAAGGTGCCGACCGGAGGAGCATCGAAGATGACGTACTGGAACTTGGCGGACAGTGCCTTTACCAGCTTGGCAAAGCGATGGGAGACGATGATGTCGGCAGGATTGGGAATGTGCGGCTCGGCATCGAGGAAGTAGAAGTTCTTCTGACCCGTCTCGACAATTGCCTGGTCAATGGAGATCTGCTCGGAAAGGACCGCATAGAGTCCGCCGCGCGAACGAACGCCGAGCATATCGGAAAGGGACCTGCGGCGCATATCGGCCTCGACCAGGAGCACGGACTTGCCGCTCGTGGCGATTGCCTGAGCAAGGTTAATGGAAACCGTAGACTTGCCCTCGTTGGGAATCGAGGAGGTAACGGTGATGGTGCGAATGGGGTCGTCCACGCTCGCAAAGCGGATGTTGGCCAGAAGGGTCTTGGCGGCATTCTGTACAACGAGCTTATCGGTGTTCTTTGCCTTAGCCATGCCTATTTACCACCTTTCATAGCCGGAATTCGGCCAACAACGGGAATACCCAGGAGCTCTTCTGCCTCTTCGGCACCGCGGATGCGGGTGTTGAGCATGTCTGCCAAAACGACATAGGCAACTGCGATAAAGATACCGGCGAGGAACGCGACGGCAATATACAGCGTGCGCTTGGGGCCGCTGGGGGCTTCGGGGATCTTAGCCTCGTCGATAACGTTGATGCTCTGGGCAGCGCCGACGTTCTGAGCGACCGTACTCACCGAGCTGGCAATGGCCTTTGCGACCTCAGCCGTCTCCTTGGCATCGGTGCCGGTAACCGAAAGCGTAATGACACGCGTGGTGGTCTCGGAGGAAACAGACACCTTGTAGTCATCCAGATCGGTGAGGCCCAGTTCTTTGGCGGCGCCGCTCTTAACGCTATCGCTATCCAGCAGCGTGGCGATATCGTTGGAAAGCATCTGGCTCGCCGAGAGATCGTTGTAGCTCATCTGACCGCTATCGTCGGTCTTGGCGAGAATGTACATGCTCGTCGTCGCGGTATAGGTGTTGTCCATCGCAACGAAGGACACGATGCCCATGGCGATCGCGCAGACCACCGGAAGGGTGATGACCAGCTTGAGGTGCTTCTTTAGCAGCTGGAACAGTTCGAGAAGGGTCATGCAGCTTGCCTTTCATTTCCCCAGTTCGGATTGACAAAACTGTCCGTATGTTATCGCATCTTTTTACCGAGACCAAACTCTATACATAAGAAACAGGCTCTCCTGTAAAAACCTTGATTATCAACTTCATCCGAACACTTCCCACATTCATCCGCACATGTGCGGA
>JAHYYO010000036.1:0-6339 GCA_019424925.1 Collinsella sp.
TGACTAGTAGTAGGCCCACATGGCTTCGACTTCGTTGAGGACCTCTACGACGCCCCAGCGTCGGGCGCTGCGGCTGGCCGAGTTGGGATCGAAGACTTCAATCTGGTCGGCGTCGTCAATACCGTAAAGCACAATGTAGTGGCCCACGTTGGTAAAGGTGCCCGGCCGAACGGCGGCGATGACGGGCGCTCCCGAACGCAGCACCTGAGTCATCGAGTCGCGATCGTTATGAAGCTCCGTTCCGTTAAGGCCCAGCTGCCATGCGCCGCGCGTCATAAATGACCATTCGGTGGCGCCGGTGGGGGCATAGTTGCCCGCCTCGGAAAGGGCGCACATGTCGACCGGTGTCATATCGGTGCGGCCGGTCTTAAAGATATAGACCATGGTGAGGCAAGTGGGACCGCAAGCGTTTTCGCGAATAGTGCCACCGGCATAGGGCAGCTCCGACCACGCAGGGTCGATCTGATAGATATGGGGCATCGTGCCGGCTTGCCATTGCGAGCGCGGAGTCGAAAAGGCGAAAGAATAACCGGGCGCGACGGGGGCCTTGAGCAGCTTGTCCTCGGCGGTGGGCTCGAGACCGGCCGAGCCGTGGGACATACAGGAGCTCATAAGCACAAAGACCAGACAGATGAGGATAGAGCACAGTGCGAGGCAAAGCCGACGAGCCGGCAGGGCGGGGGCATTCACGTACGATGTCGAGCGGTAGGGCTTGCCGTCGCGTCCGCCTTGGGGATGCGAAAAGAAGCGGTTGATATGGATGCCGGGCTGACGTGCGCCGTTGCGGCGCAGTTGCGGAACCTCGGCTTGGCGCTGTCGAGTGCGCGCGCCCAAGCGGCTATCTTGCTGTGCGCTTGTGCCCGTGCTCGGACGGCCGCTCTGCCGTGTTCTGTTTGTCTGCTGCCGAGACGAAGGCCCGGGTTGCTCTTGAGGGCGTTGCGGATTGCTGCTCGTGGCACTTCTGGGCATCGGCGTGGTGCGGCCAGCAAGGCGAACGCTTTGTCGCCGTTGATCACCGTCGTTGTATCCGTATGCCATTCGTACCGCCTTGTCTCATGTATAACCTGTCTATCCTACAAAAAGGATGTGCAACAAATGGGTCCGAGCGTCAAAAGCTCGGTAAACGGTACGAAAGGCGCAAAACACACGGCCTCAAAAACATTTCTATATGCGTCCAATGAGCGTACGCCCGTCGGACGGGCGACAACAATGAGCGGCAAACCGTGCCGTTCGTCCCAAAAACGGCGCCACTCATATGCGAGTTCTGCCTTCGGTCGAGCCATAAGCGGTAGCGCGACGCCGAGGCCGTATCTTAAAGCCACGAAATAAAAGTGCGCGGCAAAACAGACCGCGCAAGGGGTGACGCCAAAGAGGCGTCAATAAGGAAAGGAGGGGAACAATGGCGGACAAGAACGCAGAAGTTGCAGTCGAAGGTAACGGTGGCATGAAGAAAACGCTTTCGCTCTGGAACTTCTTCACCATCGGTTTCGGTGCCATCATCGGTACCGGCTGGGTTCTGCAGGTCGGCGACTGGATGGTCGTGGGCGGCGGTCCCGTTCCCGCTATGATCGCATTCCTCTTGGGCGCGATCTTCCTCGTGCCCGTCGGAGCTGTTTTCGGTGAGCTCACGGCTGCTATCCCCATTTCGGGCGGCATCGTCGAGTATGTCGATCGTAGCTTTGGCCGTACGATGAGCTACATCACTGGCTGGCTCCTGGCCCTGGGCAACGGCATCCTGTGCCCGTGGGAGGCCATCGCCATCTCGACCCTCGTGTCCGAGATGTTCGGCAGCCTGCCCGGCCTTGAGTGGCTGCGCGCCGTCAAGCTCTACACCATCCTGGGCGCCGACGTTTACCTGTTCCCGACGTTGATCGCGCTCGGCTTTGCAGCCTACGTCATCTTCCTCAACTTCCGCGGTGCCAGCTCGGCCGCCAAGCTCCAGGCCTTCCTGACCAAGGCCCTGCTCTGCGGCATGCTGCTTGCCATGGGCGTCTCGCTGTTCACCGGTTCGCCGGAACACGCCATGCCCGTGTTCTCCCAGGTCACCGGTGCTGGCGGCGGCAAGCCCGCTACCGAGGGCACCAGCCTGTTCGCCGGCATCGTGTCGGTCCTGGTTTTGACCCCGTTCTTCTACGCCGGCTTCGATACCATTCCTCAGCAGGCTGAGGAAGCAGCCGAGGGCCTCAACTGGAACAAGTTCGGCAAGATCATCTCCATGGCCCTGCTGGCCGCCGGCGGCTTCTACATGGTCTGCATCTACTCGTTCGGCACCATCCTCGACTGGCATGAGTTTGTTAAGAGCCCGGTTCCCGCGCTTGCCTGCCTCAAGGGCATCAACATGCTCCTGTACCTGGCCATGCTCGTCATCGCCACGCTTGGACCCATGGGCCCGATGAACTCCTTCTACGGCGCTACGAGCCGCATCATGCTCGCCATGGGCCGCAAGGGCCAGCTGCCCGAGAAGTTCGCCGAGGTCGATCCCAAGTCCGGCGCTCCCAAGCTCGCCTGCGCCGTTCTGGGCGTCATCACCGTCATCGGTCCGTTCCTGGGCAAGAACATGCTCATCCCTCTGACCAACGTGTCGGCTCTCGCCTTCATCTTCTCCTGCGGCATGGTCGCCCTCGCTTGCCTGCGCATGCGCTTCACCGAGCCCGACCTGCCTCGTCCCTACGAGGTGCCCGGCGGCAAGTTTGGCATCAGCCTCGCTGTCGCTGCCTGCGCCGTCATCATTGGCCTGCTCGTGGTCCCGTTCTCTCCCGCCTCCCTCAACATGGTGGAGTGGAGCATCGTGATCGGCTGGCTGGCCGTTGGCCTGGCCCTCATGGCCTTCACCAATTCCCGCAAAAAATAACGCCTAGCCGGGGCGGATCGGGTGCGCGGACCCCTCTCTTCCGCGCACCGAACCCGGCACCACTTGGGTAGCTTTGTGAGGCCATAACCCAACATGGCCTCGCCCACTATATGGATCCATAAGGAGGAACCATGTCCACTAAGTACGCAATCGTTGGCGGTAAGCTCATCGACGGTACCGGTGCCGAGCCGGTCGAGAACTCCCTCGTTCTCGTCGACGACAACGGCAAGATCGAGTATGCCGGTGCTATGCAGGACCTTCCCGAGGGCGTTGAGGTTATCGACGCCACCGGCAAGACCGTCCTTCCCGGCCTGATCGACACCCACCTGCACTTCTCGGGCAACCTGACCGACGATGACACCGACTGGGTCATGCAGCCGCTCCTCGAGAAGCAGGCCGTCGCCGTCAAGCAGGCCTACGACTGCCTCACCCACGGCCTCACCACCGTCTGCGAGATCGGCCGCTTTGGTATCCAGATTCGCGACTGCATCGACAAGGGCGTCTTCAAGGGCCCGCGCGTTCTGGCCACCGGACTCGGCTTCTGCCGTGTTGCCGGCCACGGTGACTCCCACCACTGCACCCAGGAGCTCAACAAGGAATCCCATCCCTGGGGCGACCAGGTCGATGGTCCTTGGGATCTGCGCAAGGCCGTCCGTCGTCGCCTGCGCGAGAACCCCGATGCCATAAAGATCTGGGCTACCGGTGGCGGCATCTGGCGTTGGGATTCCGGTCGCGACCAGCACTATTGCTCCGAGGAGATCCAGGCCGTGGTCGAAGAGGCAAAGATGGTCGGCATCCCCGTGTGGAGTCACTGCTACAACAACCACGCCGCCGCCTACGACTCCGTTCGCTTTGGCTGCGAGCAGCTGATTCACGGCTTCGATATCGATGAGCGCACCATGGACCTCATGGCCGAGCAGGGCACCTTCTTCACCCCGACGATCGCCTTCCTGCCCACCTGGTACGCCACCTATCCGCCCGTCTACGTCCCCGAGCTGCACGACAAGTACGAGGGCACCCTGGTCGAGAAGGAGCTGCAGCGCAACTACGACTGCCTGCGCGAGGCCAAGAAGCGCGGCGTCGTCATGACGATCGGCTCCGACTCCTTCTCCTTCGTCACCCCGTACGGCACCTGCTCCATCGAGGAGATGTACGAGTTCGTCGACAAGATCGGCTTCACTCCGGTCGAGACCATCACCTGCGCCACCCTCAACGGTGCCAAGATGTGCCACATCGAGGACGAGACCGGTTCCATCGAGGCCGGCAAGTGCGCCGACCTGCTGGTTGTCAACGGTGACGTCGCCGCCGACATCCACGTGCTCAACACCGACAACATGGACGTCATCATGAAGGACGGCTGGATCGTCGAGGCTGGCACCTTTGGCGAGGCCAACAAATACAGCGCCTAAGATACCGTTTGTCGATGGCTGGATGTAAAACACAGTTTTTGATTGCATAATGCAATGGAGAGGGTCGCTTGCGGCCCTCTTTATTGCTATGGGTGCTAAGGACAAGAGGGGATGACGGTGGATTTAAACAGGCTGATTCTGGGCAAGAGCTACAACTCTACCAAGGTCTTTCGTACGGCCCAGCATGTGGTTCAGGCCATCCTGCTCGGTATTGTCGTTCCGGCGCTTATCCTGCTGCTTATCTGGGATTTAACCGATAATCCCAATCCCGTTCCGGGCGTTGTCGTTATTGCCGGCCTGGTCATGCTGTGCTTCTTTTTCTCGTATGTCTTTGTGGTCCCCGACGACCTCACATCGAGCGCAACCGACCGTACGCTCGCCATCGCATCAAAAATATTCGCCTACACGTCGCGCGGCCTTACGCCCGAAGCGGCCCTGGGCGCCTCTAAAATTATCCTGTCCGAGACCATCGCCTCTGCCATCTGCTTTACCGATGGCAAACAGGTGTTGGCAAGCTGGGGCGAGGACTCGGCAAAGTGCCCTGCCGGCACCCCGGTTGTGCTCAAGACCACGCTCAACGTGATCGAGTCCGGCGAGCAGAGTGTATTTTCGCGCGACGCCTCCAATGAGACGGGCGGCTATTTTCCCCGCCTGCGCGCCGGCATTGTCGCGCCGCTTACCGTGCGCGGGCATTGCGTGGGTACGCTCGAGCTGTACTATCCCCGCCTGAGCAGCATCGATATGCGCCAGACGGCGTTGGCCTCGGGTTTTGCCGATCTCATCTCCACGCAGCTCGCCAGCTTTGAGCTCGAGCGCCAGGACGAGCTCACAGCCCGCGTGGAGCTTCGGGCCCTGCAGTCGCAGGTCGACCCGCATTTTCTGTTCAACACCATTAGCACGATCGTGTCGCTCGTTCGAACCGAGCCCGACAAGGCGCGATCGCTGCTCATCGATTTTTCCAATTACTATCGTCAGACGCTTTCTGACTCCGATACGCTCACCACGCTCGAGCATGAGGTGGAACAGGGCACCCGTTATATCAATCTTATGCAGGCCCGGTATGGCGACGGCCGTCTGCGCGTCTCGGTCGATATCGACTTTGAGGTGCGCGATTGCATGGTGCCGCCGTTTATCTTGCAGCCGTTGCTCGAAAACTGCATCAAGCATGCGCAGCGCGAGACCGAGCCGCTTTCTATTCGTGTTAGGGCTTTTGAGACCGATGACGGCTTGGAGATCATCGTCGAAGATGACGGCATCGGTATGAGCGAAGAAGTCTGCGCGCATCTGTTTGAGCAGCATCGCCGAGAGGAGCCCGAGAGCATTACCGCCGACGGATCCATCAAGCGAGGTTGCGGCCTGGCGCTCTTCAACGTGCTTCAGCGCATCCATTTCTTTTACGGAGAAGATTCTGGCATGCGCGTGAAGTCCCAGGAAGGCGTGGGAACACAGGTCATCGTCGAGCTGAACGGCGAGCCGCATGAGCCGGCGCCGATGAAGGTGTAGCGCGCGGTTGGATTGAGAGAAAAAAAGAGGGGAAGCGCATATGTCCGAGGGATGGAACATCTTGGTGGTTGATGACGAGCCCCCTATTAGGGCTGAGCTACGTTATCTGTTGGAAAAGGATGCGCGTGTGGGCCAGATTGCCGAGGCGGGCAATGTCACCGAGGCTGTGGAATCGATCCTGTCGAACAAGCCCGACGTCTTGTTTTTGGATATCACGATGCCCGGTCGCTCGGGAATCGAGCTTGCCGAGACGCTGCAGAACCTAAAGACGCCGCCGGTCGTGGTGTTTGTGACGGCATTTGCCGAGTATGCGGCCGATGCCTATAACCTCGATGCCGTCGATTACATCGTCAAGCCGGTCGAGGACGCGCGCCTGTCGAAGGCGCTCGACAAGATCGAAACCGCCCTGGGTGTTCGCCGCGCTGTCCATACCCCGCGCCAGCCCCTTCGCCTGACGGTGGACCGCGGGGGCAAAAAGGTGTTCATTCCCGCCGCAGACGTCTGCTACTTTGAGGCGCGCGCCGATTTTTGCAACGCCATCTGCGCCGAGGGAACGTACCTGATCAATGAGTCGAT
>JAHYYO010000036.1:6439-16239 GCA_019424925.1 Collinsella sp.
GGGCGCGCGGTGGGCATAATGGGTGGCATCGAATGAAATCGAAAGGATCATTATGCCCGCGCTTATCACCCATCATCTGTTTGGCGAGGAAAGCATCGACCGTCTTCCACAGGGCGTCATCACGTCCGATGAAGAGCGCATTGCCTTTATCTTGGGCAACCAAGGCCCCGACCCGTTTTTCTTTCACATTCTGACACCGCGTGTTTCCGACTGCACGCTGCTGGCGCAGGTCATGCATCGGTCGCGCATGTCTCGTCAGTTTGCGTGCCTGCGCGACGGCGTGTCGCATCTGCTGCCGCGCGACGCCAGCTTGGGTCGTGCCTTTGCGCTGGGCCTGCTGTCTCATTACGTGCTCGACCGCAACGCTCATCCCTTTGTCTATGAGCAGCAGTTTGGCATTGTCGAGTCCGATTCAGAGCTTGAGGATTCGAGCAGTCAGGTCCATGCCGTGATCGAGAGCGACCTGGATGTGCTGATGCTGCAGCTTAAGCGCGATGGCGCTACGGTCGACGATTACCCGCCGGCGGGCGAGATCGTCACCACTGATCGCATCAGTCGCGTGGCCGGCGTGCTGATGAGCTATGTTGCCGGACGCGTGTACGGCATTGACATTCCGGCGGGGGAGTACGGTGCTGCCGTTGCCAATATGCAGCGACTTTACCGCGCGATTGAGCCGGCCGGCTCCGCAAAGACGCGCGCGATCTCGCTGGTTGAGGGCTTGGTGCACGATTACTCGCTGCTCGACGGCCTTGCTCATCGCGTGACGACGGAGTTGCCCGAGCGCACCGGTAACCTGGGCCATCTGACATGGAAGAATCCCTTTACCGACGAGGTCTCGAACGAGAGTTTCCCCGAGGTCTTTGATCGCGCGCTGGGCGATTACGAGTGCACGGTCGCACGTTTTATCGAGACCGGTGACATGGATGCCGTGACCAGTCACGTCAACTACAGCGGTCGCGTGCTCAATGCCGATGAGGAGTTCGACCGCGAGGAATAGGGCCCGTGCGTGCCCCTTTGCCGAATCCTTACCGGCGGTTCTGGACAATTGGGGTACGATGAACTAACTGCATATCGGGCGAATACGAAGGGTCCCTGTCCATGAAATACACCAAGCTCGAGCGTAACTGGGTTATGTATGATGTGGGCAATTCGGCCCTCGTGCTGCTCAATACCTCGGTGGTGCCCATTTACTTTAACGCCATCAATACCGGCGCTTCTTCGGCCGACCTGGTGGTCGCCTGGGGCAATGCACAGACGATCGCCTCGCTGGTCATCGCCATGCTCATGCCCATTCTGGGCGCACTTGCCGACTACGCTGGCAACAAAATCAAGTTCTTCTTGGGCTTTTTCCTCACGGGCCTGGTTCTTTGCCTGGCGCAGGCTATCCCAATGTCCGCCATGGCATTTTTGACCGTGTACGTGCTGTGCACCATCGGCCTTAACTCTTCTATGACGTTCTACGACGCCATGCTGCCCGACGTTACCACCGACGAGCGCATGGACGCCGTGTCCAGCTCGGGTTATGCCTGGGGCTACATCGGTTCCACCGTGCCGTTCGTCATCTGCCTGGCGCTCATCATGGGTGGCCCCGCTCTTGGCGTCCCCACCATGCTGGCAACGCGTCTGTCGTTTATCATCACCGGTGCCTGGTGGCTCATCTTTACCCTGCCGCTCATTCGCACCTATAAGCAAAAGTACGGTCGCGAGCGCGGTCCCCAGGACACCATCGGCCACATCGTGGGCGGCGTGTTCTCCGAGGTCGGACATACCATGCGCGAAATCGCCCACAACAAGACCGTGCTGGTCTACATGATCGCGTTCTTCTTCTACATCGATGGTGTGCACACGGTCATTTCCATGGCAACCAGCTACGGCTCGGCTCTGGGTATCGATTCGACCCAGCTGGTGCTGGCGCTGCTCGTCACGCAGTTTGTGGCCTTTCCGTCCGCCATCATCTACGGCAAGCTCGCCGGACGCGCGGGCACGCTCAACATGATTCTGGTGGCGGTCGCCGCCTACATGGGCATTGTGCTGTTCGCCGCGTTCTTCCTAAAGACCGCCTTTGAGTTTTGGGTGCTTGCCATTATGGTCGGCCTGTTCCAGGGCGGCGTGCAGGCGCTCAGCCGTAGCTACTTTGGCCGCATTATCCCCAAGGAAAAATCCAACGAGTACTACGGCTTCTTTGACATCTTCGGTCGCTATGCAAGCGTCATGGGCACTTTCCTAGTGTCGGTCGTCACCTCGCTGACCGGCAACCCGTCGCTGGGCGTCCTTTCCATTGGCGTGCTGCTGATCGTTGGCTTTATGCTGCTGGTCCGCCTGTCCCGCATGACTCGGGCGGCAGAGCATGCCGCATAGGAGCGAGCGGCTATTGTGCCTGTCCACGGTACTCTTTTGGGGTTATCCGCAATAAACATTGCGACTTGCGAGCAATGATTTGCCCAAGTGGGTATGATGGAATCAGCTAGGTCGCGGGGCGTCGCCTGTGTTTGGCGGCGTCCCGTTTTTGTGTTGCAGGGAGGGTAAGGCATGAACGCCACAGCCGTGATTCCAACGTATTGGGCGGGCGATGACGCTTGCGCAAACGCCCCTGGCACCTATGACCATTCGACGCGACTCAACGCCGACAATCCCGAACTCGACCGCTGCCTGGCCTCGCTTGAGCAGGTACGTGACATCCCGCGCATCATCCTTTTGGTGGTCTGTCCCGTTTCTGCCACAGCCGATGTGTCGCTGCGCGTGCGCGAGATTGTCGACGCGCATCCCACGCTCAAGGTCACCGTTGTCACCAACACCCAGGCCTCGCGCATTGCAGACCGGGTTGCTCAGATCGCGCCCAAGGGTTCGGGCGAGTGCGTGAGCCTGCGAGGCTACGGTGCCATCCGCAACATGGGGCTAGCCTGTGCCGCTGTGCTGGGGCATGACGCGGTTATCTTTTTGGATGACGATGAGACTGTCATCGACGCCGACTTTATGAAGCGCGCGACCTATGCGTTGGGGCAGCAGACGCGTCAGGGCTTGCCGATCTTGGTCAAGAGCGGCTATTTCTACGATCGCGACGGCTCGCCGCTGGCTCCCACGGACAAGGCGGGCATCTGCCATCGTTGGTGGACCAAGCGCATCGAGTTCAACCGTTGGATGAAAAAGGCGCTCTCGGGCACCCGCATCTCGCGCTCCAACTACGTGTGCGGCGGCCTGATGGCCCTGCACGCCCGCGCCTTTACGCGTGTGGCCTTTGACCCGTTTATCACCCGCGGCGAGGACTTGGATTACCTCTTTAACATGCGCATGTTTGGCTACGACGTGTGGTTCGATAACGAGTGGACCGTGCGCCATCTGCCTCCGGAGTCCGAAAAGCGCTCACCGCGCTTTATGCAGGATGTATACCGTTGGTACTACGAACGGGCCAAGTTGACATTCGCCGCGCATCAAAAGGAGCTCATTCCCGTTACGGCGGCATCACTCATGCCCTACCCGGGCCCGTGGATTTCGCGCGAGCTCGACGACCGCGTGCGCAAGACCGCTATGGTCCGCAGCGTGTTTACCCGCGAGCATGAGGGCTACCTGCGCATCTGGCGCCACGGTATTGACGAGGCCAAGACCTACGCGCGCCAAAACGCCGCAAGCTACCTGCGTTTCCAGAGCTTTTGGCCCAAGATCATGGACGGGCTTTGGCGTGACGCACAACTGATCAGTATCCTGGAGGGGGCCGAATGATCGACCGCCGCGCCCAGCGCGATAGTTCAATATCAATCTTTCGCATCATTGCCGTTGCCTGCGCCATTTGCGTGCTGGTGTACTTTATTTTTGCCTTGGTGACCGGTATCGAGCCGATCGCCACGGTGATTGCCTGCGCGCTGCTGTGCATCTTTCTGTGCATCTTTATCTTTTTGACGCTCAATCCCGATTCGGTGCGCTCCCAGTACACCGAGGAGACGCTCTCGGTGGCCTCGGCCATGCTCGAGGACATTAAGGGCGGTCTGACGCAGGAGTCGGCGCGTTTGGTGTGCCGGCGCATTTTGCCCGAGACGCGCGCCATGACGGTGGCCATCACCGACGAGGGCAACGTGTTGGCCTGCGCGGGCGAGTTTGAGGAAAAACTACTGCCAGATTCTCCTATCCACACGCTTGCCACACGCTACGTTATCGAACATGGCATCGTGCAGTCGTTCAACCGTATGGTGGATGTCGTGGGCTCGGATGGCTCGCACAACCAAGTCCCCGCCGGCATTATCGCCCCCATCAAGGTGGGCGATCGTACCGTCGGCACGCTCAAGTTCTACTACAAGACCCCGCGCGCCGTCGACCGTACCCAGTACGCGCTTGCCTCGGGCTTTGCCGAGATCTTGTCCACGCAGCTCGCCATCCACGAGCTCGAGGTGCAAAAGGAACTCACAGCGCGCGCCGAGGTGCGTGCGCTGCAGGCGCAGATTAACCCACACTTCCTGTTCAACACGCTGAACACCATTGCATCGTTTACGCGCACCGACCCGCTGCGGGCCCGCGAACTGCTTCGTGAGTTCTCATCGTTCTATCGTGCCACGCTCGACAACTCGGGATCGCTTATTCCGGTCTCGCGCGAGGTTGCACAGACCAAGCGCTACCTTACCTTTGAGAAGGCCCGCTTTGGCGAGGACCGCGTGCTTGCGACGTTCGATGTGTCCGAGGACGTGGAAGATACGCTGGTGCCGGCGTTCGTGATCCAGCCGATTGTCGAGAACGCCGTACGTCATGGTATGGGCGATGACGACGCCCTGAGGATCGACGTGACCGTTCACCAAGACGGCGAGGATGCAATCTTGATTGCCGTGGCCGATAATGGCGTGGGCATGGATGAGGGTACCGCCGCCAGACTGTTTGACGAGCGCTCTGCCCGTCCCGACGCCAGCTCTCCCCAGGGTGGCGGCGCCGGTGTGGCCATGCACAATATTTCGGAGCGCATCCATCGCTTTTATGGGCCGCACTCCTATACGCGTGTCGAATCGGCGCCGGGCAAGGGCACCAAAGTGCTCCTTCATCTTGATTTGTCAGAGAGCATCTTTGACATTCAAGAGTAAAATAAAGGGCTACGGGCTCAACGTCATGCGACGGATGCCCGGCGTAGTTAGTTGACGAAAGGTTTTATCCCTATGCTGCGTGCGATGATTGTGGATGATGAGGCGCCGGCTCGCTCGGAGCTTCGCTTCCTGCTCGAGCAAACGGGCAAGATCGGCACGATCACGGAGGCGTCGAGCGTCCGCTCCGCCATCGAGATGCTTATGGAAAGTCGCGTGGATGTCGTGTTTCTCGATATCTCGATGCCCGGTGCCTCGGGCCTGCAACTTGCCGAGGCGCTGCATAAGCTCAAAAATCCGCCGGCGATCGTGTTTGTGACTGCGTATAGTGACCATGCGGTCGAGGCATTCGACGTGGATGCCGTCGATTATCTGATGAAGCCGGTCGAGGAAGCTCGCTTGGATCGCGCGATCGAGAAGGTCATGCAACGCGCCAAGCCGGTTACGGACAGCAAGGTGACCATCGAGCGTATCCCGGTGGAAAAGGGCGGCCGCAAGGTGCTCATTCCCGTGGACGACATTCGCTTTATCATGGCCAAGGACGATTACTCCTGCATCTATACCGTCGATGATCGCTTTTTGTCGACGACCTCGCTGGCGCAGTTTGAGGCCAAGCTCTGCGACTTTGGCTTCTTCCGTGTTCACCGCCGCTATATCGTCAACTTGGCGTGCGTCACGGATGTGGAGACGGTGCCCTCGGGCGCCATCCAGCTGGGCATTACGGGCGTCGACGAACGCGTGCCGGTTTCGCGCCGCCGCGTCGTGCCGCTCAAGAAGGCTCTGAGTCTCTAGCACACTGGCCCCGCAGCCCTGTAGACCCATCGTCTGCGGAGCCGTGGGGCCTTTTTGTATGTATCTGCCGAATCGTTTTTTGCGGAAGGGATCCCATGAACAGTGCAAGCGCCAAGCGTATCGACATCATCTCGGACACCCACGGCTATCTTTCGCCTGCGCTCCTGGATGAGCTTGAGGGCGCAGACCTGATCATCCACGCCGGCGATCTCACGTCAGAGATGGACTACGAGCACCTATGCACCATCGCCCCCGTGCGGGCCGTACTGGGCAACAACGATTACTACCGCGACTACGGTCCCGATGTAGACCGTCTTGCGCTCTTTACCTACGAAGGCCTCAAATTCGCCGTAGCCCACTACCGCGAAGACCTTCCGGTGGGATCCGTAGACGTAGCCATCAATGGTCACACCCACGTAACCAAAGAAGCCCAAGTGGGCCGTTGTTTAGTCCTCAACCCGGGCAGCGCTAGCTACCCCAGAGGCACCCGAGGCCCCACCATGGCCAGAATGCTAGTAAAAGACGGCAAGATCATAAGCACCAAATTTATTGATCTAGAGTAACCACAACAAAAACGGGGGATGCAAATGCGTCCCCCGTTTCCATTTGAGCCAAAGGCAGAGCTTCAACAAAAACAATCAGACCAACCCCGCCGAGGAGCACGCGGGCTAGCCGCGCAGCGGCGCACGCCCGCAAAACTGGTTGAATAATGTGACGGCAGGGAGGGCTTCCGGGGCTGAGGGCGGGGGTTAAGTTTGTCGCGAGTTCCGCACGCAAAGGAAAGCACTTAATGTGCTTTCCGTCTTGCGCAGGACTGTAGAGCAGCAAACTTAACCCCCGCCCTCAGCCCCGGAAGCCCTCCCGGATGGCCCCAAAAAATTTTTCAAAAAAGTTGTTGCGCGCCGGACAGACTTCTGTGTATACTAATCCCCGCAGCGCACGCGAGCGGAAACAAACGCGAACGTCTGCCTGGGGAGTTAGCTCAGTTTGGTTAGAGCGCCGGCCTGTCACGTCGGAGGTCGCGGGTTCGAGCCCCGTACTTCCCGCCAACGCAATTAAAGCCACGTCTTCGGACGTGGCTTTTTGCGTTTGATGCACTTTGTTTCGATAGAACGATCGCCCTGGTGTATCTTCGCCCAGAATCCCCGCGCCTTCGGGAACGCAAGTAAAATCTAATAAGTATATCTGTCTGAACAACAGCTTTGTTGCGCAACACCTGTTCTACGAGACAGGGGGTTAGGTTATACTAAATTGCACTGTGCGCCGCATCTGATGCATTTCGCTCCAAGCGCGGCACTCAGTGGATATCCGATTTACCATTTGGATGTCCTGGCGGTCATTTAGCGTCTCGACACAAGCTCGGCCCCGGAGCTCGTTCGAGCTGTTCGTATTCCTTGAAAGGGGAAAAATGGACATATCGAGGAAGACTGATTACGCCCTTCGAATGCTGGCGATGCTTGCTGAGGATCCGGAGTGTTTGCTTTCTGTTCGCACCGCTGCCGAAGAGGTCAATGTCCCGTATTCGTTTGCCCGCTCGATTCAGCACGGTTTGGTCCAGGCCGGTATTGTGGAGAGCCTGCGTGGCGTCCACGGTGGCATGCGTCTCAAGGTCAGTCCGGACGACGTTACCATTCGTCAGGTCGTCGAGGCCGTTCAGGGTCCTATGGTTATGAACGATTGCACCGCACCCGATGGCGACTGTGCGCGCATGGGCGCGTGCTGCTATCATCCCCTGTGGGCCGGAGCCCAGGCGTTGATGCGCGACTACCTCGATTCCGTTTCGCTCGGCGACATCGTCGCTCACCGCCAGTTCCCGGCCGTCGATCCCAAGTTCGCCGACCGCGAAGCGTTTCCCGAGTACGCCACCTGCGCGTGCGCTTGCCGGGAGGAATAGCGCCGCATAAGGAGCATAGCCATGATTCAGGACCCCTTTCGTTCGATGATTCGTTCGGAAGGGGTCCTGCGTTATCGCGACCTTCCGTGGCGCCGCACGCGCGATCCGTACATCATTTGGCTTTCTGAGGTCATGCTGCAGCAAACGCAGGTGCCGCGTGTGGAGGCGCGCATGCCGGTGTGGCTCGATCGTTTTCCGACTGTGCAGGCGCTTGCCCAGGCCGCGCCTTCCGATGTTTTGGACGCTTGGCAGGGCATGGGCTACAACCGACGCGCTCTGGCGCTTCATGGGGCCGCTCAACGGGTCGTAGAGGATTGGGGCGGGGAGTTTCCGCGCGAGACGCACAATCTGGTCGCGCTGCCCGGCATTGGCCCGGCAACGGCGCAAGGTATCCGGTCGTTTGCGTTTGACCTTCCAGGCGTGTATCTGGAGACCAACGTGCGCACGGTCTTTCTGCATCACTTCTTTCCCGATGTACCGGCTGTTCCCGACCGCGAGCTGGTGCCGCTGATTCAGGCGGCCTGTCCGGCGGTCCCCGGTGCGGCGACCGACGAGATCGCTCCCTTTGCCGTGCCGCTCGATGATGCCGACACGCCACGCGCGTGGTATTACGCGTTGCTGGATTACGGCGCATATCTAAAAAAGACGTTGCCCAATCCGTCCAGGCGCTCGGCGGGCTATAGCCGTCAATCAAAGTTTGAGGGCTCACGTCGCCAAAAGCGCGCGCATATCGTGCGCATGTTGCTGGCAGCGCGCGATGGCCAACCGGCGGGGATTACGCTTGCTGATGCCGTGGTGGGCGTTAACGATATGGAAGCGGCGGCTGGGCGCGGGCCGGTCGAGCGCGAGCTTGTCGCGGGCATTCTGGCCGACCTGGAGCGTGAGGGCTTTTGCCGAGCCGAGGGCGATCGCTGGTTGAGTGTGTAGCCCGCTCAAATCTGAAGAACGGGATTGTAAGGTTTAAATTCTCGGCTTGAGGGCATCCTAAAGGCGAGGCCGCTCGAAGCCTACGGGCGGCATGCGTTGAAGGGAAGTACACCTATGGATTTTGAGAACTCCCAAACCAAGAAGAACCTCGAGACCGCTTTTGCCGGTGAGTCCCAGGCACACACCAAGTATCGCTACTATGCATCCAAGGCCAAGAAGGACGGCTACGTTCAGATCTCGAACATCTTTGCCGAGACCGCAGGCAACGAGTCCGAGCACGCCAAACTGTGGTTTAAGTATCTGCACGACGGCGCCGTTCCGGGCACTCTGGACAACCTGCGCGACGCCGCCGCGGGCGAGAACTACGAGTGGACCACGATGTATGACGAGTTTGCCAAGACCGCCGAGGAGGAGGGCTTTGTCGAGATCGCCGAGAAGTTCCGTGGTGTCGCCGCCGTCGAGAGGGCCCACGAGGAGCGCTACAACAAACTCGTCGAGCGCATCGAGTCGGGCGAGGTGTTTGAGCGCGAGGGCGTGAAGGTGTGGAAGTGCCTGAACTGCGGGCACCTGCACGTTGGTGCCGAGGCGCCTGAGGTGTGCCCGGTGTGTAACCACCCCAAGGCGTACTTTGAGGAGCAGGTGGTGAACTACTAGCGCTTGGCGCTGGCTGCTGCGGAGCGCAGGGCGGGAGGCCGGATCGCCTTCCCTCCCCGCTCACGGCTCCGCAGGGTCGCGTTGAGGGAAGACGATCCGGCCTCCCGCCCCACGCTCCGGCTTCGGGTCGTTGCGTGCTCGCTACAGAAAAGCTGATATTAAAGGTTGTGTGCCGCCCCTTTTTGGGGCGGCACGTTTTTGTGGGGTCCCGGTCTCCACAATTTTCGTCAAGCTATTGGTTAGATTTTGGTCAGTTGGCGTAAGGGCGGAAGGCCAAAAGAATGTTGGCGAAAAAAGCTCAGAGAAAGTGCTGGTAGGGGAGTTGTTGAGCTTTTCGACAGCTTTTGAGCAAAAGAAACTTTGTGGCTATTGCCGGCGATTGCGTTGTCGCGGTCATGGCGGTGCGGGATGCTGGTCGTAAGCGTCGAATGCTCCGATTTTGGAGGCCAGCATGGATCTGTTTCTTGAGACTCCGCAGC
>JAHYYO010000037.1:0-15951 GCA_019424925.1 Collinsella sp.
AGAAGCTGCGCCGCGGGGGAGGCGGCCCCCAATGGCTTTCTCATATCGTCTTATGCGGCGGCGCTCAAGGCGGGCGTAGTAGAATCTGAACCACCATATCGCCCCGTACAAAAGGAGACTCCCCATGCATGACGTCGGAATGAACATGAGCCAGCTTGCCATGAGCGTCAAGCAGGTCGACGACACCATTGAGCTCGCTCACGAGTGGAGCCATCAGCTGCTGCATGCGACCGAGAACTTTGACATGGAGCGCATTGGCGCCAAGCTCGAGGCCGCCATGGCGGCACTCCACGAGGCGCACGATGCGCTCGAGGGCTACGAGGAGGCCATCGAGGCCGACCACAACTCCGTCGGCTCTGTGAAACTGGTGTAACGTGGCCGAGCACGAGCACGCGCACAATCACGGTGCGGACGACGATGCAAGCTGCCGCTACAGCGGCTCCAGCTCCGAGCTGGTCCGCTTTTCGGTCACCGCGCCCGACGACCTGCTGCGCCGCTTTGACGAGCAGATCGCGCGCCGCGGTGACGTGGCTAACCGATCCGAGGCCGTACGCGATCTGATTCGCGCCTCGATCGCCAAGGAGCAGATGCGCACGCCCGACGAGCATGTTATCGGGTCGCTCACCATGATCTACAACCACCATACCGGCGACCTGACGCGCCGTCTGGACGAAGTGCAGCACGACTACACCGACGAGATCGTATCGACCATGCACGTGCATCTGGATCACCACAACTGCTTAGAGATTCTGGCGCTCAAGGGTCGCGGCGAGCGCGTCTACGAACTAGCCGACCGCCTGCTGGGCCTGCGCGGCGTTAAGCACGGTGAGCTCACGTGCGCCGCCACCAAGCAGAGCCTGGGGCTGTAGCGCACCTGTCCCTATTTGGTCGGTTTTGATGAGGGGTGTCGCATGCGACATGTGCATATTCATGTGACGGGCATTGTGCAGGGCGTTGGCATGCGGCCGTTTGTGTATCGCGAGGCCATGGCGCATGGCATTTGCGGATGGGTGCTCAACGCGGGCGACGGCGTGCATATCGAGGCGCACGCCCGTGCCGAGGCGGTTGACGGATTTGTCGCTGCTCTTTCTGAGCATGCGCCCGCGGCGGCTCGCGTTGAGCGAGTCGATATTGCGGATTTGAAGCCTAGCGGCTGGAGCGCTGCCGATGAGCAGGGCTTTCGTATTGTGGCATCGCAGGACCAGACCGCGCACACGACGCTCGTCTCGCCCGATATCGCCACCTGCGATGATTGTCTGCGCGAGTTGTTCGACCCCGCCGATCGGCGCTATCACTACCCTTTTATCAACTGTACCAACTGCGGACCGCGCTTTACCATCATCCGGTCGCTGCCTTATGACCGAGCGGCCACGTCGATGAATTGTTTTCCCATGTGTCCTGAGTGTGCCGCGGAGTATGCCGACCCACTCGACCGGCGTTTTCACGCGCAGCCCGATGCCTGCTTTGATTGCGGGCCGCATATCACGTGGCGCGAAGCGAGCGTGGGCGGTGAGCCGGGCGAAGCCGCCGCGTTGCCGGCCGTCGGCACCACACGCGAAGCCAGCGACGCTATCATCGAGCGCTGCATTGAGCTGCTGGCCGGCGGTGGCATCGTCGCCATCAAGGGCCTGGGCGGATTTCACTTGGCATGTGACGCCTCCAACGAGCAGGCGGTAGCCGAGCTTCGTCGTCGCAAACGCCGCAGCAACAAGCCGCTTGCCGTTATGGTGCGCGACCTTGCCGACGTTGAACGCCTGTGCCATGTCAACGACGTTGAGCGCGGCTTGCTGGCCGGCAGCATTCGCCCCATTGTGCTGCTGCGCCGACGTGCTGTTTGCGAGAGCGGCGGCTCCCCCGACGCCCTCGCGCTCGCGCCGTCCGTCGCGCACGACCTTCCCGAGCTCGGCGTTATGCTCCCCTACACCCCGCTTCAGCATCTGTTGCTTGCCGCAGCAGAAGCCCGCGGTGTGCACGCACTCGTCATGACCAGCGGAAACCTGAGCGAAGAGCCCATCGAGACCGATGACGACCTTGCCTGGGAGCGCCTCGTTGCCGCCGGCATTGCTGATGCGCTACTCGGCAACGACCGCGCGATCCTCTCGCGCTACGACGACTCCGTGGTGCGCGTGGTCAACGGCGCCATTATGCCCGTGCGCCGTGCCCGCGGATATGCACCCCAGCCGCTGCCGTTGCCGGCGCTCGACGGCGCTCCGTCCTGCGTGCTCGCCTGCGGGCCACAACAAAAGGCCACGATTGCGCTCACGCGCGAAGGGACGAACGGCGAGGCAACCTGTTTTGTGTCGCAGCATATCGGCGATGTTGAAAACGGCGGGACCTTCGATGCCTGGAACGCCGCGCGCACGCGCTTGGAAGATCTCTTTGACTTGGCGCCCGCCGCCTTGGCCTGCGATTTACACCCCAGCTATCTATCGGACCAGTGGGCGCGCGAGCAGGCGCGAAAATGCAATCTGCCGCTCGTCGAAGTGCAGCACCATCATGCGCATATCGCGAGCGTAATGGCCGAGGCCATCGCCGCGGGCCAGCTTACAACCGACACGCGTGTCCTTGGCATCGCCTTCGACGGCACCGGCGCCGGCACCGATGGGACCATTTGGGGCGGCGAGTTTCTTGTTGCCAGCCTTGACGGCTTTGAGCGCACCGCGCATTTGCTCACCTGGGCGCTCCCCGGCGGGGCGGCCTCCGTACGCGACGCTCGACGCAACGCCTTTGCCCTGCTCAGCGAACTCGGCCTACTCGAGCACCCAGGCGCCGCTCAGCTTTTGGACAGCCTCGACGAGCAAACGCGTAGCGTGACAGCCACCATGATCGAGCGCGGCATCAACAGCCCGCGTACCAGCAGCATGGGACGTCTCTTTGATGCCGCGGCAGCAATTCTGGGCATCTGCGACAAGGCAACCTACGAGGGCGAACCCGCCATAGAACTCGAAGCCGCCGCCTGGCGCGCGTTCAGCAGTGAAAGTGCCTGCCCCACCGGCAATATGGTCAGCTTTTCCGTAACCGAATCATCCCGTCCGGACGACTGCCATGTTCTGCACTCCAGACCGCTTTTTGAGGCGCTTTTGGAGGGAATCAGGACCGGCGTGCCCGCCGGCAAGCTCGCGCTCGACTTCCACGTCACCATCGCGCGCTCCTCGGCACGAATCGCACGCGAAATCTGCGCCCGTGAAGGCCTCGACACCGTCGCGCTCTCGGGCGGCGTGTTCATGAACCGACTTTTGCTTCAGCTCCTCACCCGCGAGCTCAAAAGCATGGGTCTCACTGTCTTGATTCCCCGCTCCGTGCCCGTCAACGACGGCTGTATCGCCTACGGTCAGGCCGTCATCGCTCGCGCTCGCCTCGCGCAGACAGCATCGTGATAGGCTGTTTTGCCAGCCTGCGCGCCGCCGTCTCACAGGTGTAACGCGTTTGCTCGTGACTCCCGCGAGCGCTACCATCAACTGATGGGTAATTAGGCGCCTATCCAGCGCAAAACGTATAAAAGGGGAACATTATGTGCCTTGCCGTTCCCGGTAAAGTGGTCAAACGCGACGACGACCTTAAGGCGACCGTCGACATGATGGGCATCGAGCGCCCCGTTTCGCTGCGCCTCGTGCCGACGGCACAGGTAGGCGACTATATTCTCGTGCACGCCGGCTTTGGCATTCAGATTGTCGACGAGCAGGAAGCCCAAGAGACACTCGAGCTCGTCAATACCATGACCGAACTGGTCGAAGAAGACCAGCTGGCCACCAACCCAGCGGAGGCTTACTAGTGGCGGCCGGACAGCCGGCTCGCTCCGGTATCGACTTTTCGGCATTCCGCGATCCCAAGCTGGCTCGCGAGCTCATCGATCGCATTCATGAGCTTGTCGGCAACCGCAGCATCAACCTTATGGAAGTCTGCGGCACGCACACCGTGAGCATCGGCCGCTATGGCTTTCGCTCCATTATGCCGACGGGACTCAAGCTGCTGAGCGGCCCGGGCTGCCCTGTCTGCGTCACCGCCAACCGCGACATCGACCACGCAATCGCGCTCGCCAACATAGACGGCGCCATCATCACCACCTTTGGCGACATGATGCGCGTGCCCGGATCGTCTACCTCGCTCGCTGCGCAAAAGGCGGCCGGGCGCGACATCCGCATCGTCTACTCCCCGCTCGACGCGCTCGACATTGCCGAGCAAAACCCCGATCGCCCGGTCATTTTTATGGGCGTAGGCTTTGAGACTACGACGCCCACCATCGCCGCCGCCATCTTGGAGGCCGAGGCGCGCGGGCTTTTGAACTTCTCGGTCTATTGCGCCCACAAGACCACGCCGCCGGCTCTGCGCGCCATCGCCAACGACCCCGAGACCGCCATCGACGGCTTTATCCTGCCGGGCCACGTCGCCACCATCACGGGCTTGGCGCCCTTTAGCTTTTTGGTCGATGAGTTCGATACCCCGGGCGTGGTCACGGGATTTGAACCGGTCGATATCCTGCAGGGCATCTGCATGCTGGTCCAGATGGTTGTCGAGGACAGACCCGCGATCGATAACGCTTACCGCCGTGGCGTCAATGCCGACGGCAATCCCGTGGCGCGCCAGCTGGTCGAGCAGGTATTTGAACCGTGCGATACCACATGGCGCGGGCTGGGGCTGATTGCTAACTCGGGCCTTTCCATCCGCCCCGAGTTCTCGCGCTTTGATGCCCGTACCCGCTTTGACGTGCCCGTCGAGGAGACGGTCGAGCCGCGCGGGTGCCGCTGCGGCGACGTGCTGCGCGGGGCCATTACACCGAGCAGCTGTCCGCTCTTTGGCCGTACCTGCACGCCCGAGCACCCCGTCGGCCCGTGCATGGTGAGCTCCGAGGGCAGCTGCGCAGCATATTTCCGCTACCGAGGCTAATTGGTTCCGCCGCTCTAACGGACGGCGGACCGGTCGACGCTGAGCCTCACCCATATAATTCCACCCACGATTGGAGTTTTCGATATGTCCCATAGCGTTACCGATAGCACCGTCCTGCTGGGCCACGGCTCCGGCGGCCAGATGATGAAACGCATCATCGATGAGGTCTTTTTGGATGCCTTTGGGTCGCCCGAGCTGCTCGAAGGCAACGACGCCGGCGTCGCCGCGCTGCCCGCGAGCGGGCGCATCGCCATGTCGACCGACAGCTTTGTAGTCTCGCCGCAGTTCTTCCCCGGTGGCAATATCGGCCGACTCGCCGTGTGCGGAACCGTCAACGATGTCGCGACCTCGGGTGCCAATGTGCGCTACCTGTCGTGCGGCTTTATCCTCGAAGAGGGTTATCCCATGGACAAGCTGCGTCAGATTGTGCAGACCATGGCCGAGACGGCGAGCGAGGCGGGCGTGGCGATCATCACCGGCGACACCAAAGTGGTTGAGCGCGGCGGGGCCGACGGCGTCTACATCAATACCGCCGGCGTGGGCGAAATGCCCGTGGGCGTAACGCTCAGTGGCGCAAACTGCCAGCCTGGCGATGTCATTCTGGTATCGGGTACGCTGGGCGACCACGGTATCGCCATCATGAGCCAACGCGAGGGCTTGGCGTTTTCGAGCACGATTGAAAGCGATGCCGCACCGCTCAACCACCTGATTGCCGACGTTCTGGCCGCAGCACCCGACACGCGCTGCTTTCGCGACCCCACGCGCGGTGGCCTGGCCTCGACGCTCAACGAGTTTGCGCAGGCCAGCAATGTTGCCATGGAGGTCGACGAGGATGCCGTGCCCGTGCGTCCCGATGTGCAGGCGGCTTGCGAAATGCTCGGCTATGACGTGCTGCAGGTGGCAAACGAGGGCAAGATGGTCGCCGTGGTGCCGGCCGAGCAGGCCGATGCGGCTCTAGCCGCCATGCGTTCCGCCCGCTACGGCGAGAACGCCGCGATTATCGGCCGCGTGGTGCCGCTTGGATCGAGCGCTCGACCCGCCGTGCGCGTACGCACCGGCTGGGGCTCGACCCGCATCCTCGACATGCTCGTGGGAGAACAGCTGCCGAGGATTTGCTAACGACAAAGGCTCAGGGCTATTAAAGATATTCAGATTCCAAACATGTCCGGCACGCATGCCCAGTATTATGGGGTGCGTTTTACAACTCAAGCGGCAGGAGCACCCCCATGGCAGCAGCTTTTTCCCATGTGATCTTTGACCTGGACGGCACCATTCTCAACACGCTCGAGGATCTGGCGGCCGCTGGCAACCATACCTGCGAGATGCACGGCTGGCCCACGTTTGCCGTAGACGAGTACCGCTACAAGGTGGGAAACGGCATGCTCAAGCTGGTTGAGCGTTTTATGCCTGCCGAGTATGCGGGCGACGGCCGTATGTTTGAGCAGACGCTTGCCGAGTTTAGGGCTTACTACGGCGAGCACAAGGAGGACCACACCGCCCCCTATGCCGGCACGATCGAGATGCTCGACCGCCTGCGCGCCGCGGGTGTGCAGCTTGCCGTACTCACTAACAAGGACCACGTCTCGGCGGCTCCGCTTATCGAGAAGTATTTTGGTTCCGAGCGCTTTGCGCTGGTACAGGGCCGTGTCGATGCGTTTCCGCCCAAGCCCGAAGCACCCGTCACGCTGCATGTGATGGAAGAGCTGGGTGCCGATCCGGCAACCACGCTCTATGTGGGCGATTCCAATGTCGATATCCTGACCGGCCACAACGCCGGCCTTAAGAGCGCGGGCGTCAGCTGGGGCTTCCGCGGCCGCGCAGAGCTGGAAGCCGCCGGCGCCGACTACGTGGTGGATAGCCAGGACGAGTTAGCGGCGCTGATCCTGGGCGAGTAACGCTGGTGCTGCTCAACCCAGCCGCCGCAATACCGTTGCGCGGAAAGTAGTCGTTGGGGACGTTCTTAAACGACTAGTCAAACAAGAACGTCCCCAACGACTAGTCATTTAAGAACGTCCCCAATGACTGCCATGGCAACGCCGATGTTTTGGCAACGACAGCGAGCGGTCACCAGAGCAAACAAATTGGCATGAAAAGAGGGCGGCATTGACCTTCTGGTCATGCCGTCCTCTTTGAATGACAAGTTGTCGCTCTGGTGCCCGCGCAGCGTCGGGCAGTTACGGCGTTTGGCAAAACGCCGTAACGAACTACCGTGTAACTCCCCTAGCTCATCATGGCATTCATCATCTCGTTGGTTGCGGAATCGTCGGCAGACCACTCGCCGTCGTCATTGCAGGAATACTTGAAGGTGACCTTGGTGTCCTTGGTCTTAGCAGCCTTGGTCACATCGACCATAACCTGACCGGCCATCTTGTACAGCTCGTCATCGGAAGGCATCGAATCGAGCGCGGCGACCTTCTCCTGGTACTGGTTGGCAAAATCCTCAACGATCTGGTTCATGGACTTGCAGGTAATGGTGACCTCGGCAGTTGCGGTACCCTTGTCCTCGTCGACCGTCACGTCGCCGATCTTGTAGTCAAAGCCCTCGAGATAGCTCTTGGCGTACTCCTTGGGATCGATGCCCAGCTGCTCGAACTCGTCACCCGAGGCCTCTTCCAGGCCGGCGAGGAAGTCGTCGCCACCGTTCTTGACCTCGTCAAACTGCGTCGTAAGATCATCGGTGATGAGCTCCTCAACCGAAGGGCCTCCGCAGCCGGAAAGCACAACTACGCACGCGACCAGAACAGCCATCAGGGGCGCAAGCAGCAGCTTCTTCTTCATGACATTCCTCCCAACAAGCGGCACCGCGCTTCCCGACGCGGTGCACGTCGTAACAATAAGGCCATTCTAGCCGCTAACGAACACCCCCGGCAAAGCAAAGGCGCAGTCGGCTCGATTTAACGTCCGAACGGTTTACCGTTCCGCCCAACGCGCAATAAAACGTTCCGCCGCATTGTAATAAAAAAGGGCGGCCGGATAACCCGACCACCCTTGCACATCCTTATGTTGCCGCAGTTTACTTGCGGACGACCTTGACGATGGCATCGCCGGCGGCGACAGCAGAGTCAGCCTCGACGGCGAGCTCGACGTCGGCGAACTCGGCGGTGTTGGACACAGCCACGACGACGCAGTCCTTGTAGCCGGCAGCGGCAATCTTGGCGCGGTCGATCTTGAGCATGGGCTGGCCAGCCTTAACGACGTCGTCGGCCTTGACGAAGCCCTCGAAGCCGTCGCCGTTCATGTTGACGGTATCGACGCCAACGTGCACCAGAACCTCGATGCCGCTATCGGACTGCAGGCCCACGGCGTGACCCATGGTGACGGTCACCTTGCCGTCGCAGGGAGCGTAGACCAGATCGTCCTCGGGCCACACAGCGCAGCCCTTGCCCAGAACCTCGCCACCAAAGACGGGATCGGGCACGTCGGCCATCTTGATGACCTTGCCCTTGACGGGCGAGCACAGCACGTCGGCGCCGGCAGAAGCAGAGATGGAGGCCGGAGCAGCGGCGGCCGCGGGCTCAGCCTTCTTCTTGAACATGTCAAACAGACCCATACGTTTTCTCCTCTTGATTAAGCGCAACGTTATGCGCATACCTATGGTGATTATAGTGCCAAATGGTTCAAATGCTAAGGTGGGGACTCGAATCGCGAGCCCATCCCAACGCTTTTCCCCGGTGGCACTCATATTGTCGATTAATCCTCGATAAGCCCCAGATGCACAAAGGCGTTCCAGATGCCGTCATCATCGACGTCGGTGGTCACGTAATCGGCCGCCGCCTTGCACTCGTCGCCGCCCGATCCCATGGCCACGCTCGTCGCGCACGCTTCGAACATCGGGATATCGATCTTGGCGTCACCGAAGGCCACGGTATCGGCACGGTCGGCGCCCAGGTGCTCGAGCAGCGTGTTGACGGCGTGCGCCTTGGTGATGCCGCGCACACCCATGTCACCAAAGAGCGCCGTCTCGCCCGCACCGCCCCAGGTGTGACACTCAAGATCGGGGAACTCCTCGATGCTATCCAGATGGTCCTGATAGCTCGACAGGATAAAGCTCACCTTATTGAGGTCATCGCGGTAGAGCGGCGCGCCGTAGACCATCCCGTGCATGACGTCGTCGGTCTCGAGCTCGTCGGCGCCCTCCACGCCCTTGCGACCGACATAGGTCCTCAGCACCGGGCGCGCGGCCTCGCGGAAGTTCTCACTTGCAAACAGGCCATTGTTGCTCTCGAGATAAAACTCGAGGCCACGACCGTGCAGCCAGTCGACGATATGGCGGCACTGGTCAGCCGTGATGAGCTGGTGCATCACCACCTCGCCCGCCGACTCGACATAGGAGCCGTTGCCGCCGAGCATGCCGTCGAAGCCAATGGCCTCAAGCTCGGGCGGTACCTCGGCTTTGCTGCGACCCGTGCACATATAGGCCAGATGCCCGTTAGCGCGGGCGGTCTGGATGGCCGCCACGCAAGACGCGGGGATATTGCCCTCATAGTCGGTGATCGTGCCATCGACATCAAGGAACAAGATCTTACGAGAAGACATGGTGGGAACCCCTTATTCCAGGCCCTCGGCACCGTTGGACTTGATGATCTTCTGGTAGGCGTAGAAGCTGTCCTTGCGGCGGCGCTCGTAGGTACCGGTGCCGTCGTCGTACTTATCGACGTGAATGAAGCCGTAGCGCTTGCGCATCTCGCCGGTACCGGCGGAAACCAGGTCGATGGGGCCCCACCAGGTGTAGGCGATCAGGTCGACGCCGTCGGCAATGGCCTCGCCCATGGCCTTGACGTGGCTCTGCAAGTAGGCGATACGATACGGGTCGTGGATGGAGCCGTCCTCCTCGACCTCATCGTAGGCGCCCATGCCGTTCTCGACCACCATCAGCGGAATCTCGTAGCGGGCGTAAATCTCGTTGAGGGCGATGCGCAGGCCCAGCGGATCGATCTGCCAGCCCCAGTCGGTGGACTCCAGATAGGGATTCTTGCCGCCAAAGGTCATGTTGCCCTCGGTCATCTCGTGATCCTTGTGGGTGCCCACGGTGCCGGACATGTAGTAGCTAAAGGTGTAGAAATCGACCTTGCCGTCGGCGATATCCTGCAGGTCACCGTCCTCCATCACAAGCTCGACATCGTTCTCGGCCCAGAAGCGCTTGGCATAGAACGGATACTTGCCGCGCACCTGCACGTCGGAGCAATACCAGTTCATGGTATTCATCTCCTGCTGCGTGGCGAACACGTCGGCCGGATCGCACGTGGCGGCATAGGAGAGGATGAAGCAGTCCATGTTGCCCATCTTAAACTGCGGATAGTGCTCGTGGGCATAGCGCACGACGCGGCCGCTGGCGACAAACTGGTGATGCAGGGCCTGCATACGGGCCTGCGGCGTGGTGTGGACCGCCGAAGCCGGGCCCTCAAAGCCCTGGATCATGCTGGTCCCAAAGAGGTTGCCCATGTCCTGGGTGCCGCAGTTGATCTCGTTGAAGGTGAGCCAAAACTTGACCTTGTCCTGATAGCGGTCGAAGACGGTCTGGCAGTACTTCTCAAAGAAGCCGATGAGCTCGCGGCTCGCCCAGCCGTTGTACTTCTCGACCAGGTGATAAGGCATCTCGTAGTGCGACAGGGTCACGAGCGGCTCGATATTGTGAGCGCGCAGGCAGTCGAAGACGCGATCGTAGAAGGCGAGGCCGGCCTCGTTGGGCTCGGCGTCGTCGCCGTTGGGGAAGATGCGGCTCCAAGAGATGGACATGCGGAACATGTTGAAGCCCATCTCGGCGAACAGCGCGATATCCTCCTCGTAGTGATGGTAGAAGTCGATACCGTCATGGTTGGGGTAGAAGCGGTTGGGGTCGATGTCGATCGTAATCTGGCGCGGCTCCTTGTAGCTGCCGCCCAAGAAATGGTCGTCGACGGAAGGACCGCGGCCGTCCACGTTCCAAGCGCCCTCAAACTGATTGGCGGCGGTGGCGCCACCCCAATAGAAACCCTCGGGGAATCCCATAAGTGCCTCCTCGCTCATGCGTGTTGCTGATGAAACGAGTATGCCGCCGAGTCGCTCCAGGCCAGGGCGAAGGCGCCGATTTGGACACTTCTTTTCGCAGACGCGCGCTGCAACAGCGCTGCAGCTGAAACTTTTTGACACCGAAGGAGCGAAGACGATCCGCCCCGCGCTTACCGGCGGTATGCCGCGGGGGTGCAGCCATACTTGTCGTGAAACTTACGGTAGAAGAAGCTCATGTTTTCATAGCCCACCGCATGCGCAGCCGCCCCGGCCGTGGCGCCACCGCGCAGAAGCTCGGCCGCACGTACCAGACGTCGCTCCTGCACAAGCTGCCTAAAGGTCTTGCCCACATGCCGCTTGAGGAGCGCCGTCGCATAATTAGGGCTCAAGCCAAACTCCGCCGCCACCCCCTCGAGGGAGCACGCGGCGAATTCGCGATCGATATAGCCAAGCATTCCCGTCACCAGGGCAGTGGGCCCCGCCGCGCCGTCCGCCGCGCCGCGCACCAGCTCGCGCTCGTAGCAATCCATGAGCTCGGCCAAAAACAGCTGAAACAGACGCAAGACGATTTCGGGACCGTTGGGGCTCGGGTCGTACAGCTCGCAGAGCATCTCCTGCATGTAGCGCCGAATCCGACGGCTCTCGCCGCAGTAAAAACGGACATGGCCCCGATGGTCCGTCTCGCTGTTGAGCGCGTTGAACAAAAACCGCGAGACCGCGCTCTCGCGCGAGAGGCTCGACTCGAGACTCCGGCGCAAAAAAGAGCGTGAAACGGTCATGCTCAGCATGATGTCGTCCTCGCCGAGCGCCGCCACGGCATGAGGGCAAAGGGCGTCGAGCAAAAGCACCTCGTTGCGGCGCAACTCGAGCCTCTCCCCCGCCACCGTCTGCGGGCAGCGCCCGCGATACACATAGCTCATCTCCACGTAATCATGCACGTGCTCGGGAACTGCATTAAAGCGCGAGTTTTTCCTTATCGTCAGGCCACGCGGCATGCCGGGCTGGGCATAGGCAAACCCTGGCTGCCCAATCTTGCGCACTGGGCATCCGTCGATTTCGACATGCTCGGTCATAATCGACCAATCAAATGCCATGCCGTCTTTATAAGCGATCTCACTGGCGCTCAGTTCGCTGAGCCTACGCTCGAGCTCGTCGATCTCCATGGCTTGCCAATCGTTGATTTGGTCATAGTTCGTCGTGATTCAGATATTAGCAGAACGCGCCGACGCGTCCATAATCTGTGCTATGCAGCAGATCGATCGAGCCAAGGAGGATCCATGACCGCGTACTATCAGCAGGTGCTCGAGGGCACATACGACAACCACGTGCTTCCGTTTTTGTGGATGAAGGGCGAGAGCCATAAGACCATTGCCGAGTATCTGGAAAAGATCGCCGGCGCCGACATCCACGAGGTCTGTCTCGAAAGCCGCCCACACCCCGATTTTTGCAGCGAGGGCTGGTGGCGCGAATTGCGCTTTGTCATTGACGAGTGCAGGCAGCTGGGCCTTAAGCTCTGGATCTTGGACGACGCGCACTTCCCCACGGGCTTTGCCAACGGCGCCGTCAAGGAGGCCGTGCCCGAGCTCCGCAAGATCGTGCTCACGCACCGCACGTTCGACATCGTGGGCCCCACGTCCGCCGCGAGCATCGCGCTCGCCAACATGCTCGACAAAACGGAGCGCTTCTACGGCGTGACATTTATGCAGGACGGCAGCCCCGTCGACGTCGCTTACCGAGTAATCGACGATGCAGACGGCAACCCCAGCCGCCTGGTCTTCGATGCGCCTGCGGGCCTCACGCAGGCATGCGTGATGTTCACGAGCGGCAAGACCTCCTACAACGAGGACTACATCAATATGGTCGACCGCGCCTCGGTGGCGCAGCTCATCGATGCTGTCTACGAGCCGCATTTTGAGCATCTGGGCGATGAGTTTGGCAAGACGATCCTGGGCTTTTTCTCCGATGAGCCCGGATTTGCCAACGAGAAGGGCACCACGGGCCCCGATGGCATCTCGGACACGCTCATCGGCAAGGCCACCGCGCCCCTACCCTGGTCGGCCGAGCTTGAGCGTCGCCTACGCGCGGCACTGGGCGAGCACTACCTGGCCGAGCTCCCGCACCTGTGGGACCGCGAGCCGGCCGGCGCGCACGTACGCCACGTCTATATGGACATCGCGAGCACCCTCTATAAGGAGTGCTTCTGCGACCAGCTCGGCGACTGGTGCCGCGCGCACGGCGTGCAATACATCGGCCACGTTATCGAGGATAAGGACTGCCACGCGCGCCTGGGCGTGGGCGCCGGGCACTACTTCCGCGCCGTGGGCGGTCAGGACATGGCGGGCGTCGACATCGTGATCAACCAGCTGGTACCCGGCATGGACCGCGGCCTTCACAGCTACGGACGCGGCGTGTGGGACCTCGAGTTCTATAACTACGTGCTGCCCAAGCTGGGCTCCTCGGCAGCACACCTCGACCCCAAAAAGCAGGGGCGCTGCATGGCCGAGGTCTTTGGCGCATTTGGATGGCACGAAGGCCTACGCGAGATGAAGTGGATCGCCGATCATTTTTTGGTGCGCGGCGTCAATTGGTTCGTGCCGCATGCCTTTAGCATGGCCGCCTTCCCCGACTGGGACTGCCCGCCGCATTTCTATGCGCATGGCCAAAACCCCCAGTTTGCACACTTTGGGCAGCTCATGAGCTACATGAACCGTACGGCAAGCCTGCTGAGCGGCGGGTGCGCAACGACCCCGGTGGCGCTTCTCTACCATGCGGACGCCGAGTGGGCAGGCGAGGCGAACTTTATGCAGCATGCCGCCTCCGAGCTTATGCGCGCGCAGGTCGACTTTGACATTGTGCCGGCAGAGGCATTTGAAGACGCAGGGCGCTATGCCGTTGAAATTGCCGCAGACGGTAGCGGCTTTAGCGTGAACGGCCAGGCATACCGCTGCCTGGTGATGCCCGGAGCCGAGTTTGTCGGCGGAGCCGTGCTCGACTTTGCCGCGCGCGCCGCAGCCGCAGGTGTTGCCGTGTACGCGCTGGATGAGTTGCCGAACAAGCGCTACGACGGTGACACTGCAGACCGCGAGGGCTTTGCCTCCCTGGATGCAACCGCGCTCGCCGGCATCAAACTCCTGGCGACCACCGAGCTCGCAGGAACACTTGCCAATACCGGCATGCAGACCGTGGTTTGCGCCGAGCCCCAGCCCTGGCTGCGCGCACTGCGCTACGAGCGGGCGGGCGAGAGCTATCTGATGCTCGTCAACGAGCATCCCAAGCAGGGTATCTCCGCTCAGGTTGCGCTTGCCGACGGCACGCCCGTCGCAGGCGCGCGCCTCGATCTGCTCAACGGCACCGAGCCCGCCGCCTTTGACGGCACGCTCGAGCTGGCTCCCTACGAGAGCTGCATCGTGGTCCTTGGGGCTACAGGTTCCGTTGCTGTGGCAACCGCCGAAGACGAAGCCACATGCGTCGACGGGCCCTGGGCGGTTGCCTTCTCTGCCCCTGGCACCGATGCCTTTGGCGAGCCTGTTGAGCTTGCAGACCTGCACGACCTTTCCTCGGCCGAGTTCCCCGGCAAGGCCGGCACATTCCGCTACCGGGCCTCCTTTGTCCTGGGCGAAGCGGCCACCCGCACCGTCATCGACCTTGGCGAGGTCTTTGAGACCGCAACCGTCACCCTCGACGGCAAATCCCTCGGCACGCGCATCTGTCCGCCTTACCGCTTTGAGGCCGGCGCGCTTTTGGCCGGTGAGCACGCGCTTGCGATCGATATCATCAACACCCTCGACCATGCCGTCCCCGACGTGTTCGGCATGACCGAGCCCTCCGAGCCCAGCGGCCTCTTGGGCCCCGTACGCGTGCTCGGGTAACGCCCCGGGCGCAAACGGCCCAACAAGGACAGCGCCCCTATGTTGAGCCCGCACAGCGTCGAGCGGTCCGTCGTTCATAGGCCGGCGGACCAAAACTCCCAGCCAAGCCGAACGTTTTATTTATCGCTATGATTGGTTTATCGCGACGCAAACGCATAGGAGCCATATGGATATCAGGCGAAAGATCACGCAGGGCAAAAGCCTCACCCCCACCGAGCAACAACTTGGGCGAACGGCCCTCGCCATGGGCGAGGATGTGCGCGGGCTTTCCATTAAGGAATTTGCCGCGTGCGCCAACGTTTCGGTCGCGAGCGTGCACCGCTTTTGCAAAAAGCTCGGCCTCGAGGGATTCAAAGACCTCAAGGTCGAGCTCATCCGCCAGGCGACCGAGGCGGGCAACCGGCGCGACGTGGACATCAACTTTCCCTTCGATGCCACCTCCACCCCTGCGCAGGTGATGGAGCGCATGGAGGGGCTCTACCAGACCACCTTGGCCGAAACGCAGGAGCTGCTCGACCCTGCACAGCTCGACCACGCCGCCAAGCTCATCATGCGCGCCGGCACCGTGGACATCTACACGGGCTCGCATAACCTGTATCCAGCGGGAATGTTCCGCGATCGCCTGCTTTCCGCCGGCAAAAGCGCGACGTGCCACGACAGCGTCGAGGCGCAGGTGCGCACGGCGCTCGCCTCGGGTCCCGACCATGTGGCAATCGTCATCTCCTACAGCGGCCTTGCCCCCAACCTCAAGGAGATCTTGCCGATCCTTAGCAGTCGACATGTCCCGGTCATCGTCATCGGCACGCCGTACTGCGCCCGCATTCACCCCGGCTTTGCCGCCTATCTCACGGTAAGCGACCACGAGAGCATGACGCACCGCATCACGCAGTTCGCCAGCCATATCGCCGTGCAATACGTACTCGATTCGCTCTATAGCAGCTACTTTGCCAAAGATTACGCCCGCTGCTCCGAGTTCCTAGAGCGCTCGTTCCCCTACACCCGCCTGCCCGGACTCAAGTAGCGACGAGCGTGGATTTTTGGACACTCAGATAACGAGCGTGGATAATCTCCCACTTTGAGCCCGCACACAGGCCAAAACCGGGAGATTATCCACGCTCATTTTGCGGGTAGTCATTGGGGACGTTCTTGAATGATTAGTCGTTTAAGAACGTCCATTACAGTCGAAATTGTCAGCCCGGGACCGTCTCGG
>JAHYYO010000038.1:0-15585 GCA_019424925.1 Collinsella sp.
AGCGCTCTCCCAGCTGAGCTACGCCCCCGTGACGAGGAGATACTATAGGGGAAGACTTTCATTGATGCAAGGACTTTTTTGGGTCAGATTCTAAATGCCTATTGATATCGATAAGCGATGGCGGTGCCGGTGTGGACTTGGATCTTGGCTGTTGACCTGACGACGTTGCTGATGCCGGTGTCCGCCAACAGGCCTAGGGGGCTGTAATCTAGCTCCCACTCTAGGCCGTGCTCGCTTACCTCGGTGTTGGGAGCTATGGCGATGATGGAAAACGTCTTGCCCTCGGCGCCTTCGATGGTCCACGATTCGCCTCCGTGCAGGATGCGGGCCGTGGTCTCATCCTCAGCAATCCAGACTGGGGCGTCCTCGTAGCCCGCAAGAAGCCCCAACACGCTCAGCGCCATATCAGGACGGCCGCCGGTAGCGCAGGTCGCAACCACTTCGGCACCCGGCCACCGACGACGGACGGAATCGAGCGCCAGCGCCAGATCGGTATAGTCCTTGTAGGGGTCATGACGCTCAACTTCAAAGTCGGTAGCGGCATCGACCAACGCGCGGCCCGCGTCGCTTACCGTGTCGGCATCCCCCACATACACGTCGCAGCCTAGCCCCGCGCCCAGCAGCGCGTCGAGCCCGCGGTCCACGGCGACAACGTGGTCGCACTCCCCCGCTAGCCTACGCAACAAATCCGCGCTCGCCACGACTGGCGAGCCACAAACCACTAATACCTTACAAGCCACGGCCCTCGCCTATCCCTCAAACGTAAGCACGCGGGCCAGGTCCAGCTCCTCGTAGCTGTCGATAAAGATGTCGCAGTTGGAGCGCACGTCATCGCGCTTCATGCGGCCGTGCGGGTCATAAATACCCACACGCTTAAAGCCTGCGGTGCCCGAGCTCTTAAGGCCAAAGACCGCGTCCTCAAACACCCAAGCGCGCTCAAACTTATGCCCATGGCGCTCCTCCAGGCGGCGCAGCGCCAGCTCGTACACATCGGGGAACTGCTTGGAGCGTCCTGCCTCGCCCGTCGTGGTAACAAACTCCATGTAAGCGTCGAGCCCGGCACCGGCGAGCGTGGACTGCACCAGCTCGGCCGGCGTGGACGTGGCCACGCACATGGCAATGCCCGCTGCCTTCGCCTGCTCCAAAAATGCCAGGAGCCCCTCGCGCGGCGGCACCTTGGAGTACCCATCAATTAAAATCTCGCCCAGCTCGCGATACAGCTCCTCGCCATTCGCGCCAATGCCCCACGTGTCGTGGTAGGCCTGGCACTCGTCCTCCAGCGACAGGTGCTCAAATTGAGCAAAGTCATCAACGGTCGCGTCGATCCCGTGGCGGTGCAATAACTCGGGCTGGGCATAGGCCCAAACAGGGGTGCTATTTACCAACGTGCCATCGCAGTCGAAAATAAAAGCAACCTTGGGAGCGGCGGTATGGGACATAAACGAACCTTTCGATATCAAATGGTAAACATCCTGCTAAAAACGTTTTACCAAACGTCAGCCAAACAATTTTGAAACCCAAATTGGTAAAACTGTCAAGAGTTTTACCACGGCAATTCTGCCAGTGGTCTAAACATGTCGCTTACCGATTAAACGCCCCCGCAAATCCGCTTTCGTTCATAAAACTAACGTACAGGTGTTATCGTAGTTTTTGCCGAAAGTTCCACCGAGCACGCGAGGTGGAACGAATCACAGAAACTTCGCCGTCCCTTCGATTCGTGCAGCCTTGGACCTTTCGCATCTAGTCACCAAGGCAACACGCTGCCGCGTCATGATGGGATCAAACGTGAGCGATACAAAGCTAAAGCCAGCAACTAAAAAGCCCGCTACCCGTAAAGCCGCCCCGCACGCACCGGAGCTCACCAAGGACGATGTCTACCTGTTTGGCATTGGTACGTGGGAGCGCAGCTGGGAAAAGATGGGCGCGCATCCCGACACGCAGCAGCGTACGCGCGGCTGGCGTTTTTGCGTTTGGGCGCCCGACGTCAAGAGCGTCCACGTTATCGGTGAATTCAACAATTGGGACGAACAAGCCAACCCACTGGTGCCCGTACATACGAGCGCTATTTGGGAAGGCTTTATTCCTGGCGCCGAGCAGGGCCAGCTCTATAAATATCTCATCGAGACCAACGAGGGCGAAAAGCTCTACAAGGCCGACCCGTATGCCTTTAAGGCCGAGTGCCCTCCGGGTACCGCCAGCGTGTTGTGGACCCTCGATGGCTACCAGTGGAACGACGCCGCATGGCTCAAGCGCCGCGCCGGCCACAACCACATGTCGCAGCCGCTCAACATCTACGAGGTACATATTGGCTCGTGGAAGCGCCACGGCGACGCACCGCAGGGCGAGCCGGACGAGTACGGCAACTACCCTGGTCCCATGGATCCCTTCCCCGCGCAGCGCGGCGAGTTCTACACCTACGACGACCTGTCGGTGGAGCTCGTGGACTACGTGCGCGACATGGGCTACACGCATATCGAGGTCATGCCGCTTATGGAGCATCCCTTCGATGGCTCCTGGGGCTACCAGACGACCGGCTACTTTGCCGCCACGTCGCGCTACGGCAACCCGCAGCAGCTCATGCACTTTATCGACGCGTGCCACGAGGCAGGCATTGGCGTGATCATGGACTGGGTGCCCGGCGGTTTTTGCGCCGACTCCCACGGCCTTGCCACCTTTAACGGCCACATGCTGTTTGAGCACGAGATTCACCCCAACTGGGGCACGCACAAGTTCGACTTCGCCCGTGGCGAGGTCCGCTCCTTCCTGGTCTCCAACGTGCTGTACTGGCTCGAGAACTTCCACGTGGACGGCATTCGCATGGACGGCGTGTCCAGCATGCTGTACCTCAACTTTGGCATCGATGATCCCGGCCAAAAGAAGTTCAACAAGTACGGTACCGAGGAGGACCTGGACGCCAGCGCGTTTATCCGTCAGGTCAACTGCGCCGTGGAGGCCCACTTCCCTGACGTGATGATGATGGCTGAGGAGTCCACCGCGTGGCCGCTCGTGACCTACCCGCCGCAGGACGGCGGCCTGGGCTTCCACTACAAGTGGGACATGGGCTGGATGAACGACACCCTGCACTACATGCAGACCGATTTTCCGTGGCGCCCCGGCAACCACGGGCTGCTCACGTTCTCCATCATGTACGCCTTTACCGAGAACTTTATTTGCCCGCTGAGCCACGACGAGGTCGTGCACGGCAAGTGCTCGCTGATCGGCCGCATGCCGGGCGACTGGTGGCGCCAGTTTGCCGGCCTACGCACGCTGGCTTTCTATCAAATGACACACCCCGGTGCCAAGCTCAACTTTATGGGCAACGAGATCGGCCAGTTTATTGAATGGCGCTACTACGAGTCTATCCAGTGGTTCCTGACCGAGGAGTACGAGACCCACCGTCATCATCAGGCGTTTATCAAGGCGCTCAACCACCTGTATACCGACGAGCCCGCCCTGTACGAGCGTGGCTACACCGACGACGGCTTTACCTGGATCGACGCGGACAACTCCAAGCAGTCCATCGTGAGCTTTGTGCGTCAGGGCGAGGACGTCGACGACGACCTGGTGATTCTGATCAACTTTGACCCGGCGAGCTACGAGAGCTTCCGCGTGGGCGTGCCGCGCGAGGGTGATTGGGAGGTCATCTTTGATTCCGACCGCCCCGAGTTTGGCGGCAGCGGATACGCCGGCGATGAGCCCTACACCTGCTCGAGCGAACCCTATCCCTGGAACGGGCAGATGGACTCCATTGAGATAAAGGTGCCCGGCCTGGCTGGCGTGGTGCTTAAGCGCCGCGGTCCCAGCAGCTACAAGCCGCCGGTGGTTGAGGCTCCCAAGGCTGCGCCCAAGAAGCGCACGTCCTCGGTGAAGCCCAAGGCCGCAGCTGCTAAGAAGGCTCCAGCTAAGGCGAAGGCCACGACGACCAAGGCCAAGACTGCTGCAAAGCCCGCTGCTAAGGCTACCGCGACCAAGAAGCCGGCTGCCAAAAAGGCCGCTACCAAGGCCAAGTCTGCTTCTGTTAAGCCGTCTGCCAAGAACGCGTAACAAAGCCGTTACATCTGTAATTACCCGCCCCGACGGGGCGTAGGATACAAGTCATAACCGTTCCGGGAGAACCATCCCCGGGGGAAAGGAACGTATGAATAAGATCTTCGACAACAAGCAGGAGTTTACCGAGCTCTATCGCGATGCCGTCATGAGCATCAGCGGCAAGAGCGTCGAGGCCGCGAGCGACCTCGACCGCTTTAACGCCCTGGCCAAGCTCGTGGCCGAGAAGGCACGCACCGTTGCCACCAAGAGTGACGCTCGCGCCACCGCTGAGGGCAAAAAGCGCGTGTACTACTTCTCGATCGAGTTTTTGATCGGTCGCCTGCTCGACAACTACCTGCTCAACTTTGGCGTGCGCGACATGGTCGCCGAGGCGCTCGACGACATGGGCTTTGACCTGTCCGTCATCGAGAACCAGGAGCCCGATCCGGCGCTGGGCAACGGTGGCCTGGGTCGTCTGGCCGCGTGCTTCCTGGATTCCATGGCAGCCGAGGGCATTGCCGGCTACGGCAACGGCATGCGCTACCGTTACGGCCTGTTTAAGCAGGAGATCGTCAACGGCAGCCAGGTTGAGGCCACCGACGAGTGGCTCACCCACGGCTATCCCTGGGAGGTCCGTCGTCAGGACAAGGCCGTGACCATTAAGTTTGGCGGCCACGTTGAGGGCTTTGAGGAGAACGGCCGCACGTTCTACCGCACGGTGGACACGCAGGACATCCTGGCCGTTCCTTATGACATCCCCGTTGTGGGCTATGCCGGCGAGACCGTCAACAAGCTGCGCGTCTGGGCCGCCGAGCCGGTCGAGGAGCACTTCGATCTGGAGGCCTTCAACCGCGGCGACTACGCCTTGGCCGATGCCGAGCGCGCCGAGGCCGAGGCCATCAGCGCCATCCTCTACCCCAACGATGCCGGCGAGCACGGCCGTCTGCTGCGCCTGAAGCAGGAATACCTGTTTGTCTCGGCCGGTATCTACAGCCTGCTCGACACCTTTGAGAAGGAGCACGGCGAGAACTGGGAGCTGCTGCCGCAGTTTGTGGCCATCCACACCAACGACACGCACCCCGCCATGTGCGGCCCCGAGCTCATGCGTATCCTCATCGACGAGAAGAAGCTCGAGTGGGATGACGCCTGGAACATCGTGACGCAGGTCGTGAGCTATACCAACCACACCATCCTGCCCGAGGCCCTGGAAAAGTGGCCCATCGGCACGTTCTCCAAGCTCCTGCCCCGCGTGTACCAGATCATCGACGAGATCAGCCGTCGTTGGCACGAGTCGTTCGACACCACGCAGGAGGGCTGGCAGGAGCGTCTGCGCCAGACCGCCATTCTGTGGGACGGCGAGATTCGCATGGCCAACCTGTCCGTGATCTGCAGCCATAGCGTCAACGGCGTGGCCAAGATCCACTCCGACATCATCAAGAACATCGTGCTCAAGGACTTCTATGCCTTGACGCCCGAGAAGTTCAACAACAAGACCAACGGCATCTCGCACCGTCGTTTCTTTGCCGAGGCCAACCCCACCTACGCCAAGCTCGTAACCGAGGCCATTGGCGACGGCTGGCTCAAGGACGCCTTTGAGTTAGAGAAGCTCAAGGAGTTTAAGGACGACACCGAGTTCCTGAAGGCCGTGGGTGCCTCCAAGCGCGCCAACAAGGAGCGTCTGGCCGCCTACGTCAAGGCCGAGACCGGTCTGGTTATTGACCCCAACACCGTCTTCGATGTCCAGGTAAAGCGCTTCCACGCCTATAAGCGCCAGCTCATGAACATCATGAAGGTGATGGACATCTACAACCGTCGCATCGCCGACCCCAACTTCCACGTGACGCCGACGACCTTCATCTTTAGTGGCAAGGCTGCCTCGAGCTACACCTTCGCCAAGGAGACCATCCGCCTCATTAACTCCGTTGCCGACGTCATCAACAACGATGCCCGCGTCAACGAGGTCATGAAGGTCTGCTTTATCCCCAACTTCCGCGTGAGTAACGCCCAGCTCATCTACCCCGCCGCCGAGATCTCGGAGCAGATCTCCACGGCCGGCAAGGAGGCCTCGGGCACGTCCAACATGAAGCTCATGATGAACGGCGCCATTACGCTGGGCACCCTCGACGGCGCCAACATCGAGATCGCCGACCTGGCCGGCCGTGAGAACGAGGCCATCTTTGGCCTGACCGCTCCCGAGGTCGAGCAGCTCTGGGCATCCAACAACTACTTTGCGTGGGATACCCTCAACGGCGACCGCGAGCGTCTGGGCCGCGTGATGGACGAGCTCAAGGACAACACCTTTGCCGGCCTTTCGGGCAACTTCGAGAGCATCTACAACGAGCTCATGAACAACAACGACCCCGACCTGGTCATGGCCGACTTCCGCAGCTACGTTGATGCATGGGAGAACCTCACGGGCAGCTACGGCGACCAGGAGACCTGGAACCGCAAGGCCCTGCTCAACACCGCCTCGAGTGGCTGGTTCTCGTCCGACCGCACCATTCGCGAGTATCGCGACGAGATCTGGCACGCATAAAGCGCGCGAGCTCCCTTTGCCGCACGGCATTACTCGACGGGCGTGACAGTGCGCCGCGCCCGTCGCTAATGGGTTAGGAACATCGATGACAGAAGGAGAAATCGATGAGTAAGAAAGAATGCATCGCGATGCTCCTCGCAGGAGGACAGGGCAGCCGATTGGGGGCACTCACCCAAAAGATCGCCAAGCCGGCGGTTAGCTTTGGTGGCAAGTTCCGCATTATCGACTTTTCGCTGTCCAACTGCTCCAACTCGGGCATCGACACGGTGGGCGTTCTGACGCAGTACCGTCCCTACCTGCTGCATGCCTACGTGGGCTCCGGCGAGGCGTGGGATCTGGACAGCCGCGACGGCGGCGTGTCGATCCTGCCGCCGTACGAGACGCAGACAGGCGGCGCCTGGTATGCGGGCACGGCCGACGCCATTACGCAGAACCTCGACTACATCAAGGCCAACGACCCCAAGTACGTCCTGATTCTTTCGGGCGATCACCTGTATCGCATGGACTACCGCAAGATGCTCAAGACGCACATTGAGAACAACGCCGACCTCACGGTGAGCGTTATGCCCGTTCCGTGGGAGGAGGCCAGCCGCTTTGGCATCCTGACCACCGACCCCGAAGACGGCCGCATCACCAAGTTTACCGAGAAGCCCGAGAAGCCCGATTCGAACCTCGCGTCCATGGGCATCTACATCTTCTCGGCCGACGTGCTGATCGAGGCGCTCGAGGAGGACGCTCTGGACCAGCGCTCGAGCCACGACTTTGGCAAGGACATCATCCCCAAGCTGCTCGGTGAGAACAAGCGCCTGTACAGCTACGAGTTCCACGGCTTCTGGAAGGACGTCGGCACCATCGCCAGCTTCCATGAGACCTCGATGGACCTGCTGGGTAACAACCCCGAGTTCGATCTGTTTGACAAGAACTTCCCCATCATGTCCAACATCACCACGCGTCCGCCGCACTACATTGGCCCGGACGGCCGTCTGGACGACTGCCTGGTCTCCAACGGGTGCAAGATCTACGGCACCGCTCGCCACTCGATCCTTTCGACCGATGTCATCATCGAGGAGCGAGCCGTGGTCGAGGACTCCGTGCTGCTGCCGGGTGCGCACGTTAAGAGCGGCGCGCACATCTGCCGCGCTATTTTAGGCGAGAACTCCACGGTCGAAGAGGGCGTGAAGCTCGGCTCTGTCGATACCACCAAGGATACGGCCGTCGTTGGAAATGACGTCGTTATCGGGAAGGGGGAATGATCCGATGATCAATCGCAAGGCCATCGGTTACATCACCGCTAACTACTCTTCGACCTACGGCAGCGTCCTGCTCAAGGACCGCCCCATCGCGTCCGTTCCGTTTTTGGGCCGCTACCGCCTGATCGACTTTCCGCTGTCCAACATGATGAATGCCGGCATCAAGACCGTCGGTGTCGTCATGCCGGGTAACTACCGCTCGCTAATCGACCACGTGGGCTCGGGCAAGGACTGGGACCTGGACCGCAAGAAGGGCGGTCTGTTCATGGTGCCCGGCAACGCGTATGGCACCACCAAGGGCGGCATGCGCTTCCTGCTGCGCGACATCATCTCCAACAAGACGCTGTTCCAGCGCTCGGAGAATCCCTATGTTGTGATGATGGGCACCAACATCATCTTTAACATGGACCTTAACACCATCATCGAGGCGCACGAGAACTCCGGCGCCCAGATGACCGTGGTGTACTGCAAGGCCACGCGCAACGTCGATGACGAGACCAAACTCGAGATTAACGAGAACGGCCGCCTGACGGGCGTGAGCGCCGGCGTCGCGTACGGCGATAACGCCTCCATGGACTGCTGCATCGTCAACCGCGAGACGCTCCTCGAGATCATCGACCACTACCAGGCCGCCGACTATCTGGACCTGCTCGAGGCACTCCAGGGCGACTTTGGCAACATCGACGTGTGCAGCTACGAGTACAAGGGCGAGGTCGTGGGCGTGTTTAGCGAAAAGTCGCTGTATCGCCGTAGCATGGACCTGCTCGACCAGACCGTGGCCGACCAGCTCTTTGACCCCGAGCGCCCGATCCTGACCAAGGCTCACGACGTGCCGCCTTCGCGCTATGCGACCGGCAGCCACGCGTGCAACTCGATCATCTCGGCCGGCTGCATCATCAAGGGCACCGTGCGCAACTCGATCCTGTCGCGCGGCGTCGTGGTCGAGGAGGGCGCCTCGGTGACCAACTCGATCATCAACCAGAGCTGCATCATCAAGAGCGGCGCACGCGTTGAGAACGCCATCCTGGACAAGAACAACGTGGTCCCCACCAACACCGAGCTTCGCGGCACGCCCGAGAACATCCTGGTGCTGGGCAAGGCTCCGTTAACTTCTGACACCACCATCGTACGTTAACGTTGGCACCGCAACATCGCTCGTAACATGTAGAATAGCCGCCCGGTTAGCGCCAGGCGGCTATTCTCGAATTGCAACATGGGAGACAATATGGCAGATTCCAGCAAAAAGATGCAGATCGTGTTTGCCTCGGCCGAGTGCGCACCGTTTGTGAAGACCGGTGGCCTGGGCGACGTGGCGGGCTCGCTGCCTGCGGCGCTCGTGCGCGCCGGCGCCGAGGTCATCGTGATGGTGCCCAAGTACGCCACCATCAAGGACGAGTACAAGGCGCAGATGGAGCACTTCTCCGACTTTTACGTGAGCCTGGGCTGGCGCAATGAGTACTGCGGACTCGAGAAGCTCGAGCACGACGGCGTCACCTATATGTTCATCGACAACGAGCGCTACTTTGCGCGCGACTATCCGTACGGCTTCTTTGACGACGGCGAGCGCTTTGCGTTCTTCTCCAAGGCCATCACCGAGAGCCTGCAGCACCTGCCGGCCGGCTTTGAGTGCGACATCCTGCACTGCAACGACTGGCAGACGGCGCTGGCGCCCGTGTTCTTGCGCGAGTTCTACCAGGGCCTGCCGCTGTATGACCGCGTCAAGACCGTGTTCTCGATCCACAACGTGGCGTTCCAGGGCCAGTTTAGCGACACCGTAATGGAGGACATCCTGGGTGTGGCGCATATTCCGGCGGCCGCCTCGCAGCTGCGTTGCGATGCCTGCAGCATTAACTACATGCTGGGCGCGCTGCGCTATGCCGATGCCATCACCACGGTGAGCCCCACCTATGCCAACGAGATCCAGACGCCCGAGTTTGGCGAGGGCCTGGACGGTGTGCTGCGCGAGCGTTCGTACGCGCTGCAGGGCATCCTCAACGGCATTGACGTGGCGGGCTTTGACCCGGCGACTGACAAACGCATTGCCGCCAACTACACCGTGGAGGACCGCTCCGGCAAGGCTGTGTGCAAGGCCAAACTGCAGGAAGAGCTGGGACTCGAGGTTCGCGACGACCGTCCGCTCATGGTGATGGTCACGCGCCTGACGCGCCAAAAGGGCATGGACCTGGTCATGTACGCGCTCGACCGCATCCTGGCAGGCGGCGTTCAGGTGGCCGTGCTGGGTACCGGCGACCGCGACTACGAGGACGGCCTGCGCTACTTCCAGGACAAGTACCCCGGCACCATGGCCGCGCGCATCGAGTTCGATCCCGCGCTGTCGCAGCGCATGTATGCCGCCGCCGATATGTTCCTAATGCCTTCGAAGTTTGAGCCCTGCGGCCTGTCGCAGATCATCGCCATGCGCTACGGCACCCTGCCGATTGTTCGTGAGACCGGTGGCCTGAAGGACACCGTGCAGCCGTACAACGAGTTTACCGGCGAGGGCACGGGCTTCTCGTTTACCAACTTTAACGGCGACGAGATGGGCGACGCGGTGTTCCGCGCGGCGCGCCTGTTCTGGGATAACCGCGACGCTTGGAACCGGCTGGTCACACAGGCCATGAGCCAGGACTTTAGCTGGACGCGCTCGGCCGACAAGTATCTGGACCTGTACTTCTTTATGCACCCGGAGATTGAGAGGCCGGCGGCTGTTGTCGACGAGCCTGAGGCTGTTGCTGAGCCGGTGGCCGCTGAGGAGCCCAAGGCCGAAGAGAAGCCGGTTGAGGCTGAGCCCGCAAAGGCCGAGCCTAAGGTGAAGGCTGAGGTTGCTCTTGAGGCAGAGGACGAGGTCAAGCCCGCTGCAAAGCCTGCAGCTAAGAAGACCACGACTCGTAAGACGACGGCTAAGAAGGCCACAGCGGCCAAGGCGACGGCAACCAAGACCACCGCTGTCAAGACAACGACCTCGCGCAAGCGCACCACCGCAGCTGCCAAGAAGGCCGCCGAAGCCGAGGCTGCTCCCGAGGTAAAGGCCGACGCCGTCGAGGCTAAGGCTGCGGCAAAGGCACCGGCCAGGGCCGCTACCAAGAAGACGACCGCGACCGCCAAGAAGGCAACAGCTGCCAAGAAGACCACAACAACGAAATCGACGACCACGAAGGCTACCGCGACCAAGGCCGCTGCAAAGCCCGCCGCAAAGGTCGAGGAGACACCCGCCGAGGCCAAGACAGAGGTAACCGTCGAGGCCAAACCGGCTGCCAAGACCACCACGCGCAAGCGCACTACGACGACGGCTAAGAAGACTACGACCAAGGCTGCTGCTCCCAAGGTGGAAGCGAAGGTCGAGGCCAAGCCCGCAATAAAGGCCAAGCCGGCACCGAAGGCAGCCGAGACCAAGCCCGCTGCCTCCAAAGAGGAGCCCAAGGCCGAGGTAAAGGCCAAGCCCGAGCCTGCCAAGGAGACTCCGGTCTCCCCCGCCGCTCCGACCGAGGAAAAGGCTCCGACCAAGAAGACGTCCGTCCGCAAGGCAACGGCCACCCGCAAGCGCCACTAATCCGGACGATCCAAAAACCGAATCCTCACCCAACCAAGGGGGCGCCCTAACCAGGCGCCCCCTTGCTATGAGCGTAGAACACAAATGACAGCCGGTTTACTACGATAAAATGGCGCAAGCCGACCACAACGAGCAAACTACGAAATTGGCAACGCTTCTACCTGCTGTTTTAATATCCCCAAAATCACTGTGGTTGAGATCATTCAATTCGTCGTAGTAAACCGAAGTACTTATGTTTGGCTACAAATAGTATCTGCGTAGGCGCATATAAATATCGCGATAATTTGAATGGTAAATCGATTTTGCGCGGATAACCATTCGCCGATGGTAAACGGATGTTGTTTATACAGCCTGTGTACAACAGATATACTTACATCTTGTGCGTAAAGCCCATGGCCCGGAGGCCATGATTCTATTGAACTGGACCGTATTATGAGATTGATTCACAACAGCCGTCTGCCGCTGTTTCGCACTCCGTTTGGCGCTGTGACCACTGGTACTACCCTTTCACTCTCCGTTATTCTGGAGGATGCCGACCCCAACCAGGCAACGCTTACGCTGCGCACCTGGGTCGATGAAATCGGTGAGTCTCGGTATCCCATGACGCACGAGGGCGACGGCATATTTACCGTAGAGCTTGAGTGCACCGAGCCCTGTCTTATCTGGTATAGCTTTATCTGCAATATCGAGGGCCAGCCTGAGGTACGCTTGGGCGCACCTCAGGGTCGCACTGGCGGCGAGGGCGTAACTTACGACTACGCCGAGGTGCCGTCCTTCCAGATTACCGTCTATAAGCACCGCGAAGTGCGTCCCGAGTGGTACGAGCGTGGCATGGTCTACCAGATCTTCCCCGATCGCTACGCCCGAGATGAAAACTGGCGCGAGCGCACGCTGGCCGAGGTCGAAAAACCACGCAACGGAATCCAGCGCCGCATGGTCGAGGACTGGAACGAGCCGCCCGTGTACGAGCGCGCCGAAGACGGCTCCATCAAAACCTGGGACTTCTACGGCGGGTCGCTCAAGGGCATCCAGGAAGACCTGCCTCGCATCGCCGAGCTGGGCTTTACAGCCATCTACCTCAACCCCATTTTTGAAGCCGCGAGCAACCACCGCTACGACACGGCCGACTACACCAAGATCGACCCGATCCTGGGCACCGAGCAGGACTTTACCGAGCTGTGCCAGGCGGCCGAGAAGCTGGGCATCTCCATCATTCTGGACGGCGTCTTTAACCATACGGGTGACGACTCGATCTATTTCAACCGCTACGGCAACTACCCCGGCGTGGGCGCGTGGCAGAGCGAGGATTCGCCATGGCGCGATGCGTTTTATTTCCACGAGGACGGCTCATACGACTGCTGGTGGGGCGTGGGCAATATGCCCGCCATCAATGAGAGCTCTGAGCTGGTACGCGAGCGGCTCCTGGGCAAGGACGGCGTGATCCGTAAATGGCTACGTGCCGGCGCTCATGGCTGGCGCCTAGACGTGGCCGACGAGCTTTCCGATGACTTCCTGGCCGAGATCAAAAAGGCCGTGCTCGCCGAGAAGCCTGATGCACTGTTGCTCGGCGAAGTCTGGGAAGACGCCTCCAACAAGATCAGCTACGGCCATCTGCGCCGCTATCTGCAAGGCTCCGAGCTGGACTCTGCTATGGATTACCCCTTCCGCGACATGGTCATCGGCTTTTTGATGGGCTACAAGAACGCCTACCAGGCAGCCGAGGATATCGAAACCCTGCGCGAGAACTATCCCCGTGAGGCCCTGTCCTGCGCACTTAATCTGCTTTCGAGCCACGACCGTCCGCGCATTATCTCGGTGCTCGGCGGCGGCCCCGATGAGTCGCAGCTGCCCGAGTGCGAGCGCAGCAAATGGCGTCTGGACGAGAACTCGATGGGCCTGGCCAAGAGCCGTTTTTGGCTCGCAACGCTCATGCAGATGACGTTCCCGGGCGTGCCTTCGATTTACTATGGCGATGAGTACGGCCTGGAGGGTCTAACCGATCCGGGCAACCGCCGCACCCTGCCGACCAAGGACCAACTGCACGACTTCGACACGCTGGCTATTGTCAAAAACGCCTCCGCCGTACGCCGCGCACTACCGTTTATGATCGACGGCGAGATCAAGGCCTTCGCGCTCAACGACGAGGTGCTGGCCTACAACCGCACGGGCAAGAATGGCGAGTCTGCGACGGTTATCATCAACCGCAGTCTGCGCAATTCGCACCGCGTGACGATTCCGACGCTCGGCGAATGTGCGAGTGACGTGATCAGCGGTCACGAGTGCGAGATCCACAACGGCACGGTTACGCTCGACCTGTACCCGTTGGGCTCTTCGATCATCTATCACCATGCCGAGCAGCGCCTGCAAGAGCCGCTTGATCACGGCGCGGGCGTCGTGTGCCACATCACCTCGGTACCGACCGATGACGGCAAGCCCGGCACAATCGGCGCACCCACGCGTCGCTTTATCGACCATCTGGCCGCTATGGGCATGCATTACTGGCAGGTTCTGCCTGTCAACCCGACGGACTTCTTCCGCTCCCCTTACGCCGGTCCTTCGGCCTTTGCAGGCAATATCGACCTGCTGCCCGAGAGCCACGAGGAGCTGGCCGCCGACTTTGAGACCTGGAAGGCCCGCGGCGGCGAGGATGCCGATCCGCTGTACACCGCGTTTAAACATCGCAATGCCGATTGGCTCGAGAAGTACTGCGTCTACATGGCCGTTAAGAAGTACTTTGAGGGCGAGTCGCGCCACGATTGGCCGGCCGATGTCGCGCGCTACAACGAGCATCTGATTGACGACAAGCGTTTCCACGACGAGGCAGAGTTGCAGGCGTACATGCAGTACCGCTTTGACCTTGCCTGGTGCGAGCTCATGAACTATGCGCACAAGAAGGGCATCGAGGTCATCGGCGATATCCCTATGTATGTCTCGGACGATTCGGCCGACGCGTGGAGCGAGCCCGAGAACTTCTGGCTGTCCGATACCGGCAAGGCAATTGAGATTTCGGGCGCGCCGCCCGACAACTTTGCGCCCGAGGGTCAGGTGTGGGGCAACCCGACGTTCCGCTGGGACCACATGAAGCAGAACGGCTACCGCTGGTGGATGGATCGCCTGCGTCGTGCGTTTTCGCTCTACGACCGCGTGCGCCTGGATCACTTCCTGGGCTTCCACAGCTACTTTAGCATTCCCGCGGGTAAGGCCTGCGCCGACGGGCGTTGGCTGTCAGGCCCGGGCAAGGACCTGTTCCAGACCGCCTATGACGAGCTGGGTCCGCTCAACTTTATCGCCGAGGATCTGGGTTACCTGACGCCCGGCGTTCGCGCCATGGCTTCGACTTGCGGCTTCCCCGGTATGGACGTACTGGAGTTTAGCGATTACGACGTTCGTTGCGGCGTGCACCCTACGCCCGGCAAGATCCTGTACACATCGACGCATGACACGTCGACGCTCGCGGGTTGGTGCACGCGCTCCTTTGCGGGCGGCGACGAGCCGAGCGGTGTTGAGGTGGCAGCCAAGCTGATGAGCGACGCGCTGACAAGCGACGCTCCCCTGGTGATGATGCCGCTGCAGGACGTGCTGGGGCTTGGCGACGACACGCGCATGAACGTACCGGGCGTGGCCACGGGCAACTGGACCTGGCAGGCTGACGAGGCCGACGTTGCGGCCGCCGAGAGCAAAACCGCACAGCTCCTGCGCAACACGCATAGATTCTGGGGCGAAGCGTGATAAAACGCCCGATATAGGGTACAGTTACAGACGTTTGAATTTTTGCGGGCAGAGTAATCTGCCCGCTTTGTGCTGAAAAGGAAGTATTATGGCGCGCTACGATTACAAGTGCTCGAGCTGCGGCAACGTGTTTGAGGTTGAGCATCCCATGTCCGAGACCCCCGAGGTCGTGTGCCCCAACTGCGGTGCTCCGGCCGCCAAGACGTTCTCGGCCAGCGGCATCAAGTTTGAGGGCAGCGGCTTCTACAACACCGACCAGCGCAGCGGTGGCTCAAGCACCAGCGCCACGAGTGGCTGCTGCGCCAACTGCCCACACAGCCACTAGAAACCAATCAGCCCCGCGACCAACACCAATCGCGGGGCTGATTCTTTAGCTACCCGGGTTTCCTTATGAGTTGCGGTGAAATAAGGACTGTTTGGCGGGCAGAAGCCACTATTGGGGGTGCGGACGATTTCTTGGACCGCGCCTAGGCGTATCCAAGCTTCCTGCG
>JAHYYO010000039.1:0-14324 GCA_019424925.1 Collinsella sp.
GATCCGGTCCGACCGGGCCGCGCGGCAAGGAGATATATTGCCAGACCGGAGGGGCCCCGTGGGCGGGAATTCCACTCTTCACAAGTCCTACACAATACATCGCTTCCTATATAAGTCATAGAAAGGCTGGTGCAGAAATACTGCACGTATCAGATGATGACCCTTCGGTTAAGAGATATATAAAGATCGGTCACCTGTAAGTGTCTATCTACCCGCGCTTTTGCTATATAAACCAGCGCTTCAGATAAAAAGAGGGAGCGCCGCGCACAACGCGACACTCCCCTAGCGATTCAAGAGAATCTATTAGGCCTCGAGAGCCTTCTTGGCGATGGTAGCCAGCTCGTTGAAGGACTCGATGTCCTCGTAAGCCATCTGAGCCAAGACCTTGCGGTCGAGCTCGATGCCGGCAACCTTCAGGCCGTGCATGAACTGAGAGTAAGAGATGTCGTTCAGGCGAGCAGCAGCGTTGATACGAGTGATCCAGAGAGAACGGATCTCGCGCTTCTTGTTGCGGCGATCACGATACTGATACTGCAGGGAGTGCTGGACCTGCTCTTTAGCATGCTTGTAAGTACGCGAAGCGGCACCATAGTAACCCTTCGCACGGTGCATAACGGTACGGCGCTTCTTCTTGGCGGCAACAGCGCGCTTAATACGTGCCATGTTCTATCAACTCCTAGACGGTAAAACGAAAAACGGGAACGCGAACTTAGGCGAGACGCGACTTGATGACCTTGCGGTCGGCAGCGGCGATCTCGGTCTCCTGACGGAAGCCACGCTTACGCTTGGTGGACTTCTTGCTCAGGATGTGGCTCTTGAAAGCCTTGGCGCGCATAAGCTTGCCGGTACCAGTCTTGCGGAAACGCTTCTTGGTGCCGCTGTGGGACTTCATCTTAGGCATGAAATACTCCTTAATCGGTTACAGAACACTAGTTACTTGGTATCGCTTGCCGCTTTATCCTCATCGAAGGCGCCCTTAATCGGGGCGAGCAGCATAAGCATGTTACGGCCTTCCATCTTAGGCTTGGACTCGACCGTAGCGTAAGGCTTGAGATCCTCGGCGAGACGCTCGAGAACGTTAAGGCCCTGCTCCGGGTGAGCCATCTCACGGCCGCGGAACATGATGGTGATCTTAACGCGTGCGCCCTTCTTGAGGAAACGCAGAACGTGGCCCTTCTTGGTCTCGTAGTCGCCAACGTCGATCTTGGGTCGGAACTTCATTTCCTTGACCTCGACCTTGGACTGGTTCTTACGAGCAGCCTTGGCCTTCATGGCCTGCTGGTACTTAAACTTACCGTAGTCCATGACCTTGCAGACCGGCGGCTCCGCGTTGGGAGCGATCTCGACCAGGTCGAGACCCTGATCGTCGGCGACGCGCTGGGCATCGCGGATGGCGAACAGGCCGAGCTGAGAGCCATCGACGCCAATCAAACGACACGAAGATGCAGTGATCTCGTCGTTGATGCGGGTGTCATCAGACTTAGCTATTTTCCCTACCTCCATTCATAAAAAAATAACCCGGCGCTTCTCAGCAACCAGGTCGTACACATAGACTTCCTCGATTTGAGGAAGGGAATCTAAGTTGTATGACCAGTCAGCTGCTCATTGGCGCCAAAAGGTGGGAACCCTCGGGTTCCTCTTTAGGGCATTGCGGGAACAACGCCTTGCGAATAATAACACGTACAGCGCGTTATCACATTACGTACACGAAAAAGGGACCTTGACCCCCTTGAACGCTCGCTTGCATGTATGGTGCTCGAGGCGAGACTCGAAGGGCCTTCGCTTCGCGAAGCCCCGGGCTTCGGGCGCGTGGCGCCCTCGCCACGCTCCGCTACAAACAGGCCACAGGCCTGTTTGCTTAACGCTTCGCGCGCTCACGCGAGTTCGGCACGAAAAAGGGGGCCGCAACCCCCTTGAACGCTCACTTGCATGTATGGTGCCCGAGGCGAGACTCGAACTCGCACGTTGTTGCCAACGGTGGATTTTGAGTCCACTGCGTCTGCCAATTCCGCCACTCGGGCACGCAATGCGTGAGTTAGTTTATCACAGCTTTCTACCGATTAGTCCGAAAATGGAACTTCGAGCATTTCGATGAGTTCGACCGTGCGGAGCATCTCGCGCCGACGGCATCCGCGACCGTCGACCGAAGCCTCACCCATCTGGTTATCGTAAGGGTCCTCGCGCATGCCGTCGAAAGAGGGCTCAAACTCTGCCTGGAATCGATTGTTGGCCACCATACGCCACGGGTCGAGATTGCCAAAGTAGTGACGGCGGCGCCACTCCTCCCCCATCCTGCGAGCAGAAGATCCAAATGACACGTCGGCGTTGAGCCATCCGGTCTGCGGCGTATAGAACTCTGCCCAGTCGTGCGACCCCACCGAATCGGGCGCAACATACAGGCCGCTCTGCCAACGGGCAGGCACGCCCGCGATACGGCACATGGTGATAAACGTGAGCGCCATAACGCCGCAATCGCCGCGGAGCGAATGCGCGCAGTCATCGGCAATAGATCCCAAAAGCAAGTACGGCGGCTGATAGCGATAGTCGATGTACTGCGTCAGGTAATCATAGATAGCACGGGCGCGATCGAGCGGATCCTCGAGCCCGTCAATGACACGGGCCGTCAGCTGCTGCAGATACGGCGTGAATGCAATGTGCGGACGGTCCTCGGAAATATCCTCGGGCAGAGGCGCATCCATACGCGGGTGAACCGGAAGTGTGCCACCGTAGACATCACAATAAGCAGCATCGATGTGATAACGATAGGTCACCGAAAATAAGTGCTCGCTCGAGGAAGACCACGAGACGGTACGCGCCGAAGCATTCGCGGGAGCAACAGCACCCTCCGGCGTCATGTCGAGAATCTCGACCCGAGACTGCTGACGGCAGGCAGCCGCGACGGGAAGCCAAGCGCAAACGGCCTCCCCTTCCAGAGCGCCGGGGACAGACACGGACGCTTTAAGCGTAATGACGCGAGCCAATCCGTTTTGCGACTCCATCTCCTTGAGCATCTCGTTGCGCAGTGCTATTCCGTCCGTAGAATCGGACCGCATGCCGGGAACCTCTTTGGGATATACGCGAAGCGAATCGAGGAAGTTGTCGAGAACGAACAGCTCACCATCGATAAAGCGCCAGTCAATACGCTTACGGTCAATCAGATCGTCAAACTGCTCCTCGGAAAACTCAGGCCACTCCTCGCGAATCATCGTAATAGCCTGATCGCGCGACACCGAAAAATGAAGCGGCGTCTCGAGCATGCGATACCGCTCGGCACGAACACAAGCAGCCAGCGAAGGCTCGGGGTTCTGCTCCAAAAGGCGATCGCAGGCAGCAACAGCCTGCGTCAAATACCCGGCATCCTTAAGACGAAGAATCTCGGGCGGCAGTCCAACATCGAGATGACGAAAGTCATCACAGCGAACATCAGCAGAGCAACCAACTGGACCCTCGTCAATAACCTTCCCATCCGAAGGCAGCACATTAATAACAGCCATACCAAAACTCCAAGTCACTAGAACGCTTGAAGCCCATTGTAGCGAGATAAAAAGAAAGCCCCAACAAGGGGGCCATCAACACCGCTGAACGGTAGTCAAATAAAAAATTCAGCCTCGTAACCCTGCGGCGTTAAACGAAGGAAGCCCCGTCCCCCGGAACTGCTTCCTTGGCGCGACTTCTGGCAAAGCCAGTAGCCATCTTAATTCAGCCCAGTAACCCTGTAGCGAGTTAACGAAGGAGGCCCCGTTTCCCCGGAGCTGATTCCGTCGCGCGACTTCTGGCGAAGCCAGGTGAGCGCGAGGGAAACAGCGTAGGGCAAACGGGGCCTCCGGCGGGAAGTTAAACCGCTACTTACGCCTTGTTGACGGAGCCAAACTCCTCCATGAGCTCCTTGGTGCGGGCAACGATGTTGTCGCGACCAGGCTTGAGGAGCTTGCGGGGGTCGAAGCCCTTGCCCTGCTGATCCTTGCCAGCCTCGATGTACTCGCGAACGCCCTTGGCGAAGACGAGCTGCAGGTCGGTGTTGACGTTGATCTTGGAGATGCCCAGGGAGATGGCCTTCTTGATCTGATCCTCGGGGATGCCGGTGCCACCGTGCAGAACGAGGGGCAGGTCACCGGTCTGGGCCTTAATCTCGCCCAGACGCTCGAAGGAAAGACCAGCCCAGTCGGAGGGGTACACGCCGTGGATGTTGCCGATGCCGCAGGCGAGGAAGTCGACACCCAGGTCAGCGATCTGCTTGCACTCAGCAGGATCAGCGAGCTCGCCGCTGGAGGTCACGCCGTCCTCGGTGCCGCCGATGCCGCCGACCTCGGCCTCGATGGACATGCCCTTGGAGTGGGCAAGCTCAACGAGCTCCTTGGTGCGGTCGAGGTTAAGCTGGAAGGTCTCCTCGTGAGAGCCGTCATACATGATGGACGTGAAGCCGGCCTCGATGCACTTGAAGCAGTCCTCGTAAGAGCCGTGATCGAGGTGAAGGGCGACGGGAACGGTAACGCCCGTGGCCTCGACGGCAGCCTTGACCATGTCGGCGCAGACCTTGAAACCGCCCATCCACTTAGCGGCACCAGCGGTGCACTGAAGGATCAGCGGAGACTTGGCCTCCTCGGCGGCCTGGAGAATAGCCAGGGTCCACTCGAGGTTGTTGGTGTTGAAGGCACCAAGACCGTACTTGCCGGCCTCGGCCTTCTTGAGCATGTCTGCTGCGTTGACGAGCATAAAAGAAACCTCCTGTAAGGTTGCTCCGATAACGCCTGAGATTTTACCACGGCGCACCCGAGCATAAACGTTCGTTTGTTCACGAATATCGTCCAAACAGACTTTTTTGACCGTTTGCCCTACGAAATCGACCCGTTGGGGAAAAATAGCTTGACGTTTGGACGCTTCTCGTGCTTTAAAAGCCGACTATTAAGCTAAATCTGCATGAAAGGGTTCTGCATGAGCTCGCGTGCCATGGTGGTCGAATCGCCATGACCGGTTAGGCAAACGGTATCGGGCGGGAGAAGCCGGGCGAGCTTGGAGAGCGAGCGCAGAATCGCCGCCTCGTCTCCTCCAGAAAGATCGGTGCGGCCGTGCCCACCCGGAAACAGGGTGTCGCCCACAAAGGCAATGTTCCCCTGCTCGGTGGCAGCAAACAAGACGATCCCGCCCGGCGTATGCCCTGGCGTCTCGATCACCTGCAGGTAGATATCGCCCACCTCGATAGCATCTCCCTCGGCGAGCAGGTGCGTCGGCTCCCCGGGGTCAGGCGTCTCAATGCCCCACATAGCTCGCTGTTCCTCGATGTTCGCATGCGGCACCGCCACATCCTTAGCACACAGCTCATACTGGCAGCCCTCGCCAACGGTGGTTCGCACGCCTGCAACACCACCAACATGATCGGCATGGCCATGAGTGCATACGGCGCCAAACACGCGTACGCCGGGATGCTCGGCTCGAATATGCTCCACCAGGCGTTCGCCTTCCCATGCGGGATCGATAATCACGCACTCATTGTCCGAAATAACAGCATAGCTATTGGTCTGAATGGGACCGTTTACGAGCGTCTCGATCTCGACCGTTCCCTTGGGAGTTAAATCCAAGGACACAGCACTCATGTCCCTCTCCTCTCTATAGAACTCGAGGCATCAAACGATGCCTCGAGTGTAGCGAATATCGATAATGTGACACGTTCGTCGCGACTAAACGCGGCGCTTAAGCTGGGCTCCACCCTCACCGGGCATCAGGCGGCGCGCGTCGTAGACCGAGTCAACGCTGCTGATGGAGGCCAGCAGCGGATCCAGACCACTCGCGTCCGAGATCTCGACCATAAAGCGCAGGGTTGCAATACCCTCGCGGTTGGTCGACGTGGCGGCAGAAAGGATATTGCCGCCCGCATCGCCAATGGCAATGGTGACATCCTTGAGCAGGCCCATGCGGTCCAGGCACTCGACCACGATCTCGACCTGGAAGAGGGTGTCGGCAGCGCCGTCCCACTCCACTTCGATCATGCGCTCGGGATGCTCCATAAGACCCTTGACGTTGGGACAGTTGGCGCGATGCACCGAAACGCCACGACCGCGCGTGATGAAGCCGACGATGTCGTCGCCCGTCACGGGGTTGCAGCAATGAGCCAGACGGACCAGTAGGCCGCTGTTGCTCTCGCCCTTGACGATAATGCCGTTGCTGGCGCTCTTGCCGCGCTTTTGCGGCTTGCGGTTGGAGCCGCGGGCAGGCTGCTTGACGACCTCGGCAATGGCTTCGGCTTTGGTGAGCTGTTCCTCGGGTTTGGGGTCCAAGATTTGCTCGACCTTATTGCCAACGGCACGTGGGGCGACTTTGCCCGCACCAACGGCGGCAAACAGGTCCTCGAGCTGCTTATAGTTAAACTGCTCCGCCACGGCGTTGAGCGCACGCGTGGATCGTGGCGTAGAGATGCCATATCCGCGCTTGCGCAGGTCCTTAGCCAGTATATCGCGGCCGGCAGCAGCGTCGTCGTCCTTGGTCGCGGCGGCGAAGTAACGGCGGATCTTTGACTTGGCGGAAGGCGTCTTAACGATCTTGAGCCAATCACGCGACGGCTTGGAACTCTTGTTGGTCAGAATCTCGACACGGTCGCCCGTCTTGATTTCGTGCGTGAGCGGCGCTACCGCACCGTTGATCTTGGCGCCGACGCAGTGGTTGCCGACCTCGGTATGGACAGCGTAGGCAAAGTCGAGCGGCGTAGAACCGGCACGAAGCGCCATGACCTCACCCTTGGGCGTAAAGACAAAAATCTCCTGGTCAAACAGGTCAACCTTCAGCGAGTGCAGGTATTCCTTAGCATCGGTGATCTCGTCAGACGCCGCCCAATCGAGTGAATGCTTGAGCCAGTTAATCTGATCGTCCAGACGCTGCGCATCATTGGTCTTAGACGCAGACGATCCGCCCGACTTCTTATATAGCCAGTGGGCGGCAATGCCGTACTCAGCCTGCTCATGCATCTCGTAGGTTCGAATCTGAATCTCGAGCGGGCGGGCCGTGGGGCCGATAACCGTCGTGTGGAGCGACTGGTAGTTATTGACCTTGGGCATGGCGATATAGTCTTTAAAGCGACCAGGCATGGGGTGCCACAGCGTATGCACCGCGCCGAGCGTGGAGTAGCAATCGCGCACCGAATGCGTGATGACGCGCAGTGCCACCAGGTCGTAGATCTCGGAAAATTCCTTGCCCTTGCGCTTCATCTTTTGGTAGATGGACCAATAGTGCTTGGAACGGCCGTTGATCTGGAAGTCCTCCAGGCCAATGCGGTTGAGCTCGTCGGTGAGTGTCTTGATGGTCTCGGCCAGATAGCGCTCACGGACCTCGCGCGACTCCGCCACCATGCGTGCGATGCGCTGGTAGGCGTCGGGCTCAAGGTAGAAGAAGGACAGGTCCTCGAGTTCCCATTTAATGGAGCTCATGCCCAGACGGTCGGCCAGGGGCGCATACACGTCCATGGTCTCGCGGGCCTTAAACAGGCGACGGTCCTCACGCAGGGCCGCAAGGGTGCGCATGTTGTGCAGACGGTCGGCAAGCTTAACGATGATGACGCGGATGTCCTTGGACATGGCGAGGAACATCTTTCGCAGCGTGAGCGCCTGTTTCTCGTCCATGCTGTCGACTTCGATGTTGGTGAGCTTGGTCACGCCATCGACGAGCTCGGCCACCGTATCGCCAAACAGGCCGGAAACATCGGCAAGCGAGGTCTCGGTATCCTCGACGGTATCGTGCAGCAGCGCGGCGCACACCACATCGCAGTCCATCTTGAGATCGGCCAAAATGATGGCCACCTCGACGGGATGGTTGATGTACATCTCACCCGAGCGGCGCTTTTGGTTGCAGTGCTTCTCGGCAGCAAAGCAATAGGCCTGCTCCACCTTAGAAAAGTCGTCCTCATTCATATATTTGAGGCACAGACGCTCCAGCTTGTCGTAGCTGTCCGCCATAATCTCGGGCGGCAGCTCATCGGCATGCTTATAGTGCTCCATCTCCGAGAACGGCTGGAGGGCGGAATCATGGGCGGTACGGGCTGCGGCATCCATCGAGGTCCCCTTCCCCTAGGCCCGCGGTACGATCGGGCGGTTAACTTTGGCTAGCATATCAGAAGCGCACGAATCGAGCGCCCAACTCCGGAAGGCCGAGAACTCCATGCGCGAACGCAAGCCCTCCAAATAGCGAATTGACCTGCTCAATTGCACACGGCCGGGGTTTTCGGCCATCGCGATGCGACGGGTGTCGTCAAACCCCGAAACGCGGCAGAAGCCAAGCTCTTCGAAGATTCCCAGGCCACTTTCCACCGAGCGCTCGTCGACCGGCGTGCGGGCATCGATGGCAAGGCACATCTGCGCGATGTCGATATCGCTCGCGCTAAAGGAATCGTCCCCGGTCTTGCCGCGGTTGGAGCGCCACATGGTTTGCAGCGCGCGATAGAGCGTGACGAGCTCGTCGCGCTCGGGCGCATAGCAGTCGAGTAGGCGCTCGTTAATGCGGGCGTCGCGCGACGAATAGAGCAGGTGAATCACGGCGGGCTGTCCATCGCGACCGGCGCGGCCACTCATCTGGTTAAACTCAATCGCGCCAAACGGCATGTGATAGAGCACGACATGGCGAATATCGGGAAGGTTGACGCCCTCGCCAAAGGCAGAGGTCGAGACGATGCAGCTGAGGCTTCCGTCTCGGAATGCTTCCTCCACGCGGCGGCGATCGGAGCGCGCAAGCCCCGCGTTATAGAACGCGATATGGGTTGCGCAATCGGGCACACGCTTGCGCAACGTCTTGGCGAGCGCCACGGATTGGTCGCGCGAATTGACGTAAATGACGGTCTTCTCCCCCGTCGCCACGATCGACACCAAACGGTTCTCGCGGCTCGCAAGGTCGCGGTCGTCCTCGAGCTGCAGGTTCTCGCGCACCGTCTCGTCGACCACCGTGCGAGTAATCGGCAGCATGCGGGCAAGCTCGGCCACGACCGGAGCCGTCGCGGTGGCCGTCGCAGCCATAACAACCGGGTCGCCCAGGGCTTTGAGGATATCGGGCATGTCGAGATAGGCGCTGCGGTCGCCGCCCTTGGCAAGGCCGGCGTGGTGCGCCTCATCGATAACGACAAAGCCGATGCGGCCCGAACGCGCGAAGCGGTCACGGTGGATAGATAGGAACTCGGGCGTCGTGAGCACGATACCGGTGCGGCCCGAAGCTAGGCCGGCGAACACATCATCGCGTGCGGCCTCCACGGTCTCGCCGGTCAGCACGCCAACGCCAATGCCAAGCGCTGCCATCGTCGACGAGAGGTGATAGGCCTGGTCGGCAACAAGCGCGCGCAGCGGATAGACAAAGATACTCGCACGTCCGCGAAGGACAGCCTCGCGCGCAGCATGTACATGGAAGATGAGAGACTTGCCGCGGCCCGTTCCCATAACGGCCAAGACACTCTGGTGGTCGGCCAAGGCATCGAGCGCCTCAGCCTGCGCGCGGTGCGGCTGGTTCGATCCGATAAAGCTATGGATAAGCGAGCGCGTGAGCTCGGTATAGGAAAGCTGGGCGAGCGTCTCGCGCTTACGCGACTCCAGGCGCAGGCCGAAATCCGCCGGCTGCACGCCACGACGAAGCTCGCATGCCGGATCGTCGACGCTGGGCAGCGTGGTATCGCGGACCAGAACATCCTTGATCATGAGCTTGGGCTTCACACGCCCCTGCCAATGCTCGGCAACGGCCTCGAACACCAAGTCGACAGCGCTATCGCAGTTGATGAGCTTATCGATTTGCGGCACGCGGAACATAATGGCCGGCACACTCGCGGCGCCATCGGTCGCCACAAAGCGCATATGCTCGCCGGTTTTGCCCACCACGGCGCGGTCGCACATCGTCACGCCCTCGGCAGCCAGCAGCGGCACCTTGTTGCCCTGGCCAAACGGCTCAAGGCGGGAGATCTGCTCGATGGTCTCGATATTCAGCTCGGAAAGGTCGACGGTGGCGGCGACCTCGTCGGTGTCTTCAAAGTCCTCGGCGGGAAGCTCGGACAGCACGGCGGAAAGGCGGCGGCGGAACTCATCGAGCTTGGATGCCTCGATGGTCACACCCACCGCACCGGCATGTCCGCCGCGACGAATCAGCAGGTCGGAACAGCGCTCGACGGCGTCAAACAGGTTGACTTTGCCCACCGAGCGACCAGAGCCGCGCGCGATACCGTCCTCGATCGAGAACAGCAGCGCCGGCACGTGATAGCGGTTGGTCAGACGGCTTGCCACGATGCCCTTGACGCCCTCGTGCCAGCCCTCGCCACCCACGACGATTGCGCGTCCGCCGTCATAGGTCTCCTCGACCTTTGCCATGGCATCGCGCGTGAGCTCCGCCTCGATCTCACGGCGCTGGCGGTTGATTTCCTCGAGCTCAGCCGCCAGTGCGCTTGCTTCGATGGGATCGCGGGCAAGCAGCAGGTCGAGCGCCAGCTTGGGATCGGCCATGCGACCGGCAGCGTTTAAGCGGGGAATGAGCGAGAATGACAGGCCATCCGCCGTAATGCTCGAAAGGTCCGCCTTGGCGAGCGCGGCAAGCGCGATATAGCCTGGGCGAGCGGTTACGCGCATCTGCTGGATGCCCTCGGCAACCAGCGCGCGGTTCTCGGGCGTGAGCGGCATCATGTCGGACACGGTGCCCAGCGCCGCGACCTCGATTAGCGAACGCCAATACGACGGCTTGCCCAGGCGCTCACCCAGGACTTGCACCAGCTTGAGCGCCACACCAGCACCGGCAAGCTCGCGCGAGGGGCCCTCGTCCTCGAGCTTGGGGTCGGTCAGGGGCACACCCTGCGGCACCTGGTCGGAAGGCTCGTGATGGTCCGTGACCACCAAATCGATCCCCAGGCTCTCCAGATAGGAGACCTCCTCCTTGGCGGCAATGCCGTTATCGACGGTCACGATCAGGTTGGGTTGGGCGAGCTCGTTGACGCGGTCGAGCGCCGCACGCGACAGGCCGTAGCCCTCGTCAAAGCGATGCGGAATAAACGGCGTGACGTTGGCGCCAAACGAACGTAGCGCCTCGGTCAACAGACAAGTCGACGTAATGCCGTCAACGTCAAAATCGCCAAAGACCGCGATGTGCTCGTGGTTGCGAATAGCGCGCTCGACGCGGTCGGCAACGACCGCCATGCCCGGAATAATGAGTGGGTCGGCCCAGTCGCGATCGAGCGAAGGCGTCAAAAACAGCTGGCCTTCCTCGATGGATGCAATGCCGTGCGCAACCATAATGCGCGCCACCAGCCCGGGTATGCCCAGGCCAGCCGAAAGCTCCTTTTCGAGCTCGGGGTTTTGCCGAGCGACCGCCCAGCGATGCGTCGTCTTAAGCGATGACATAGGCGCCCACCCCCGATAGGGGCAGGTCGCCGCGATACCTCTCACGGTTCATAGCGATGAGTCCTCTGTGTATGCCCGCTTCGGCAGGCAGATCTGTTGAACGGATTAATTATACCGTGCGGCACGGACGTACAACGTCCAGCACGCCGCGGTTTCGATAAACGAGGGCGGTAATAGCCTCGAAATATTCGAGCGTTTCTGACGCACGGACGCATGCGAGCGTCTAGCATATCCATTCAAAACGAATTCACGAACAAAGGGAGTCACAAGAGCATATGAAGCAATGGGTTGGACTGGGCAAGTTTCTCGCGGGGCACATGCAGGTCATCGTTCCGATTTGCGTGGCGCTCGGCGTGCTCTTTCCCCAACAGATTGGCGTGCTCAAGCCCATCGTTCCCGCCCTGTTTGCCTTTATGACATTCCAAGGCGCGCTCAGCAACACTTTCCATCAGGTTACTGAGGTGTTCCGCCGTCCGCTGCATCTGATTGCGGCATTGCTCGTCTCGGCGGCGCTCATCCCCCTTGCAGCCTATGCCGCAGGATCGTTGTTCTTTGGTTCCAACCCAAACCTTGTCTGCGGCATCGTGCTCGAGTACAGCGTACCCGTGGCAGTCACCGCCTTTATGTGGATCAGCATGTTCGGCGGCAACGGCCCGCTCGCGCTCACCATCATCCTGACGTCCTCGGTCATCTCGCCCGTCACGATTCCGCTCACGCTTAAGCTCCTGCTGGGTGCCACCGTTGCAATCGATGTTCCGGGCATGATGCAGAACATGGCCTTTATGATCGCCATCCCCGCCGTGCTCGGCATCGTGATCAACGAGTTCACGCGCGGATGGGGACACGAGAAACTCTCCCCCGCGCTTTCGCCCGCCTGCAAGTTCATGATGATGGGTGTCATCGCGTCCAACTCCACCGCCATGAGCGAGTACGTGCTGCACATGAATGCGGTGCGCCTGGAAGTCGCCCTCTTTATTTTGACCTTCGCCATCAGCGGCTTTGTCATCGGCATTCTGGTCGCCCGCGCGTTGCACCTGCCGTATAGCGAGACGACCACCATGTGCTTTACCTGCGGCATGCGCAATATCTCTTCGGGCGCCGTCATCGCCACGCAGTATTTTCCCGGCGAGGTCGTGTTTCCCGTCATGTGCGGAACGCTGTTTCAGCAGGTGCTCGCCTCGCTTATCGGGCATCTCTTTGAGCGTCTGACCAGCGAGGAGCGCGCCGCCCAGCGCAAGCGGGTCGAGGCCGGCCGCGATGCCATGGAACGCTAGACTGTCCGCATTACGCAGGTGATAGTCTTGCTATACGAGCGTTTCCAGATGCGCACGCAGGCGCTCTGCATCGATATCGAGCGTGGTCTCGGCATTGACCTGGGCCAAACGATAACCGACAAAGTAGGGCGAAACCACCCAACGCGGCAACACCTTGGCAATGGTCCGGCCGTCCATGTGGTAGAAGAACAAGTTGTATGACTCTGCGCGGCCACCGTGGTGCTCGTGCAGGATATAGCGCAGGGCCACCTGAATCGCATCGGCAAACAGGTCCGCTTCGGCTTGGTCTCTCGTGTCATCACTGGCGGCGATTCCCTGCGGGACTGAAACATTGACCTCAAAGAACCCCATGATCGGTTCGGTTGAGATGTTGACCGAGACTCTCCCCTGTTGCCAGACATTGACGCCTTCGAAATTGGCGGAAGTCAGCGCCGCATAGCCGTCCTCCTGTTCCAAGCCCACAATCTGCATGTGTGGATGGACGAGACTGCCGCCCGAAAGCGGGCCTTTGTTCTTGTACATGAGCACACTGCGGTACTGTTGGGAATCGATCATCTGCTGCCAACAGCCCAGGGCAAACCGCATCACATGATGCAGCTCGTCTGGCGCATAGGTCACCAAGTCGGCATCGTGATCTGCCGATTCAATCAACACGGTTTGACGGGTGGCGCGCAGGGTCTTGAACTTGTTCTCGAGCCAAATGCAGTCACCATCGCGCTGGATGATGTTGGCGAGCCCCTCCGTGTCGCAAAAAGGGCACGCGGTGCCAGGGCGACGATTATCGTCGGGCTTGCCGCTCGCCTGCTGAACGTCAAATACCAGTGCCACAGGTTACACCTCCAGCGGCACGATCTTGGTGCCATGGAGCTCGGAGACGCCCAGTGCCGCAGCCACGGTATCGCGGTTGGCCGTGGAGATGCCGCCGCCGGGAAGGATGGTCAGGCGGTCGCCCGCGTACTCGACAAGGCGTGACAGGTGCTCCAGGTTGCTCTCGATCGGCGTGCCGGCAGCGCCGCCGTGCGTTAGGACGCGCGTGACGCCGCAGTCGGCGAGCGTGTCAATGGCGTCGAGCTGAGCCTCGGGCGAGAGCTGGTCAAACGCCATGTGGAAGGTGATGTCAAGGGACTCGCGCTTGCATTCCTCGGTCGCGCAGCCCGCAGCCATAACGAGAGCGCCGAGGGTGAGCTCGTCGAGCGCCCAGCCGCCGGCACAGGGCTTGCAGCAGCCAAAGACCAGGCCGTCAACACCGGCGCTCACAGCAAGGCCCAAGTCCATCTCCATCATGCGCAGCTCGTCCTGGTTGTAATGAAAGTCGCCACCACGCGGACGAATCATGCACATCACTCGCGCGTCATGCTCGTGAGCGTAGCTGACTGTAGCGCTTATAACGCCGGCGGAAGGCGTGGTGCCACCGACGGCGAGGTTGTCACACAGCTCAATGCGCCCCGCACCAGCCTCGATGGCCGCCGGCACTCGCTCAAAGTTCTCGGCGCAAAATTCGTACAGCATAGATAGCCCCCAGAAGACATTTCTATTTCCACACGGCATTGTCGCACGTTAAATAGCAACCCGCACGATGGAACAAAACCTTGACAAGGAGTGTCCCAAAGTGCCGGCACATAAGGAACGTCCCCAGGTGCCACCTTGAGCGATGGGCACTCATTTAAGTACGTCCATTACAGTCGAAATTGTCAGCCCGGGACCGTCTCGG
>JAHYYO010000004.1:0-78664 GCA_019424925.1 Collinsella sp.
ACGCAGAGCCGATAACGCATTAGGTCAAAAAACCTATGTGTTATCGGCTTTTTTAGAGGCTTCGGTAGTTTGTGTGACAAGGGGCTAGCCTAGGCAGCAACGCTCTTCGCTCCCTTCACGCCCTTCTTCCTCGCCTTCACCGGGCGACCCGGGAGCTGGGGCTGGCAGTCGCCGCACCTGAGCATGAGCAGGGCCACGAGGTTGTCGGTGTTGCGGAAGCCGTAGCCCATCCTCACCGCCACCTTGATCTTGTTGTTGATGGCCTCTACGCGCCCGTTGCTGACGCCGAGCTCGACTGCGGCGATGATGTCGTCGCGCCGGCGGCGCACCTTCTTCTCCACGGCGACGACCTTGGCGATCTTGCAGTAGGCGGCCCTGTGCATCCAGTCGTCGAGCAGCTCGGCGGCCTCGGAGCCGTCGGCTGCCCGGAAGACGGCCCGCAGGTCCTCCTTGAGCTCCCAGGCCCTGACCAGCCGCGAGCCGGCCCTCTTCTTGAGCGCCTCGAGCCTCGCCCCCTGGCCGTCGGTGAGGTCCTCGGGGTTCTTCACGAGCGCGTAGCGGCTGCCCTTGATGGAGGCCGCCTCCTCCTCGAGCGCCCTGACCTCCTCGGGCGGCAGCTCGCCTTTGGCAGGCCTGCCGCGCTTGCCCTCGGGCCTGGGCCTGGCGGCCCTGGCGGCGGCCCTGGCGGCGTTCCACTCCTCGCAGCGCACGGCGTCGAGCGCGTCGTTCATCCACTGGACCACGTGGAAGGGGTCCATGACCCACCTCGCGTTGGGGCAGCGGCGCTTGACCAGCTGCCTTATCCACCTCGCGCCGTCGGCGGTCACCACCTCTATGGCGCGCCTCTGCTCGCGCGTGAGCTCGTCGAGGAACAGGTTGAGCACGTCCTTGCCGGTGCCCTCGTGCGCCCAGATGAGGCAGCCGCGGTCGTGGTCGACGACCACCGTGACGTACTTGTGGCCCTTCTTGTACGACGTCTCGTCGATGCCGATGCGGCGCACGCCGTCGAACCTCGAGGCGCCGCGCGCGGCCTCCAGCTCGGCGTAGACGCGCCTGCACACGCCGCCCACGCTGTGCCACTCGACGCGGGCGAGCTCGGAGACCGCCGAGGCGGTGCAGCGGACCGCCAGCCACGCCACCCAGTCCTCGAAGTCGCGCGTGAAGCGCGCCCCGTGCCGCGCCCAGGGGACGGCCTCGGTGCGCACGCCGTGCTCCGGGCAGCGCACCCTGCAGGGCGCGTACTCCAGGTAGCAGGCCGAGCGCGCCAGGTCCATCGCCCTCCACAGCCTGGGGGCCCCGCGGTTCGCCATGTCGTAGAAGTCGCAGGCCCTGCCGCATACGGGGCAGCGGCGCTGCTCGCGCTTGTAGGGCCGGACGCTCACGACGATGCGCTCGGCCTCGATGCGCGCGCCCAGGACGACCGTGCGGGCCAGACCGAGGGCGAGAAGTAGTAGACTCTTCATGCGTCACACCTCTTCGGTTGTCTGAATTTGGCTTAGCAATCATAGGCGGATGACGCGGAAACGGCCCCTCCCGGGGCCGTTTCAGTTCCAGATCGTTGTTTTCGCCCGCTGAGCTGGGCCTATGCCGGAATCTCTCCCACAGAAACCACCGAAGAGCCCTAAAAATTCAAAGGCATATTCTGTCTACCTGCTGTTCCGATTTGTCTTTTCCCTGGCGGTTTCTATGTCCACAGTGCTTTCCATCGTGTACCACCTGGAGGTGGTGCAGCTGGATGCTTTCCAGCTTGTCCTGGTAGGGACGGTTCTGGAGACCTCCTGCTTTCTGTTCGAGATACCCACCGGTGTGGTGGCGGATTTGTATAGCCGTCGGCGCTCGGTGCTGATTGGAATGTTCCTCTACGGCCTGGGCTTTCTGATGGAGGGTGCGCTACCGTGGTTCGCGCCGGTTCTGCTGGCCCAGGTTGTCTGGGGTTGCGGTGATACCTTCATCACCGGCGCTCTGGAGGCGTGGATTGCCTCGGAGGAAGAGGACAAACCCATAGACAAGGTGTTCCTGCGGGGCAGTCAAATGGGGCAAATCGGCGGCGTTCTGGGCGTGGTGCTGGGCACACTGCTGGGAAACATAAACCTGCAAATGCCTGTCATCTTGGGGGGCAGTTTGTGCTTGTTGTTGGGGCTGGTGTTGGTTCGCATCATGCCAGAAACCAACTTCTCCCCTGCTATTGAGGAACGGCAGGGCTTGCTTAAAGACTTTGTCTGCCTGTTCAAGCTCAACCTGGGCTTTGTGAAAGGCGCACCTGTGTTGCTGGCGCTCTTAGCAATCACACTATGCGGGGGACTTGCCAGTGAAGGCTTTGACCGGCTCTCCACCGCTCATTTTCTGGATGACACGGTAATACCCGTTATCGGGCCGCTGAACAGCGTCACTTGGTTCGGTGTTATCAGTCTTATCGGCAGCGGCTTAGGTATTCTGGCTTCTCAGTTGCTCATCGCCCGCATGGAGAAAAAAGGGACTGTCAGCCGAACCAGTGTGGTCATGTCCACCAGCGCCGGGTATATCCTGTGCCTGGTTCTCTTCGCGGTGGGGCGGAGCTTTTGGTTCATGTTGTTGGTGTTCCTGCTGGCGGGGCTTATGCGCACCATCAAGGAGCCTGTGCTGGCCGCCTGGATGAACGACCATGTGGATGAGAAAATGCGCGCCACAGTCTTTTCCACCAGCGGACAGCTGGACTCTTTCGGGCAGATCATCGGCGGGCCTATTGTGGGGCTGGTAGCCCAGCAGGTGTCCATACCCTGGGGGCTGGTCTGTACCGCTTTCCTGCTGTTGCCCGCGCTGTTCTTAGTGCCGGTGGCGGGAAAGAAGCGGGATTGATATGGCATAGTTAAGTTTACTGACGAGCGGGAGATTACTTCCGCTCGTCTTCATTTAGTAGCGCAAAATTTGAGGACTCTTTATTTCCTTATTCGGTATAGCGGAGGCGGCTGTCAATTCGACATAATTTTCTTGTGATACTTTACCGTACATGAGCATTCTCCCCGGCATTGAAGTAAGCGTGAAGGGGTTTCACTGTCTTGTTGTTGCTGATCCCGCAAACGTTGATGAGTTCGAGCAGACATGCGCCAACGTGCCCAAGATTGAGCAAGGTCAAGACGGAATTACTATCGACGAATTCAAAGCCAGCTTTGGTAACGGTGCCTACCTTGTGATACCTCATTACAAGAAGAAGCCATTCATACCCGCAGATGACCTTGCCGCACTCGGGGACATCGTTACCGCATTGGAAGTCTCGAGTGACAAGAAATGGTATTACGAGCGAAGCAGGGTTGAAAAGCCGGTTGTGCGCTTTAGCGACTATCGATGCTGCGATGGCAAAGGCACATCTTGGGGCAAATACACGTATGCATCTATAGGCAGCGTCACGTTCGATTCGCTCAAGCTCGCTTTCGACGACAAGACGAAGTTTTCCATTACTGAACGAGAAGATCACTTTGAGATAGCACCAGGCTTGCACGCTTCTTTGGGCTTGAACGTTGTGGTTGGAGGCAGGTCAACTGGCAAGACGTTCTTCCTCGATAGGCTATACGAGTCCTGTGACCCTGATGATGTTGTTTATCTGCGCCAGTTCGAGATCGTGAAAGATGCAGAGGAGAAGGCTTTCAAGAAGCGGCTTGATGACGAGGAGGGCTCTATTAGAGGTGACTACTACGAGCCTATGACCGATATCTCTACCGCAGCTTCCTCATTGCAGACACGCGATGCGATGCTAAAGAGCATCAAGGATTATCTAAACGATCTTGTCTCATATGCTGACACGTCTGCCCGTGATGACGAGTTTTCGAAATGCCCCATCTATAGCCAAGGACGAATTGCTCAAATGAGCGCGGCAAGTGAGGCGAAGGTTGTTAATTCGGTAATCACGTTACTCGACGACAATACTCTGACCGATGAGATTGAATCGATAATCGGGCACGACAGATTGGTTGAGTTGCTTCGAGTTGCGATTACCGCCTATAAGAGGAAGGCTATGCAATGCAAGTGCGTTGACCTGGCAAATGAGATTATCGGAAAGGTCAAGGGAGGTCTTACGCTAGAATCGCGAAGACCCGCATGCCCTGATTCGCCACTGCTCGACGCGGCTAACCGCATAGCTTTCATAAAGCGACTTGCAAAGCTTCGTGCTGCAACAAAGACAGAGGCTATCATCAGCAGGAAACCAATCGGCAAGTTTACGCGTACCACCAAGCGCGTGCCCCACAAGGATGCAAATGCATTGAAGAGCGCGATTGGAACAACTGCCAATATGGCTGGCGTACTCAATCTGGACGATGAGGCGTTCGTCGAACGGATTCTTGCAACGAGCGGTGTGTCGGACATTAGCCATGCGTTCTTCAACGTGTGCGTTGAGCTCAGAAACGAAAACGACGAGGAGGTTTCCGGAGGGCAGAAAGCGGAATACCTGTTCTTCCGCGCGCTCGATCGCGCTGCGAGCCATGACATGGTGCTCATTGATGAGCCCGAATCTTCATTTGATAACCCATTCTTGAACGAGCTCATTGCCGTGGAGTTAAAGAAGATATCCGAACGGGCAACTGTCTTCATCGCCACGCACAACAACGTGCTAGGTGTTTCAATCAAGCCTGATGGACTGGTTTACACGGATGCGGCAAATGGCGAGCATCGAATCTTTACTTGCGATTCCGGCGATCAGGACATGGTGGCTTCTGATGGGACGAGAATCAAACGCAGCAAGGTATTGATGCGTCTAATGGAAGCTGGAAACGAAGCTTACGAAGGCAGGAGGCCTTACTATGGACTTGCTTAGGATTGAGGATAAGGTTGGCTATTTCAGTCTTGATGGAACAAGTGAGAAGGTTGTCTCCGAAGTCACAAATGAAGATATCAGGGCTGCAGTGGAGTTGTTGCTAGATGCAGATGACATCGACATTGCGATCGATGAAGACACGTCAACTATCGCAAATCCAGCCCAGCGAATTGTCTTCGAGCAGCTGAGGGTAGCTTTCAAAGAAGTACTGGACTCACGACAGAGCATTCTTGAAAACATCGATTCTATGTTTGCCGCTGCCGAGGCAAAGTACTTGAAGCAGGAAGCCCAATCAATGTAAGCGGTCGGTATCACCCATCTGGTGCCCGGTCTCCTGACGGCGGAAAATCCGTTCGTTTCCCGATCGAACGGAGGTACCCATGGCCGGGAGCTGCGGGATGGGCTTCTGGATGACCCAGGCCGAGGCGATCATGGACCGCAAATGTGAAGCTTCGCATTTGACTGCATCGTGCACAACGCGACCTGGATGGAGGTTGGCGACATCCACATGCGCGAGCGCCTGAGCGGCCGCAAGGACAACTAGCCTGGAAAACAGGAAGGGCGGGAGCCCGGCCATCTCGGCGCGGGTTCCTGCCCCTCCCGAATATCGGTTCTTGCTCGTTCAGGATAACGCCCCTGCACAAACGGAATAACGGCCCTGCTGGAGGCCCCTAATACTCAGTGAGCACCCTCCTCACGAAGGAACTGGTGAACCACTACATCTGCGTAAGCCAGATCAAGTGCCCGCAGTGTGCGCGTTCGCTCAGGTCGGGGCTCACGGCGAGGGTCAGCAGATACGGACTGTACATCACCTGCGACAGAGGGCATACGGTAAAGCCGGATCAGATCTAGATTCAAAATCTCAATGCGTGTTTGCCGCTGTATGAGATGCTGGGATCTCAATAGAGCCATGGCGGAATTGAAGCGAGATGGAATTGCCATCTGTGTTGGTGCTAGCCAAAAGCACGATATCGCCCGAATATTGTCTTGCACTATCGACCCTGCATCTATACGTGCATGCTTGACCGTTGCCGCCCTCGTAGATGAGTCTTTCGAGCGCATCCCCCTGGCAGATGGATGCAGTCATCCCTCTGTCTGGCCCGACTTCTTGGACCAGGATGTCGAAGTTCTCCAGACGGATGACGGCTGGAAGGCAATCGAGGGGGAACTCCTCGTAGGCGTCACGGGTAACGTACGCCTCGACGAAGTGCTGACCCGTCAGAACTTTGTTTATGTCGAGAGCTTGCCCGTCCATGCCGAGTATCACGTTGTTTATGCGCGATTCTCCCATTTTCCCTCCGTCTCGTCCAAGGGGTCGTTGGCAGGATTCTAGGGGACTCGAACCTCAGTTGATGTCCCCACGAATCGTTGTGTTAGACCGCTTTGGATACTGGGACTTTTCCTATAATCTTTCTTGCTTAAATAGCAGGCGAAAACGAAGGAGCTCCTATGGTCACCAAGGATGATGCGTGTTGGATAATCGGCCTTTCCACAGGTGCGGGCATTGGCGTATATCTTGATGGCGGCTGGGGTGTCGATGCGCTTGTCGGGCGTGAGACCAGGGCCCATAAAGACATCGACCTGTTCGTTCAGCGCGGGGATTACCAAAGGTTCGTGGATCTAATTGCTGATGAGGGGTTTTCCGAGGTGGCTGCAACTTTTACCACCGAAGATCACACGGTGTGGCAAGATGAGGCGGGGCGCATCGTCGACCTGCATTGCTTCGATCTCGCCGAGAATGGCGATATTCTGTATCAGGGAGATCGTTTTCCCGGGGAGGTCTTTTCGGGGAGGGGGCGCATCGGCGAGGTGGAGGTGTCGTGCATCGACCCCGAAAGCCAGCTGGTGTTTCACTTGGGCTATCAGCATGACGAGCACGACGTCCACGATGTCATGCTCCTATGCCGTGAGTACGGTTTCGACGTTCCCGAAGAATATCGCTAGCTGTTGCTTTTTGCATCGGGTCACGACTTCAGCGCTTGCCGCAGATGCGCTGCGCCAGACCGCCCTGGACATCACGCCACGCCGTATATGGCCCTCCGCGCACGCGAGTCCCATTTCGCCTGCTTGATCCAGTACTCGTAGAACGGATAGGGGGTCACCTTGTACTGGCGCCAGGTCTTCTCGTATGTGCCGCAGGCCGCCTGCCTCACTATGAGCTCCGCCAGCTCGTCCGCGCTCCTGCGGACCTTGAAGCACCACGTCCACTTGAACCAGGCGAGGTAGTTCTCGAGGCGTCTCGTGGAGACGCCCCGGAACCTGCCGATGAAGTGCCTCATCTGGGAGTGGAGGCCGTTCACCCTGTTGATGGCGTGCTCCTCCCTTTTGCTGGCGATGTGCTCGCCGACGCCGAGGGCGGGCAGGACGCGGCGGTAGACGTGCGCACGGTCCGTCGAGATTATCGCGCCGACCGCGAGCTTGTCGGCGAGCAGCTCCCTGGCCGCCGCCTCGTCGAGGCCGCCCCTCCCGGCGATCTCGTAGAAGATGTCGCCGGCGTCGTTGATGCCGGTGAGCACGCATATCCTCTCGTTCCCGTCGGCTCCCTGCGACCTTGCGCGGGATTTCCTGGGCACTCCCGACTCCGACCTGGAGCGGTTTCCCTTGAAGCTCTCCCTGAAGAAGCACTCGTCGAGCTCGGCCCCGCCGCCGGCCTCCACGCGGAACGCGGGCATGCGCTTGGCCATGGCCTCGAGCAGCCTGTGGCGCATGAAGAACGCCGTCTTGAGGCACACGCCGCACTTTTCCGCCGACTCGCGCAGCGGGAGCATGTCCACGTGGCACTCGGCGAACCTCATCCAGGCCGACCTGTCGAGCTTGGTGGTGGAGAAGATGCGCATGGTGGCGTCGGTGAAGGTCCTGGCGCACCCCCGGCAGAGGAACCGCTGCCGGCCGCGTCCGTCTCGCCCCCTCTTCACGTAATGGGGAGAGCCGCACCAAGGGCAGGTCCTGTCGGGATCGTCCTCCGCCCCCTCGCTTGCCGCGAGGTCGAAAAGCTCCGCGTCTATCAGCGCCTTGAGCGATCTCAGGGCCCTGCCCTTCTCGGCAACCGTCATCTGCGGAAGGAACTGCCTCGTCAGCTGGGTGAGCACGTCTTCCATTGCAACCTCCATCTCTCCTGATGATGGAATTGTCGCAACCGGGGGTCTTGCTGCGTGTACTGCGTGCAGGACACTTATCCAAAGTGGTCTAACACAACGCCACGAATGGACACCCTACCAACGCTCCATGTTCCAGATGTCTTCGTTCTCCGCATCGACCTCCGCAACCGCGTCTTCTGTCGGGGCAAGCCCGGCAAAGAATTTTGAAAGCAGCTCGATGGACTGCTCCGCGGAGGCGCTCAATTCGCCTCCTGCGCGGATTCTGAGCAGTTGCTGGTAGATTTCCGCCATCGTGTCTTTCAGAGCCTTGTAGACCCTCGTAGAGGGCTTCACGACTATCTCGTGGTCCATCAGCTTGGCCATGATGAAATCCTGCTTGTCCATGCCACTCAGCTTGGCCAGATTGGTGATCCGCTCGTATTCCTCTGGGCTCACCCTGAAGGCGATGGTCTTCGACCTCTTGCGTGCAGAGTTGGGGCAGGGCATGGCTAGCCCTCCTTGGAGCAATCAAGGGCATTGGCTATCTCGGACTGCTTGTTCGGGAAGAGGTGGGCGTATCGGTAGGTGATATCGGTGCTCTCGTGGCCAACGCGATCAGCAATCGCCAACGCGGAAAAACCCATCTCGATGAGCAGGGATACATGGCTGTGCCTCAGGTCGTGGACCCTGATCCTCTTGACGCCGGACTCCTTGCACCCGCGCTCAATCTCGTGCGTCAGGTAATACTTCGTCACGTCGAAGATGCGGTCGTGGGGACCGAGGTCGTCCCTGAATTCTTCCAGGTACTCCTTCATCTCCTCGGCGAGAAACCTGGGCATGGCGATCCTTCGCACGGAGTTCGGGGTCTTCGGGTCGGTGATGGTGTCGATGCCTTTCAAACGCTGATACGACTTCGTGATGCTCAGCTCCGAAGTCTCGAAGATAAAGTCAGACGGGGTGAGGGCGAGCAGCTCTCCGCAGCGGATACCTGTCCAGTAAAGGACCTCGAAGGCGTAAAAGGATAGGGGCTTGTCCATGATGGCCTCCGAGAACCTCAGATACTCCTGCTTCGTCCAGAAGTTCATCTCTCCGCCTTTCTTCGAGCCCATCTTCGTTACCTTCCTGCACGGGTTGCCCGTCAGGTCGTAGTAGCGCTCGGCATGGTTGAAGATGGCATTCAGCTGGTTGTTGATGGTCCTGAGATACGTGGCCGAGTACGGCTTGCCATTGGCGTCCTTGTGGTCGATAAGCTGGTTCTGCCAGCGGACGACGTCGATGGGCTTGATCTCGGACATCCTCATCTTCCCGAAGAAGGGGATGATCTTGTCCTTGATCATGTACTCCTTGGTCAGCCAGGTGTGCTCCCTGATTCGAGGCTTGATCTCGGTAGCGTACACGTCGACAAAGTCCGCGAAGAGCATGTCCATGGTCCCGTTGTGGACAGCAAGGAAGTCCTTCTCCCACATGAGCGCCTCGAGCTCGGTGGCAAAGCCCCTCTTGACCTTGTGGCGCTTCGCGCCCCTGCCGTCGCGGTAGAAGCACTGTGAATAGAAGGTCCCGTTCTCGCTTCTATATACGGGCATCTTCATCACCGGCAAAGAATCTTGCCTCGAAGTGATCGGAGCGGACGCGGCCCTTGACCACCGCGCGACCCTTCTTGATCTGCTCCTCGTTCATCTCCTGGATGATCTTGTAGGCGAACCCCTTCGACATGTTCAGCCTCTGCGCGACCTGCTCTGCGTTGAGCATGGTTGGCTTGCCTTCTTCCTGGTTCATTAATCCTCCTAACATCGTACGATTACGTACGTTTGATATGAGCGAATCATAATCGTACGTTTCCGTACTGTCAAGAAATTGCGTACGTTTGCGTACGGTGCTAGAATTACGACGTTTAGATTTTCAGGAGGGAAGATGACGACTGGCGAGAAGATCAGGCACTACCGCAAGCTGCGCGGGCTCTACCAGGGGGAGCTGGGAGAGAAGATCGGCGTCTCGGAGGGCGCGATCCGCCACTACGAGACGGATTTCAGGACCCCAAAGCAGCCTCAGGTGGAGGCCATTGCCGAAGCCCTCGACATCTCTCCGCTTGCCCTGAAGGACTTCGGGGTAGAGAACGCCCGAGACCTCCTGGGCCTCCTTCTGCAGCTGGAGGATGAGTTCGGAATCGTGCCTGCCGAGGACGGCTCTGGTCTTTCTATCGACGCATCTGCCGAGAAGGCGCCCAAGACGGCCCAGATGCTCAAGGCCTGGGCCGCAAAGCGAAACGAGCTGGAATCCGGCGAGATCACGCCGGAGGAATACGCCGACTGGAAGGCCAAATTCTAGGAGTAAATATTTACTGAAACGCGAGCAGGTGGCTTTACCCCCGCAATTGGGAGTAAAACATCTGCTTTTCTTATGCCTGAAACCCACCATTCGAAGTGGGTTAAAGCCGATGAAATCGCTTGGGGGAGTAAATTTTTACTCCCCATTGTTGACCTGCGGTTTTGATGAAAAGCCACCATATTTCGCCCCGTTGAGTTTCAGTTGAGTTTTGGGGCACATTTTGATCGGCTGGGACAGGCAACTGGGACAATTTACTCCCCCAACAAACCTTTTACTCCCTGTCCGTGGGGTGCCGCCATGTCCGTCCTGCACGGCAATTGGGAGTAAATTTGCATAAAACAGCAGGTCAAACGTGTAAAAATACCCCCGATTTTCACCTGAAATCGGGGGTATCTCGTTCAATTTATTCCCCAAAGTTGCTGGGGGCTTTGCACTTCTCCCGTACGCTGCGACACTCTGCGGTACTCAGCGGACGGAAATTCGACGCCTCGAAATAGCCTTTCGGCTACTCCCACTCGATGGTCGCGGGCGGCTTGGACGTGATGTCGTAGCACACGCGGTTGGCGCCGGGGACCTCGGCCACGATGCGGCCCGAGATGCGGGCCAGGACGTCGTAGGGCAGCTTGGCCCAGTCGGCGGTCATGGCATCACTGGACTCGACGGCGCGCAGGATAATCGGGCGCTGATAGGTGCGCTCGTCGCCCATAACGCCAACGGACTTAATGTCGGGCAGGACGGCAAAATACTGCCAGCAGCTGTGCTCGGAGTTGCGCTCGCCGGTCTGCTCAAACAGACGCTGGTTATAGGCGTCGAGCTCCTCGCGCACGATGGCGTCGGCATTCTTGAGGATCTCGAGCTTCTCCTTGTCGACCGCGCCGATGATGCGGATGGCCAGACCCGGGCCCGGGAAAGGCTGGCGGAACACGATGTTACCCGGCAGGCCCAGCGCCAGACCAAGTGCACGGACCTCGTCCTTAAAGAAGTGGTCGAGCGGCTCGATGAGGTCGAAGTGCACGCCCTCGGGGAACGGGATCAGGTTGTGGTGGCTCTTGATGGTGGCCGTCTTGCCGCCCGTCTTGCGCGCGCCGGACTCGATGATGTCGGGGTAGATGGTGCCCTGAGCCAGGTACTTGACCGGCTTGCCGTCGCACTCGAGCTGCTGGGCGACCGCGAAGAACTCTTTCCAGAACTGCGTGCCGATGATGCGGCGCTTCTCCTCGGGCTCGGTCACGCCGGCCAGAAGCTCGGCGTAGCGGTCCTCGGCGTGGACGTGGATAAAGTCGACGTCAAACTGCTTGGTGAAGACCTCCTCCACCTGCTCGGGCTCGCCCTTGCGCAGCAGGCCGTGGTTGATGAACACGCAGGTCATCTGCTTGCCCACGGCGCGAGCGCCCAGCGCAGCCACGACGGAGGAGTCGACGCCACCGGACAGGGCCAGAATCACGCGGTCGTCGCCGACCTTCTCGCGGAACTCGGCCGTCATGGTCTCGACCAGGTTGTCCATGCTCCAGTTGGGCTCCAGGCCGCAGATCTCAAACAGGAAGTTGCTCAGCAGCTGCTGACCGTACTCGGAGTGCTTGACCTCGGGGTGGAACTGCGTGGTGAAAATCTTGCGCTCGACGCACTCCATGGCGGCAACCGGGCATACGTCGGTGCTGGCGGTAACGGTAAAGCCCTCGGGCACCTCGGACACGGCGTCGCGATGGCTCATCCACACGGTCTGCTCCATGGGCGTGGAGTTGAAGAGCTTGGCGCCGGCAGTGCGCGTAATAGTGGCGCGGCCGTACTCGCCCACCTCGGAGTGCCCGACCTTGCCGCCGAGCGTCACGGCCGTGATCTGATGGCCGTAGCAGAAGCCCAGGACGGGAAGGCCCAGGTCAAAGATGGCAGGATCGATGGACGGAGCGTCCTCGGCGTACACGGAGGCCGGGCCGCCAGAAAGGATGAGCGCAGAGGCGTTCATCTCGCGAATCTCATCGGCCGAGATGTCGCAGGGAACGATCTCGGAATACACGTTGAGGTCGCGGACGCGACGGGCAATGAGCTGACCGTACTGCGCACCAAAGTCGAGTACGAGGACCTTTGCGGAAGCCTTTTGATCCATGGTTTCCCCCTCTTGTTGGCGGGGAGCCGGTGCCCACCCGCGTGAATGAACGAAAATAACTTCCATAGTGTACACGTTATATGGGGTTTCTCGTCCCTCGCAGCCATCAGCGCACGGCAAACGCACGACCAGGGCCCCTATTTGACGGCAATTGAAGTATTACCAAACGTTACAGATGATGTAATACGTTTGAACATTCGACGCCCTGTGCCACAATACTGCCGAACGACTCCGCCTCTGGGGCGGCAAATACGATAGGAATACCAGCATGAAGCGCATCCTTTTCATCGCCACGGGCGGCACCATCGCATCGACCGAGGACGGCAACGGCCTCTCCCCCGCCCTGACCGGTGAGGAGCTCGCCCAGAGCGTCCCCGAGATCTCGGGCCTCTGCGAGCTCGACGTCGTGCAGCCCATGAACATCGACAGCACCAATATGCGTCCGAGCGACTGGATGCGTATCCGCGACGTCATCGTCGAGGGTTATGCCGACCACGACGGCTTCGTGATTCTGCACGGCACCGACACCATGAGCTACACCGCGGCAGCGCTTTCCTATCTGATTCAGGACAGCCCCAAGCCCATCGTACTCACCGGCTCGCAAAAGCCCATGGGCAATCCCTTTACCGACGCCAAGCTCAACCTGTACCAGAGCCTGCTCTATGCGCTCGACGAGCATTCGCACGACGTCTCGATTGTCTTTGGCGGCGTAGCCATTACCGGCACGCGCGCCCGCAAGCAGCGCACCATGAGCTTTAACGCGTTCATTAGCGTCAACTATCCGCCCATCGCCTATATCCGCAATGACCGCATCGTACGCAACGGGCTTCACGGCACGCATCAAGGCGAAAACCCGGTGCGTTTCTACGACAGCATCGACCCGCGCGTATTTGTACTCAAGCTCACGCCCGGCGTGAACCCAGGCATTCTGGACGCCCTTGCCGATAGCTACGACGCTGTAATCCTTGAGACCTTTGGCATTGGCGGTATCCCCGAGTTTGGTGAGTCCGGCGAGTCGTTCCAAGAGGCAATTTTCCGCTGGGTCGATTCGGGCCGCACCGTCGTTATGACCACACAGGTCCCCGAAGAGGGCCTTGACCTGGGTGTTTATGAGGTCGGCCGTGCCTACGCCGATCATCCGGGCATTTTGCGCGGCGACGACATGACCACCGAGACGCTCGTGGCCAAAACCATGTGGGCGCTCGGCCAATCACGTGATGCGGCCGAGATTCAGCGCCTGTTCTACAGTCAAGTCAACCACGACCGCATCCCGATGGCGTAATTCAGTTGTCGACGGGTATCCCCTATTCGATATCCTCGAGAAGCTCTGACACCGTCATGCCGAGTGCGGGCGCGATCTTAAATAGAACCTTGAGCGTGAAATTTGCCGTCCCATCTTCGATTCGGTCGAGGTAGGGTCGGCTGATTCCTGTCGCCACACAAAAATCAACCTTGGAGATACCAAGGTCTCTGCGTGTCTCTTCGACCCGCCTGCCAAGAATCTGTTTCGCACGTTCGTCCATGCAGCCGAGTTTGAAATGGAGCCGAACATAAACGTAAACTATAGTTTACGTTTTGCCGAATACACAGGAGTTTTCTATGTCGGGTTCTTCGGTCCGCACGTACCGAGCCACGCTTCGCACAAACAGCGCATCGCCCAAGCTCGTCGTCGTTGAAGCAGAATGTCTTTCGACCGATGAGCGCACAGCATTTGCATTGCTATCAAGTCGCGTCGCCGCCGTTCTGGTCCCTTGCCCGGCGCAAGGTGAACTTGCCATCCAATGCCAAACGCATAGCTGCTCGCTCAATCAGGCTGCCGTAATCGCAACCAGCCAGCGTGGCCTGCCGCTCCTTTTAGAAGCCGGCGTTGCACTCGCCCTTCGCGGCGCCGGATACGAAAACGAGGCTGCCGCCGACATGGTCTTTAAACCACGATCGAGCGGCGGCCTCGCAGCAGCCATCGAATATGCTTGCAGGCTCGTTGCCTAAAGGCGCAAGCTAAAAGCCCAGGCCAAAGCCCATACCGGTAATCGCCGAATACATAAAGTAGACGTTGATCACGTTGAGGAACACACCCGTGATGCAACCGTTACGCAGATAGCGCTCGCACACGATGCGCGCCATGGCGGCGGAGTCATCATTGTTCTTTGCCTGGCGTCCCGCCGTAAAGTACGTCGCCACGCTCAGCAGCAAGTTGAGCACCGGCAGCGCCAGCAACTCGTAGCTCTTGCCCCAGCGCGTCGCCTCGCCGGCGGCATTAAACTTTGTTGCAACCTCGGGACCAATGTTGGGGATAACACACGCTGCGACCACCAGCGGAATCACCGCAAGTACGAGCAGCGCAATACCCATGTAGCCAGCTTTTTTGCCATATTTAAACATATGCGTCGTCCTTACACGTTAAAGCGGAAGTGCACGACATCGCCATCGGCCATGACATAGTCCTTGCCCTCGATACGCAGCTTGCCGGCGGCCTTGGCGCCCTGCTCGCCACCGAGCTCGATGTAGTCGTCGTAGCCAATGACCTCGGCCTTAATAAAGCCGCGCTCAAAGTCGGTGTGGATGACGCCGGCGGCCTGCGGAGCGGTCGCGCCCTGACGCACCGTCCAGGCCTTGACCTCCATCTCACCAGCCGTAAAGAACGACTGCAGGCCAAGCAGCTTGTAGGCGGCCTGCGCGAGCACGTCCAGGCCGGGCTGCTCCAGGCCCAGGCTCTCCAGGTAGTCGGCAGCGTCCTCGGGATCGAGCTCGGAAAGCTCGGCCTCGATCTTGGCGCAGATAGGCAGCGGCTTGACGCCGTCGATGGGCGCCAGGTCCTCGTTGAGCATGTCCTCGTCTACGTTGGCCACATACAGGATGGGCTTCATGGTGAGCAGGAACAAGCCCTTGGCAGCGGCGCGCTCCTCATCGGTCATCTCCATGGATGCGGCGCGCTTGCCCTCGTTGAGCCAGGCAAGCAGACGCTTGGCCACCTCGAACTTGGGCATGAGCTCCTTGTCGCGCTTGGCCTCCTTCTCGAGCTTGGGCAGCTGCTTCTCGAGCGTGCCCATGTCGGCCAGGATGAGCTCGGTCATGATGGTGTCGGCATCGCCGGCGGGATCGACGAACTCGCCGGTACGGCCCACCTCGCGCATGACGTTGGGGTCCTTAAAGTAGCGCACGACCTCGCAGATGGCATCGGTCTCGCGAATGTTGGCCAGGAACTGGTTGCCCAGACCCTCGCCCTCGTTAGCGCCCTTCACCAGACCTGCGATGTCGACAAACTCGACCGTAGCCGGCACGATGCGGCCCGGGTTAACGATGTCGGCGAGCTTTTGCAAGCGGCTATCGGGCACATCGACGATACCCACGTTGGGGTCGATCGTGGCAAACGGGTAGTTGGCGGCAAGGCCGGTCTTTTTGGTAAGCGCGGTGAACAGCGTCGACTTGCCCACGTTGGGCAGGCCCACGATACCGATGGAAAGGGACACGACAGCTCCTTTTGGTACAGGTACTTCAAACTTCATAAGTATAGCGCCGCCGCAGCATCCGGGCGAATCCGGACACCACGGCGGCGCAAATGAAGCAGAGATTGGGGTCGCCGACTAGTCTGCGAGCTTTTCCACCTGGTCGAGCATCTTGTCGAGCTTGGCCTTTGCCTCGGCCTTGACCTTCTCGGCCTCCTCGTGGGCCTTGGCCTTCTGAGCGGCCTTTTCCTCGGCCTCGGGATCGACGACGACCAGATTGGACGCATCGTGTTCGACCAGCTTGAGCGCATGTTCGGGACAAACCTTGACGCAGGCTCCGCAACCCAAACAATACGTGGACTCCAGTGCAAAGCGACCGCTTCCCACCAGGTCACAGGCAGATGTGGGGCACGCATTGACGCACTCGCCGCACGACGTGCACTTGTCAAAATCGCACTCCGGCGTACTCACCTGCATGTTTTGGGCAAGCTCGGGGTGGTTTTGCAGCGTTGAGAGCACCAGCTGTCGACCGTGCGTGAGCGAACGGCGACGCTTGGTCGTCGTGGTGCCGCACATGGTGTTGAGCGTACGCTCCAGCTGGGTAATCTGATGGCGATGAGCCTTGAGCTTCTGCGTCACCGAGGCGAGCGCCGCCGTCGCCGGATTGAGCTTGGTCACGGTCAAGCCCGTCGTGCGGGCGATCTTTTCCATGTACTCCTTGCGCTCGTACTCGCGGCGCTTATGACATTTGAGGCTCTTTGGGTCGACCTCCAGGCCCATGCCCGTACCGGCCCACTCCTCGGCGGTAGCGATGGCCTCGCCCAGAATGTCCTCACCGCCGGTGTTGCGGCATTTATCGCACACGCCCAACGGCAGGTACACACTCACGTTGGGATAGTCCGCCAGTACCGAGAACCAGGTCTCGGCCGTAATATCGCCCACGCAGGCAACGACGACCTCGTTCTCGCGCGGCATGCGCTTAAGGGCGCGCGTGCAGGTGACGTAGGCGGTCTCGTGGCTCGTAGCTGCCGAGACAATGTCGTCATACAGGTTTTTGGGCGCCAAGCGCGGCGAGATGATCGCCTCGGTCGGGCAGGCGGCAGCGCACAGGCCGCACTTGCGGCAGGTATCGAGGATCTCGATAGCGTCTTCCTCGACCTCGATAGCGTTGACCGGGCACACATCCATGCACGCGGTGCAACCGCTCTTTTCGTTTTTGCAGGTCAAGCACGGAATGGTATTGCCGCGCGGACGCTCCTTGTAGTCGGCAGGATTCCACTGGGGCGCCGACGGATCGAGTGCGTCGGTCACACCGCCAAGCGGGTTTTTAAGAAAGTCGAAACCCTTGCTGATCTCGATAATGTCATCAAACAGATCGTGTTCCTGCGCCATGCGCGGCCCCTCCCTGAGCAGTGCAAACAAGCAAGAGATAATGATACGCCATCGGCCCGTGCCTCGAGCAAATTACACGCAGAGCACCTTTGGGACAAATAGCCTATGGCCTATCGCCGCCTCGATTGCACAAGGTCAATCAAGCGCCAAACTATGCCTCGCACATGAGCTGCACGAGCTTTTGTTTGGTCACCTTGGCCTGCTCGTTGGCTATGTTACGCTCGTTTCTAAAGACCGCATTTGCAACACCCTGCAGGTCGGCATCGGAAATCTCGCCAAGGCCCAGCTCCTCGAGCGTCGTCGGCAGACCGACGCGCTGACAAAACTCGAGCACCTGTTCAAGCTCGGGCGCACGCTCCAGGCGCAGCTGGACCACCAGACCAAACGCCACGGCCTCGCCGTGCATAGCCTTGCACTCGGGCAGAATCGTCAGGCCGTTGGCGATGGCATGCGCCAACGCCAAGCCACCGCTCTCAAAGCCAACGCCCGAAAGCAGAATATTGCACTCGATCAGGCGCTCAACCGCCGGCGATATACGGCCCTTTTTGAGATCGCGCTTGGCAGCGACGCCGCACTCCATGAGTGTGTCATAGCAGGCACGAGCCGCAACCAGGGCCAAGTGTCCCGGCGCGCCACCGTGCTCGTTAGCGCCGTGCGCCGCGGCACACGAACGCGCCTCGAAGTACGTTGCCAGTGCGTCGCCCATGCCGGCGACCGTCATACGCAGCGGGGCTGCCGCGAGCACGTTGGTATCGACCACAACTAGGTCTGGATTCTTCTCAAGCATCAGGTAGCGGTCGAACGATCCATCCTCGTGATACAGCACCGAAATCGCGCTGCACGGACCGTCCATCGAAGCCGCCGTGGGACATACGCACAACGGCAACTCGGCATAAAACGCAACGGCCTTGGCGATATCGAGCATCTTGCCGCCGCCAATACCCACCACCATGTCGCAATACTCAGCCTGGGCTTCCTTAGCCATTTCGACAACGGCCTCTTCCGTACACGGACCGTCATAAATCTTAAAGAACGGCTCACTCAAATCGTCGTCCAGAAATCCATCGACGATCTGCCTGCACAGCCGATCCTCGGTGCCCTGGTCAAACAAGACATAGGCAGCGCAGCCCAACCATGACAAATACCTGCCCTGGCGCGAAAGCTCCCCCGGCCCCTGAACATACCGGCCGGGACCGCCGTAAACCATAGGAAGCGCCATACGAGAATCCGCCCTTCATCAAACAACGATTGGTGCAAAGTAACCTTACCCCTTTGCACCATAGCAAAAAGGGGCAAAGCCATCTGTCGGCTTTGCCCCTTCCTTAGCTTGATTTACTCATCCATGAGATAGTAGTGGCCCAGTGCGTCTGCACCCAGAATGGCGTTTGCGACCATCTCGGGCGTCACCTCAAACGGCATGTTGCACATGGTGTCATCGGGCGCGCAGGCGGCCTCGGCAACAATCATGGCCTGCTCGCGCGTAAGCTCGGCAACGCCAAGTTCCTTCATCGTGACCGGCAGGCCCAGCTCAATGCAGAAGCCCAAGACTTCCTCGAGTTTCTCAGTCGGGGCATCCTCGAGTACCAGCTGGACGATAGTGCCAAAGGCGACCTTCTCGCCGTGATACATGCCGTGGCACTCGGGCAGCATCGTCAGGCCATTGTGGATGGCATGAGCAGCAGCAAGGCCCGAGCTCTCAAAGCCAATGCCCGAAAGCAGCGTATTGGCCTCGATGATATGCTCGACGGCAGGCGTGAGCGCACCCTTCTCCAGCGCAACCTTGGCCTTGACGCCATCGGCCATGAGCGTCTCATAGCAGAGCTTGGCGAGCGCCAGGCCGGCCATGCCGCCCTTGCCGCCAGCGCAGGTGCCGCCGTCGGCGTCGTGCGTCGCCTGGGCCTCGAAATAGGTTGCGAGCGCATCGCCCATTCCGGAAACCGTCAGGCGCACCGGGCTCGCCGCGATAACCGTCGTGTCCATAAGGACAATGTTGGGGTTTGCCTTAAGGAAGAGATACTTGTCGAACTGGCCGTCATCGGTATAGAGCACCGAAAGCGCCGAACACGGGGCATCGGTCGAAGCAATGGTGGGGCAAATGATAACCGGGGACTCCAGGTAATAGGCGACGGCCTTCGCGGTGTCGAGGATCTTGCCGCCACCGACGCCGACGATGATGTCGCAACCGTTGTCGCGAGCGAGCGCAACCAGGCGATCGACCTCGCCCTTGGAGCACTCGCCGTTAAAGTCCTCAAACAGCAGCTCGGCCTTAGCCTCGGCAAAGCCGCCCTCGATCTTGGCACCGACGCGCTTCTTGCCCGAAGGCGTCACGATGACGAGGGCCTTAGCACCGAGCGGCTCGACATAGGAGCCGAGCTTGGCGAGCTCGTCCGGACCCTGGATGTACTTGCTGGGGCTATTGAAAATTGCAGCCATAACTATCCCATTCTCTAATAATAAAAAAGGGGCTCCGTACGAATACGTGCGGAGCCCCTCGTTACGACAACAAGAGTCGATTAGAAATCGATGTCGGTGTCGTAGTAGCAGGCCTTGAGGATCTTCTCGAAGTCGGCAGCCTTGGTCTCACGCGGGTTCTCCGGCGTGCAGGCGTCGGTCTCGGCGTTCGCGGCGATCTCGGGCAGCTTGGCAAGGAACTCCTCCTCGGAAACCATCTGCGGGTTCTCGGCGTCGACCTTCACGCCACCATTCGCGTAATCCTTGATGGACTGCGGAATGTTGAGCTGGTCGTTGAGGTCGCGAATCTTCTGGACGAGCGCAGCGATGAGCTCCTCGTTGGTCTCGCCGGGAAGGTGCAGGATCTCCTTGGCCACGTAAGCATAACGCTCGGCAGCACGGGGATCCTTGGAGTTCCACTGGATGACCTTGCCCAGGTACATGGCGTTAGCAGCACCGTGGATGATGTGGCCGTTCTCAAAGGCTGCACCGGTCTTGTGAGCCATGGAGTGAACGATGCCGAGCAGACCCGAGGAGAAGGCGATACCGGCGATGCACTGAGCCTCGTGCATGTGCTGACGGGCCTCATGGTCGCCAGCATAGGACTTGGGCAGCCACTCGACGATCTCGCGGATGCCGTGCAGGGCGTTGGCATCGGTGAACATAGAAGCGCAGGTGGAAACGTAGGCCTCCATGCAGTGGGTCAGAGCGTCCATGCCGGTGTGAGCGCAAAGCTTAGCAGGCATGGTGTAGGTGAGCTCGGGGTCGACGATGGCGACATCCGGGGTGATGTTGAAGTCGGCCAGCGGGTACTTGATGCCCTTGGCGTAGTCGGTGATGACGGAGAAGGCAGTGACCTCGGTAGCGGTACCGGAGGTAGAGGAGATGGCGCAGAAATGAGCCTTCTGACGCAGCTCGGGGAAGCTGAACGGCTGGATGATGTTATCGAAGGACTCCTCGGGATACTCGTAGAAGACCCACATGGCCTTAGCGGCATCGATGGGCGAGCCGCCGCCGATGGCGATAATCCAGTCAGGCTCGAACTCGCGCATGGCCTCGGCGCCCTTCATGACCGTCTCGATGGACGGATCGGACTCGACGCCCTCGAACAGCTTGACCTCGAAGCCGCCTTCCTTAAGGTCGGCCTCAACGTCCTGCAAGAACCCGCCGCGGCGCATAGAGCTGCCGCCAGAAACGATGATGGCCTTCTTGCCCTTGAGGTTCTTCACCTCGTGGCGAGCGCCCTCACCAAAGTACAGATCGCGAGGATTGGTAAAACGTCCCATACTGTGCCTCCTAAACAAGCCCCTCTTAGACTTGCGTATATAACGGAGCACCCGATTGGCTCCGTTAGGACCGTTTTGCGCGTTGCCGGCGATGACAATGCGCGATGTCTAAACGTCTCAACGCTCAGACAAACACTATTCTACCGTTCTGGTTGGTCAGTTATTCACCTAAAGCCGACAATGATGAAACGTTTTTTCTATCCCTGAAGACCCTTGTGGGGCATCCATACTCCCAAGCTGGGCAAACGTTTTATCATGGTTGACCACATATCCCGGGCAGGACGGTGCCCCTCCAAAATGCGCCCCGTTCGCCGCCAAAAATCGACCGTTTGCGGCACCGTGATACCACTCGGTCGTCCAAGGTGCCGACATTTGTGCGACATCCGTCTTCGTGGTGCAAAGGTGCAAGTCCAAGTGCGGCACCCCCGGTGTGCCACATGCGGGTAAACTAGAACCTTATATAGAGACATTTGAACCCTAACCGCAGCAAAGGAGGCCCCATGGCATTCGATCCCATTCAAGAGGATTGCCATCGCCTCGTTCTTGAGGCCTTGCGCCGCGACAATATCCCGCTCACCGACGGCCCCGCCGTCGAGCGTCTGATGGAGCAATTCACCCGCGACCCCGCGCCGCTCATCGTGCACGATCGCGACCGCGCCGGACATCTAATTGCCAAGGTGGTCGAGGCTGTCGACTACCGCATTCCCTTTATCCCTGACGATACCCAGGCAGAGCAGGAAGAGGCAGCTGCCGAGAACATGCTCCGCGAGGCAGCCGCACTCGATCCGGCCAACTGGGATGCCCAGCGCATGCTGACGGCGCTCACCGCCGAATCCAACGAGGAATACGTGCAGTATCTGGTGTCCAAGTGCGACGAGGTGGAGCACGATCTGGCGCTCAAGATCGCCTCGGCGCAGGACCCCTACGAGCGCGAGGCCGCAGGCGACCTTACGTGCCGCCCCTATCTGCGCTGGCTTGCCGCCTTGGCATCGCGCGCCCTCATTAGCGGCCGCTATCGCATGTCGCTCGAAGCCGCAAATCGCAGCTTGGACTTTGCGCCCAACGACCCCGCCGGTGTCCGCCACACCGCGATGCTCGCCATGGCAAAGCTCGAATACCCCGCCGAGGAGCTCAAGCGCTTTCGCTCCGCTCACTCCGTGCCGTACCTCGCGAATACCCCGCTGCGCCGCCGTCCCAAGGATGCAGAGCGCGACTTGGACCCGTGGACGCTCATCGCACTGATGAGCGCAGCCTGGCGCGAGCTGGACTACGAGGGTGCCGAACACTACCTGCGTATCCTTGTGCGTTCGTGCCCCCACGCCGCCGAGGCGCTCTACTTCCAAACCGAGTTTCCCGATGGCGTCTATGCCCGCGTTAACGTGGGCGTGGGCTCGACCGACGAGCTTGTCCTTGCATTGTCCGAGGCGACGCCGGTACTGCAGGAGGGCCTGGGCGCTCCCGACAACGCCAGCTTTGCCGCCTGGGTCGCCACCAACGACATCGTGCGCTCTCAGATCGACGAGCGCATCCTGCGCGCAGCCGAGCAGGGGCTTCCATTTAAGGGAGGGGACCTCTAATGGATCCGAGCGTCTACATCCCCGCCTACTTGGAGCGCACCTATCTGGCATCGCACCCCGAGCTCACCGATGCAGCACGCGAGCTTGTCCATAACGACATTAGCGCGAATCCCCAAAAGTATGCGCAGTCCGAGCATGCCCAGGCGCTGCTGTCCTATGCCGGTGTTCATCGCCACCTGCTCGACGAGCTCCATCGCATCGAGGACATGGGCAGCGACGAGGAGTTCGAGCAGACGCGCAACCGCCTGTTCGACGACATGCGCGACGAGCTGCTCAAGATCGTCCGCGTCGATGCACTGGCCGTCGACGCGCAGCTGCTCGCCATCATCCTGGCCGACACGCCCGTTGACGCCTGCCTGGGCGACCTGATGAAGCTCGAGGCGAGCACGGCCGACTACCTGCAACAGAGCGTGCCCGGGTTTGATATGGAGGCCCCGCACTATTGGGCCAATAATGTTTTGGCCGACGGTGTCACCGCAGCAGACCTCACCGTAAGCGAGCCGGCGCTTATCGGGTGGCTCCACACGCTCGAGGCCATCTCGCAGCTGTGCATGGCGAGCGCCCGCTACCGCGCTGCTGCCAACTACGCCCGCCGCGTCCTTAAGGCGGAGGGCTATCCCACCCGGGCCGCCGGCACCGTGTTGTTTGCCCTCGCCCGCTTGGAAGACCAGGACGGCTTTTTTGCCCTAGCCCACCAGCTCGAGGAACAGGTGGGAGCCGATGCACTCGAAAACTCTCCTTGGTACCTGCTCGCCCGCACGATTCTGCTGTTTAAAACAAACAAGATGCGCCCGGCGACGCGCGCGCTGCGTGAGTTCGCTAACCGTTGCGAGGGCGGCGCGTTCTTTTTGCTGAACCCCATGTATCAGACACCGTACCTTCCCTGCCGGCCCGAACCGCACGACCCCTGGGACCTTTCGCATCAGGCAGTTTGGGAAGCCGACGGCATCATCTCGGATACTCCCGACTTTGCCCCCTGGGCCAGCGCTTGCGAAGACGTATCGCAGCTTGCCCAGGAATTTGCGCGCCGTTACGGCTTTTAACGGCGCAAACGCCACGACCATGTCATTCACGTTAGGAACGGCTTCATGAACTTCCGCTCATCTCTCGCCTGTACCTCGAGCGATATCGCCCGCTGGGGGCTGCGCTCCGTCCTTAAGCGCCAGGGCGGCGTACTCCCCGGCCGCATCGCCATGAAGATCGACCCCGAGCTGCTAAGCGACCTCGCGAGCCTGGTCGACCGCAGTGTGGTGATCACCGGTACTAATGGCAAGACCACCACATCCAACCTCATCGCCGACGCAGTTGCTGCCAGCGGTGCTACCGTGGTGTGCAATCGTGCCGGCAACAATATGGAGCCCGGTGTGGTGGGTGCTCTGCTCGAGGCCCGCGGCGGCCTTAAGCACACCAGCAGCGGCAAGCGCGTGGGCGTTTTTGAGTGCGACGAGCTCTACACCGTACGCGTTCTGCCCAAGCTCAAACCGACGTACTTTGTGCTGCTCAACCTGTTCCGCGACCAGCTAGACCGCTACGGCGAGATTGACCACACCCAGGATGTCATCGCCCACGCGCTGGAGCTTTCGCCGGCAACGACGCTCATTTACAACGCAGACGACCCGCTGTGTGCCGCGATCGCCGCGCGCGTTCCCAACGCAAGCATCGCCTTTGGCATCGACGGCGCCACGGGCACCGAGTCCGACCGCATTAGCGACTCGCGTTTTTGCTCGCAGTGCAACGCCCCGCTGGAATACGACTATGTGCAGTACGGACAGCTGGGCGCCTATCATTGCCCTTCGTGCGGATGGGGTCGCCCCGCGCTGCTCCGCCGCGTGACGGGCGTTGAGCTCGGCTGCGACGGCTATGGTTTTGACCTGGCCTTTGGACCCGAGGCCAACGCGCCCGCCGCGCACATCGCCACGCGCTACAACGGCCTGTACATGGTCTATAACGTCGCCGCCGCCTTCTTTGCGGCGCACGAGCTGGGCGTGGACGCGGCGCACCTGCAGCCCACGCTCGATGCCTACGTCCCCGCCGGCGGACGCATGGGCCGCTGGGAGATCGCCGGCCGTACCGTCGAGGCAAACCTGGCCAAAAATCCCGTGGGCTTCGATCGTCAGATTCAGTCCATTAAAACGGCAGGCGGCAGGCTCTGCGCTTTCTTCCTCAACGACAACGATGCCGACGGCCACGATGTATCGTGGATCTACGACGTCGACTTTGAGCGCATCGCCGACACAACGGGACTTGTCGCCTTTGCCGGCGGCACGCGCGCGCACGACATGCAGGTGCGCCTCAAGTACGCCGGCATCGATGCCACGATTATCTCGAATGTCGAGCAGGCGATTGGTGCCGTGGCAGACGAGGCCGCCGATGACACCTTCTACGCCGTCGCCAACTACACGGCCTTCCCGCCGTTAGTCAAGGAGCTCGACGGGCTTAAAGACGACGATGCAAGCTCGATTGTCTCCCACGCCGTAACGCGCGCCGATGGTAGCGCTGTCCCCACCGATATTGCGCCGGTCGAGCTTTCGCGCCCCCTGCGTATCGTCTATCTGTACCCCGATGCCCTCAACCTCTACGCCGACGGCGGCAATGTCATCGCCCTCGAGCGCCGCTGCGCCTGGCGCGGCATTCCCGTGCGCGTGGACGAGGTCCGCATGGGCGAGTCGCTCAATCTCACCGATGCCGATATCGTCATGATGGGCGGCGGCTCCGACCGCGACCAGCTAGCCGTGGCACACGAACTGCTCGCCCAAAAAGACAAGGTCACGGCCTATGTTGAGGATGGCGGCTCGCTGCTTGCCATCTGTGGCAGCTATCAGCTGCTCGGCCGTTCGTACTATATGGGCGAGGATCGCATCGAGGGTCTGGGGGTCATTGCCGCCGAAACCGTACGCGGCTCCGACCGCCTGATCGGCAACGTAGCCGTCAAAACCGACCTGGCACCTGAGCCCTTTGTGGGATTCGAGAACCATGGCGGCCGCACGCTTTTGGACGCCGATGCCACGCCGCTCGGAACGTCCGTCGTCACGGGCACCGGCAACAACGGCGATGATGGCCTTGAGGGCCTCATCTACAAGGGCGTCATCGGCACGTACCTGCACGGACCGGCACTGCCCAAAAACCCCGAACTCACCGACTGGCTGATCGCGCACGCCCTCGAGCGCCGCGGCGGCGCGCAGGCCAACGCTCTGCTGCCGCTCAAACCCCTCGACGACATCTACGAGCACGCCGCCCACGACGCCGCCATGAAGCTCCTCCCCTAACGCCCCAACCGCCACAAAGGGGACAGGCACCTTTGTGGCGGTTTTAACCCGTCCCAGCGGTTTGTCTCAATCTGTAACATCTAGACCGTTAAAAGTCGTCTTACTGTTACAGAATGAGATGTTCGTCCCGACGCCTGCCTTTTGTCTCGATCTGTAACACATAGAGCCGATTTATCAGCCCAGATGTTACAGGTTGAGATATTTGAAAATCGGAATAGAAGCCTACTCCTTTGTGGTGGTTTTTCAGTTTGCCAACGATATGTGAACGGCTAAAAAAGTCTGCTATACTCTTTCCCGCTGTCCCCATCGTCTAGCGGCCAAGGACGCCACCCTTTCAAGGTGGATATCGCGGGTTCGAATCCCGCTGGGGGCACCATTTAAATCGAGAAGCCCGTTGCCCTTGCGGTGGCGGGCTTTCTGCTAACCATGCGCCGGGATTCGAACCCGGCAGGGTGCGGAGCTGAGGAAACGCGCAAGCGTTTTCCAGCGCAGCACGCAAGGAGCGAAGCGACGCAGCGAGAGCGGGCGGCGCCAGCCGCACGCGGACATCCCGCTGGGGGCACCACAGAATCTGAGAAGCCCGTTACCAATTCGGTGACGGGCTTTTTGCTACCCATACGCCGGGATTCGAACCCCGAGGGCATAAAATCACACTGTCATCCAAGGACCTGTGGGCAAAAAATAGCAAATATGAGTACTGTTACCATTTTAGTAACAGCGATTTCATGCCTTCAGAAGGCGATTTAGACGTCAGGCGTCCTACGGCGGAAAAATTGCAGACGTTTATCGGCTAAGTACTTGGACATATGTTGCGTAACACTACATATTTTGTAAATAAATAATGATACAGGACTTGTGGCAGTACTCATATTTGACGTTTTTTGTCCACGGCCCCTTATTGCGTGGGCGAATCAGTTGCAAAACGGACTCCAAAGCGTCCCTCGCAAACAAAAAGCCGGGACCCGCGCGATGCGGACCCCGGCTCAATACCATGACGATATGTCGGTTACGCTCTACACGTAGAACAGGATGTCGTCGTAGGTCGGGACCGGCCAGTAGTCAGCTGCCACGATCTCCTCCATGGCATCCACGGCGGCGCGCAGCGTATCCATAGCGGGAACGACCTCGTGCGCATACATATTGGCCTGCTCCTGGCCATCGAGGGCCTCGGCCTTCTGATGCACAGCGTCGAGCGCCTTGATGGAGTCGTTGATGGCGGTGATACCGTTGCAGAGCTTGTTGAGCGTGTTCTGCTCGCACTGCATGGCAGCATCGGCACCAGCAGCGCGGATTGCCTCAAGACCCTTAGCGACCTTGGTGGCATAGGCGGTAATGACCGGGCGATAGGTACGACGCGCCTCGCGAACCATCGTGGTGGCCTCGATGTTCATGAGCTTGTTGTACTTCTCGAGCTTGCAGTCGTAGCGGCACTGGGCCTCGGCGCGGGTCAGAACGCCCGTCTCCTCAAAGAGCGCGATTGCCTTATCGGAAACAAAGGCGGGCAGGGCGTCGGCCGTGGTCTTGTTGTTGGCAAGGCCGCGCTTCTCGGCCTCGACGGGCCACTCATCGGAGTAGCCGTCGCCGGAGAACAGGATGCGCTGGTGGTCGGTCAGGACCTTCTTGCAGTACTCGAGCGCGGCGTCCTGGAACTTATCCTCGGGCGTACCCTCAAGCGCGTCGGCGAAGGACTTGAGCGACTTGGCCACGGCGGCATCGAGCACCAGGTTGGAGTCGGAGACGTTCTGCTCAGAGCCGCAGGCACGGAATTCGAACTTGTTGCCAGTGAAGGCGAACGGGGAGGTGCGGTTGCGGTCGGTGTTGTCTTGCATCAGCTTGGGCAGGGTATCGGCGCCCAGGTCGAGCACGCCGCGCGTAGCATGGACGGAAGCTTTGCCATCGATGATCTTCTCGACGACCTCGGTAAGCTGGTCGCCCAGGAAGATGGACATAATCGCCGGAGGAGCCTCGTTGGCGCCCAGACGATGGTCGTTGCCGGCCGAGGCAACGGAGGCACGCAGGAGCTCCTGATAGTTATCGACAGCCTCGATCACCGCGGTGAGGAAGACGATGAACTGCAGGTTGTCGAGCGGAGTATCGCCCGGATCGAGCAGGTTCTCGGACTCGGTGCCAAGCGACCAGTTGTTGTGCTTGCCCGAACCGTTGATGCCCTCGAAGGGCTTCTCGTGCAGCAGGCAGACCAGATCGTGGCGGGAGGCGATGAGCTTCATCTTCTCCATCATGACCAGGTTCTGGTCGATGGCCTCGTTGACCTCGCCGTAGACAGGGGCGAGCTCATGCTGGCAGGGAGCGACCTCGTTGTGTTTGGTCTTGGCGGGAATGCCGAGCGCCCACAGCTCATCGTCCAGGTCCTTCATATAGGCCGAGACGGTGGGGCGGATAGCGCCAAAGTAGTGCTCCTCGAGCTCCTGGCCCTTGCAGGGAGCAGCACCAAAGAGGGTGCGACCGGTGATGACCAGGTCCCTGCGCTTGCGGTAAGCGTCCTTCTTGATCAGGAAGTACTCCTGCTCATCGCCCACGGAAGGAACGACCTTCTTGGGGGTCTTGCCAAACAACGCCAGAACGCGCTTGGACTCACGCGAGAGCGCGGTCATGGAGCGCAGCAGCGGGGTCTTCTTGTCCAGGGCCTCGCCCGTGTAGGAGCAGAAAGCCGTGGGGATGCACAGGACATCGTCCTTAATGAAGGCAGGGCTGGTGGGATCCCAAGCGGTGTAACCACGGGCCTCGAAGGTGGCACGCAGGCCGCCGTTGGGGAAGCTCGAGGCATCAGGCTCGCCCTGGATGAGGTTCTTGCCCGTAAACTTGGTAATGGCGGTGCCGTCGTGGTTGGGCTCGAGGAAGCTGTCGTGCTTCTCGGAAGTAATGCCCGAAAGCGGCTGGAACCAGTGCGCGTAGTGCGTCGCGCCCTTGGAGATGGCCCAGACCTTCATGGCGTGGGCAACGGCGTTGGCCACATCCAGGTCGAGCGGCTCACCGTCCTCGAGGGTTGCAGCAAGGCGCTTCCAAATGTCCTTGGGGAGGTAGTCCTTCATGACTTCCTCAGAGAACACCATGGTCCCGAAGCGGTCAGTAAGTTCGGCCATACGGAACTCCCTTCGTATCGGCACCGCGTGAGAAGCGGTGTTGATTACTAACGAACGAGTCATAGATTAGGCTCGTCGTGTTTCCGCAACATTACCGTTATGTTGCTGTCACGAAACCAATCAATGAGGTTACCGCATCGCGGCGGCGTTGCCGCCCTCAACAGCCAATCAACTGTATAAATTGCAGACCTCTCCCCATGGTTTAAGGGTAGTCAATTTGGGATGGGGCTCTATTAACTGGTATTTCGCATCAGATACCAGTCTTTATAGCCCCATCCTAGATTGACCGCCCTGTTATAGGAAATGCCGATAGTAGGGCATCTTTGATTGGTATCCCCAAATAGCGAGTGAAACTCCACCGTGACACAGTGGTGCTGTAGAATCCTTACAACACATCACACTATTACGTATCTAGAGGAGCACGATATGCGCGTCGACGAGGTTTTTAAGCAGGCAGCATCCCAGGGCACCGCGCCCATTTCGTTTGAGATGTTCCCGCCCAAGGGCGAGCTTACCCTCGACACGGCTCGCGAGGTGGCAGGCAATCTGTGCAAGCTTTCGCCGAGCTTTGTCTCGGTCACCTGCTCAGCCGGCGGCTCGGGTAACGGTGCCACCACCGCCCCCATCGCGCATATGATTACGAGCGAATTCGATACACCCTCGGTGGCGCACCTTACCTGTGTGGGCCGCTCGCACGCCGATATCGCCGCCAAGATCGACGAGTATCGCACCGCCGGCGTTGAAAACATCCTGGCCCTGCGTGGTGATCTTCCCGCTGGCGCGACCGAGGACGACAAGCCCGCCTCGGACTACGCCTACGCCCGCGACCTCATCCCCGAGCTCGTCGACGCCGGCTTTTGCGTGGGCGCCGCAGCCTACCCCGAGGGCCACATTGCCTGTGAGGACCTCAACGTCTCGGTCGAACACCTCAAGCAAAAACAGGACGCCGGCGCGAGCTTCTTTGTGACGCAGCTCTTCTTTGATAACGAGTGCTTCTACCGTTTTCGCGAGCTTGCCGACAAGGCCGGTATCACCGTGCCCATTACCGCGGGCATCATGCCGTTTATGGGCAAGTCGCAGATCAGCCGCATGGTCTTTATGTGCGGCGCATCACTGCCCTCCCCCGTCATCAAGATTCTCGCCAAGTACGAGAACGACCCCGAGAGCCTGCAGGCAGCCGGTGTAGATTATGCCGCCCGTCAGCTTTGCGACCTCAAGGAGCACGGCGCCGCCGGTCTGCACCTGTACACTATGAATCGTCCTGCGATCGCCGCAACCATTATGGAGCGCCTAGGGTAATGGAAAAACCACACATCGATACAGCTTTTGCCGAAGTGCCGGCCGACCTTGCGTCGCCGGCGCTTTATCGTATCGATACCGCCCACCATCCCCGCGTCGATCGTGCCGAGATGTTGCGCTACCTGGGCTACGGCGGCCAGCAGATTGAACCCGAGCTGTCGCAGCGTATTGAGCTTGTCGTTGAGCACCTGGAACTGGACATTGAGCCCCGTGGCGTGCGCCGCGTGTTTGCCATCGATGCCACGGGCGTCGATGAACAGGGCGAGCCTTGCATTCGCTTGGTCGGCACCAACGTTGAACTGCGTGGTCGCGATATCTATCGCCATCTCAAAGACGCCCACTTTGCCGCGCTCATGGCATGCACCCTCGGCATGGACGCCGAGCGTCGCCTGCGCACCACGGGAGCCCAGCAGCCCCTGGAGGGAGCCGTGCTCGACGCCGCATGCTCTGCCTATGTAGAAGCCGCTGTCGAGCAGATGGACCAGCAAGTCAAGGCTGCGGCCGCGGCACACGGACTCGCTGGCAACTGGCGCTTTAGCCCCGGCTACGGCGACTGTCCGCTTACGGCCCAGCGCTCAATCGTGGCTGCACTCAACGCCACGCGGCTCATCGGGCTTACCGTCACACCTACCAGCCTGCTCATGCCCACCAAGAGCGTGACCGCGGTGATCGGCCTGTTTGACGGCGAGGTCCACGATGCCCAGAGCCGCCCCACCTGCAATATCTGCCGCATGCGCGAGCACTGCCGCTTCCGCGCCGCCCACACCACCTGCTATTCCAGCCATTAGGAGCTCATTGATGTTTACTCCGCTTATCACTCACGATCTGGACGGCGCCGCACTGGCGGCGCCCGTTGATGCTGCCCGTCGTAATGGCGCTGCATACAAGACGCGCACGATCGACGACCTTCGCATTAAGGACGATCGCCTGCGCGCCGCCATCGAGGGCACGGGGCACCTGCTGTTCGACGGCGGCATGGGCACCATGCTGCAGGCGGCCGGCATGAAAGCCGGCGCTCTGCCCGAGCTGCTCAACTTTGAGGATCCCCAGGTCATTACCGATATTCAGCGCCAATACGTCGAGGCCGGCTGCGACGTGATCACCGCCAACACCTTTGGCGCCAACGCCCACAAGCTCGACGGTACCGCCACCGTGGCAGATGTCTTTGCCGCCGCTGTCGCCTGCGCCCGCGCAGCCGGTGCCCACTACGTCGCCGGCGATATCGGCCCAATCGGCGCGCTGCTGCGCCCCCTGGGCACCCTCAGCTTTGACGAGGCCTACGACCTCTTTGCCGAGGAAGTGCGCGCCGGCGTCGATGCGGGCGTGGACCTCTTTATTATCGAAACCATGACCGACCTTGCCGAGATCAAGGCGGCCGTCCTCGCCTGCCGCGAGAACTCCGACCTGCCCGTCTTTGCCACCATGACCTTCGAGGAAGACGGACGCACCTTCTTGGGCACGAGCCCCGAGGTCGCCGCCATCACCCTCGACGCCATCGGCGCCGACGTTTTGGGCATCAACTGCAGCCAGGGCCCGGCCGAGCTCCGAGGACTCGCCGCGCGTATGCTCACCGTTACGGACAAGCCCGTTATGGTGCAGGCCAATGCGGGACTGCCCCGCGTGGACGATGACGGCAACACCGTCTTCGACATCCAGGCCCCCGAATACGCCGAGGCCGTAGCCGGCATGATCGAAGACGGCGTGAGCGTCGTGGGCGGATGCTGCGGCACCACACCCACGCACATGGCGGCACTTCGCACGCTTATCGACAACCACACGCCCAGCACGCGCCGCCGCAAGCCCAGCATGTCGGTCACGAGCGCCCAAACGGTCGTGGACCTTCCCAGCGGCGGCCACAAGATTGCCGTCATCGGCGAGCGCATCAACCCCACCGGTAAAAAACGCCTGCAGCAGGCCCTGCGCGACGGCGATCTGGACTACGTGGTGAGCCAGGGCATCAGCCAGCAGGAGCAGGGCGCCGACATCCTGGACGTCAACGTGGGCCTGCCCGAGATCGACGAGGTCAAGATTATCCAACAGGCCACCGAGCAGCTCCAAGGCTCCACGCTGTTGCCGCTGCAGATCGACTCCACCGATCCCGCCGCCGTCGAGGCCGCCGTACGCCGCTATGCCGGCAAGCCCATCATCAACTCCGTCAACGGCAAACAGCAGATCATGGATGAGATCTTTCCGCTGGTTGCCCACTACGGCACCAACGTCGTCGGCCTTACGCTCGACGAAGGCGGCATCCCCGATACCGCCGAGGCCCGCTTCGCCATCGCCGAGCGCATCGTGGCCGAGGCCGCCCGCTACGGCATCGGCCCGGACCGTATCCTCATTGACTGCCTGGTCATGACCGCCTCGACCAACCAGCGCCAGGCCGAGCAGATCCTGCGCGCCATGTCCCTGTGCAAGGAGCGCCTGGGCGTCAAATGCGCACTCGGCGTGTCGAACATCAGCTTTGGTCTGCCCGCCCGCCCGCTGCTGGGTTCGGTCTTTTTGGCTGCCGCCTTCGGCGCGGGCCTGGACGCCCCCATCATGAACCCGGGCTCCAAGCGCTTTATGGACACCGTCTACAGCTATCGCGTCCTGAGCGTTGAGGACGAGGGCTCGACCGGATACATCGAGCGCTATGCCGGCTGGACCGATCCGTATAAGATCGCCGCCAACCCGGCAGCAGCTCAGGCCGCATCGACCGACACCGTGCCCGCTGCCGGCACCGCCGGCGCCGACGGCAACGACGACCCGATCCGTCGCATGGTCGTCTCGGGCCGCAAAGGCGAGATCGCTGCCGAGACCGAGCGTCTGCTGGCAGACCACGACGCCATGGACCTTATCAACAACCACTTTATCCCCGCCCTCGACGAGGTGGGCGTCCTCTTTGACCAGGGCAAGTTCTTCTTGCCGCAACTCATGGCCTCGGCCGAGGCCGCGCGCGTGGGCTTCGACACCATCAAGCGCCTGATGCCCGCCGGCGAGATTGCCGACAAGGGCAAGATCTGCGTGGCCACCGTCAAGGGCGACATCCACGATATCGGTAAGAACATCGTCAAGATGCTGCTCGACAACTACGGCTATACCGTCTTTGATCTGGGCCGCGACGTCGATCCGCAGGAAGTGCTCAAGACCGTCAAGGAGCGCGACATTAAGCTCGTCGGCCTCTCGGCGCTTATGACCACCACCGTCGTCGCCATGGAGGAGACCATCAAGCTGCTCCATGCCGAGGTTCCGGGCGTCAAGATCATCGTGGGCGGTGCCGTGCTCACCTCCGAATACGCCAAGCAAATCGGCGCGGACTACTACGCCAAGGACGCCGCCGAAAGCGCCCGTATCGCCGAAGAGGTCTTTGGGCAGTAACACAACGGAAACAACCGAGCACCAAAACGTGCCGCACGCGCCACTTGGCACGTGCGGCACGTTAGAATAGATAAGATTATGCTCGTTTTGGCAGATAGGAGCGCAAGGATGGCGATCACGCCTGCAGAAATCGCGGAAACCCGCGGCATGGTTGAGGAACAGAACCTCGACATCAGGACCATCACCATGGGTGTTTCGCTCATGGGTTGCGGTGACGAGAACCTCGACCGCATGTGCACGAAGATCTACGACCACGTGACGCACACGGCTGAGCACTTGGTCGAGACCGCCGAGAACCTCGAGCGCGAGTACGGTATCCCCATTGTCAACAAGCGCGTTTCCGTCACCCCGGTGGCGCAGATCGCCGCGTGCTGCAAGGATGAGGACCTCACCCCCATCGCGCACGCCCTCGACCGCGCGGCCGAGACCCTCGGCATCGACTACCTGGGCGGCTTCTCCGCACTCGTCCAGAAGGGCATCGGCGACGCCGACCGCCGCGTCATCCAGTCCATCCCGCAGGCGCTCGCTACCACCAGCCGCGTCTGCTCCAGCGTCAATGTTGCTAGCCTGCGCGCTGGCATCAACATGGACGCCGTGCTTATGGCGGCCCAGACCATCATCGATGCCGCTAAACTCACGGCCGACCAGGATTCCGTCGGCGCTTCCAAGTTTGTCTGCTTTGCCAACATGGTCGAGGACTCCCCGTTTATGGCGGGCGCCGTCCACGGCGGTGGCGAGGCCGACGCCGTCATCAACGTAGGCGTCTCGGGCCCCGGTGTTATGGCCGCAGCCCTGGAGACGCTGCCCGATTCCGCCTCGATGATGGAAGTCGCCGAAAAGATTAAGCAGACCGCCTTTAAGATCACCCGCGCCGGCGAGCTCATGAGCCGCGAGGCCGCCCATCGCCTGGGGGTCGAGAAGGGCATTGTCGACCTGTCGCTGGCCCCCACGCCTGCCATCGGTGACTCCGTTGCCCGCATCCTCGAGATCATCGGCGTGGGCACCTGCGGCGGCCCGGGCACGACCTGCGCGCTCGCCATGCTCAACGATGCCGTCAAGAAGGGCGGCGTCATGGCCAGCTCCAGCGTGGGCGGCCTCTCGGGCGCTTTCATCCCCGTGTCCGAGGACGCCGGCATGATCGCCGCCGTCGAAGCCGGCGCGCTCTCGCTCGAGAAGCTCGAGGCCATGACCTGCGTGTGCTCCGTTGGCCTGGACATGATCGCCATCCCCGGCGACACCCCGGTCGAGACCATCGCCGGCATCATCGCCGACGAGATGGCCATCGGCGTCATCAACAACAAGACCACGGCCGTGCGCGTGATTCCCGCTATCGGCAAGGGCGTGGGCGACTGCGTTGAGTACGGCGGCCTGTTCGGCCGTGCGCCCATCATGCCGGTGAACCCCAACGCCGGCACCGTGCTTGCCCATCGCGGTGGACGCTTCCCGGCGCCGCTGAACTCGCTGAAGAACTAGCTGAGGGGTTCGGGCGAGGAGCCCCGGGGAGGGCAAATATATAAGGTCGCCTGCTCGGACAGTCCTGACTCGCACGGAGAGCACATTAAGTGCTCTCCGGCTCGTGCGGAACTCGCGATCGACCTTATATATTTGCCCTCCCCGGGGCTCCCGCACAACGGGACCTCAGTTGGGTTCTATCCCGGTTGCAGTCGCTTCGCTCCTGCACCACTTGGCTGGTGCGGCGGTTTGGCGTTGGAACGGTTCTTTTTCTGATATATGCTGGTTGCGGCTCTTCTTTTGGGAGGAGTCGCTTTTTTGTTGCTAGGAGGTTGGCCCGTGGTTGATGGGGACGCTCGCTCTGAGCTTCTTTCCGCTGATTGGAATGGCGAATGGATGCGCCTGCAGGCTGGTCGGCGGCGGGCTGATGATTCTTTTGAGTGGGATAAAAGGGCTCGGCATTTTCGGCCGCTTGAGACTGCTCCGTATGCCCGGGACTTTATTAAGCTGTTGGCGTTAAAGCCTGGTGAATCCGTGCTTGATATGGGGTGTGGAGCTGGGTCGATTGCTATTCCGCTTGCTCAGGCTGGGCATCCTGTGATTGCAGCCGACTTCTCCCCCGCTATGTTGGGCACCCTTGATGCCGGCATTGAGTATTACGGGCTCGAGGGGCGCATAACGCCGCTTGAGCTTGCTTGGGATGATGATTGGGATTTGGTTGGACCGGTCGCGAAAGCGGTGGATGTTGCCTTTGCCAGTCGGTCGGTTACGACGACCGATCTAAAAGGTGCGCTTGCCAAGCTTGACCGTGCGGCTCGTCGGCGTTGTGCTGTCACGATGGTCGCCAACTCCAGCCCGCGCTATGATCTGCACTTGATGAACGCTATCGGCGCCTCCGTCACCTGCAGCAATGGCTTTGTGTACGCCTTCAACATCCTCATTCAGATGGGTGCGTTGCCGCAGGTTACATACTTTGAATCGCCTCGTCGCGATACCTTCGATAGCCTTGAGGCAGGCGTGGCGGATTTTTCCCGTATGCTCGAGCATGGCAACGAGGATAAGATCGACTGCCTGCGCGACTACATCGCTCAACACATGATTGAGAACCCCCATGCCGGTGAGCCGGGCTCCAAGGGCGTGCCGCAGGGGCGCTATATGCTCGACCATATCCGTAAGGTTCGCTGGGCGTTTATTGCATGGGAGCCGGTCTCTGCGCCCAGCTCATAGCCTGTTCGCAGCCCACGCCGCCCACTCACTCGGCATCCGCATTCTTTTTGAACTGGGCAAACGCGCCCCACACCGCGCCGTTCCTGCGCTATCGTGGGACAGCTCACGTAGATTAAGGCCCCGTCGCGGGGCGCCCCATACATAGAAAGCGAGAACCCATGGCACTGACAGGAGCCCAGGTCAAGCAGCTTCGCAGCATGGCCCATCACCTCAACCCCGCCATCATCATCGGTAAGTCCGATGTCAACGAGGGCACCGTCGAGCAGACGGTCGCCTACCTGGAGAAGCACGAGCTCGTTAAGTGCTCCGTGCTCGATGGCTCCAGCCTTTCTGCCCGCGAGGCCGCCGAGGAGCTCGCCGAGCGCTGCCATGCCGACGTTGTTCAGGTTATCGGCCGCAAGTTCTCGCTGTATCGCGAGTCCTCGCGCAAGGATATCGAGAAGATCAAGCTCGTCTAAGAGCCAATGATCCGGCGAGCCAACACATAGCAAGCTTACGGGTGCCCAAGTACTTCGGGTGCCCGTTTTTTATCGCTCGACCAGCACGCGGTTGAGCCGACCCTCCACCAAGCGCTCGTATAGACGCCGCGTCTCGGGCTCGGGCACGCCATTGACCTGCTCCCTTAGATGGTGCATATGCCCACTGTACAGCTCGACGATATCGCGCCGCCGCCCCGCCGCACTGTAGACACGCATGGCGCAGCGCACCATATCCTCACGCGCCGTTTCCTGCCGAAGCCCCGACTCCGCCAGCCAAATCGCCGACTGCAGATCGTTTTCTTCTAGAGCGGCATTTGCTCCCTTAATCATGCAATCGATGTACTTTGACTGCATAATGCGCCGCATGCGTAAAAAGTAGGTGGGATTACAGCCATTGGGAACATACAGCGGTCCGGCATAAAGCTGCTCAATCTTAAGGCACAGCTCAACTAAATGGGGCCCGCGCGCACCCGTGCGATTTCCCAAAACTTCGCGGCTTATCTGATCAAACAACCGCACGTCAGTCTTGACGTAATCGCCGTTAAGCCCAATGCACTCGTTTTGGATCAGCACACACGACTTGCCGTCCGGTGTCGGCCCCAAGGCCGAACGCAAGCGCGATATCGTCGAGTACAGATTGTTACGAGCGCTATTGAACTCGGCATGGGGCCACAGCTCCATAGCCAGCGTCTCGCGGTCGACGAGCGCATCCATGCCCAGTGCAAGCCGCTCGGCAAGCGTCGCCGCCTTCTTGCGGCGCCACATTTTGTCCGTAATGGGAAACCCGTCGCGCTCGGCGCGAAACGCACCAAACATGCGAATCTCGATATGGTCGATGGTATCAACGGCTTCAACCTCGCCGGCCTGAAATAAGCGCTCGCCCTCCCCTTCCAGATCATCGCGCAGCGAGTACCGCGACAGCTCGCGCACGGGAAGCTTCTTGCGAATCCTGGTCGCCGGCTCGCCCAGACAATGCATGGCAAGGCGCGCAAAGAGCCGATACGATGGCTCTAGAATCCCCGCACGATTCATGGACATCCAGGCCGCAAGATCGCTGTCTCGGCCCGCACAGGCCAAATGCAGCGCCACCATCCAGGCCTCCGCTCCACCAACCTGCGTCTGGCTTATATCGAGTAGCTCCGCTTCCTCGCGCACCGAAACCATCGAGGTGTTACGCAGATACGCCGCGCGCTCCAACAGCAATGCGTTATCGCGCATGTACGCAATCGACTCCTCGACAAGTTTGAGCACTTGGACCGCACGGAACTTTGCATTAACCGGCCGTCCCTCTGCCAGCGACTGCCAGCCTTCTAGCAACAGGCCAAACAGCTGAATCTGGTTGTCGCGCATGCGCACGGCAAAACGATCGAGCTCGTTGAATGCCGCGTCGTCGGTTACCGGCAAGCCGGAAAGGAGCCGCCGTGCCGCCAACACCATGCGCACCCAGATAGCCATCGCCTTAAGCCCACGTACGTCGAGCGCCTCCCGCACCACCGTCATCTCGTCGTCGCGCTCGTCGGTTCCCGCAAACGACCCGTCAAAAAGCTCCACCAGCATGCTATCGGCCCGTATAACAATCCCCGCGATGTCGAGCTCGCAGTCATAGGCCTTGCTCGTTTTGAGCTGCTGTAGAACGCCGCCGTCATCTCCCCGTTCGGTCAGGCATCGCTTGACCTCGATATGCGCGGACAGCATGTCGAGTGCGGTGTGGGACATCTCTATTTCTGGCACGGCCAGGTTCATAGGGAGCCCAAGCCCGTTGTCCCCATAGCAAACAGCCGTCAGTGTCTGGGCCACCCTCCATGAAACAGGGTCTATTTCGCAGGCCGCCCGTTCGCCCCCGCGCTCGATGACCGATGCCATATAGCGAGCGAGCTTTGTATTGGACACGCTGACCGCTGCCAGATATACGCCGAGCGCCTCGGCAGGCGTTGGCTCTGGAGCCGGATCCTCGGCATCGATCGTGCCCAGCGCTGCTCGGCAGATATCGGCCCCGTGCCCCGTCAGAGCCAGATCGACCCCATACTGCCCAGCAAGTTCAAGGACCGCATCACGGTCCAAAAAGGCGTCCGCCAGGCCCATCGCCGCATCGCATCGGCCCGCCTTAAGCAAAATCCGGGCCGCCCTCGGAACAAGTTCGGGGCGAACCTCGGCCACCAACTTACGCAAGCGCAAGCGTCCGTTATCCTCCGTGCCCAGACACGTAAAACTCCGCTCGGCGGGGTCCAAGCCAAAGATCGGGTAGTCGCGTACGAAGTAGGACTGGTCGACCATCGATAGTCTCACCCCGCAAGCCTCGAGTTCTGCGATATTGCCCTCGCCCATCAAAATCATGAGACATGCCACGCAAAACAGCGCATTATTGTCGAGCGAAGCCAGATCGACAAGTGCCGCGCCATATACGTTGACAATCTCGTTTTCGAGCAGACCGGCTACGTCGCCTTGGCCATACAGACCCGTCTGCAATGCCGAAACGAGCTCGGGCACGCCCTGCGTGAGCTGATAAAAGTCGAGCGATGTGCTGATCGAAAACGCCGATGCCCACGCCGAATACTCATAGGCATGCACCTTGAGCATCTGCGCATTGATCTTAACCGAATCGCCCAGCCCATGAATCAGTTGACGATTTGAAGGACGGCAGGAGATAAAGACCCCTACCCCCATAGCGCGCAGGCCGCGAATCCTGTCGATGAGGTCTTCGGTATCGTGCTGATCGAGGTTTGGCACATTATCAATCGCGATAAGGGAGTGCGGTTTGTCTTTGAGTTCTTCGGTAACCACCTCGAGCTGCATAAACACCTCGCGCCCAGTGGCGCGATCGGCCTCGATAATCCGCACGGGGCCTCGCGTCGGGTCGCATTTAACCTCATGGGTGTACTGCAGCAGCACCGAGGTCTTCCCAAACCCGTCGGGCGCATAGAGAACCACGATGCCGGCCTTTCGGCCCTTGGCGAGAAGCTCATTCATCAAGCGTTCGCGTCGCACCATATAGCCTCCGCCCAGCGGCATCAGCTCGAGGTCGTCTATACTGCTCAAATCGTTTACCATGCCCGCTCCTCAACTCGACCGTATGGACACTGTAACCGCAAGACCATACAGGCCGCGCTATAAATAGAGCGACCTTGTGTTTTAGGTTGTCTTTTGGTACGCAAGCGGCAAGTTTTTGTACAGCAAGGGCCGATTGTTATTAATCCCCCGACTAATCGGTCTTTAAGCAGGTAAATGAGCTTGTCAGCTTGTCCCATCTAAGCGGCAGTGTAACGTAAATGAACAAGGTTCAGCCATGTCATTCAACTCGCCTAGCACCCGCTACCGTCTACGACCTTTTAGTGGCATTTTTGCATAGAATCTGGTATGGAATGAATCAAGCTGTTGGGCATCCGGCATACGTCAAGCTTGCGGCAAGATCTTGGTCAAGTAGGTGGAAAGGGATAGCAAAAAGGCCCCCGCAATGCGGAGGCCTTAGGCAAGGCTATGCCGAGGTGCAGGATTCGCGCTACTCGCAGAGCGAAAGGGCGGCCTCGTCGGCAACGACAACGCAGTTGGTGTGCAGCTGTAGGATCGAAGCCGGGCACTCGGGCGTAACCGGACCATAGCACATATCGTGCACGGCCTGAGCCTTGGCCTCGCCGTTGGCGACAACCAGGATCATGCGGGCATACATGATGGTCTGGGTACCCATGGTGTAGGCCTGACGAGGAACATCGTCGATGCTGTCGAACAGACGGCTGTTGGCCTGAATGGTGCTCTCGGTGAGGTCGACGCAGTGCGTGCCCTTGGAGAAGTGGTCATCGGGCTCATTGAAGCCGATATGACCGTTGTTGCCAATGCCGAGCAGCTGCAGATCGGGATAACCGGCGGCAGCGACGACCTTGTCGTACTCAGAGCAGGCAGCGGCGGCGTCGGGATTGGAACCGTCGGGCACATGCGTGTTGTTCAGGTCGATGTTGATGTGATCGAAGAAGTTCTCACGCATGAAGTAGTGATAGCTCTGGGGGTCGTCGTGCGAAAGACCACGATACTCGTCCAGGTTATAGGTGCTGACCTCGGCAAAGTCGACGTCGCCCTTCTCGTACCAAGCAGCGAGCTGCTTGTAGGCACCGATCGGGGTGGAGCCGGTGGCAAGGCCCAGCACACAGTCGGGCTTGAGGATAACCTGCGCCGAGATAATATTGGCGGCCTTGCGGCTCATATCCTCGTAGTCTTTAGCTTTAATGATCTTCATTACGCGTCCTTTCTCGTACAAGAGAGGCAAGGCTCCCCTTACAAGCACTTGCCCGCGGCCCGCGTCGGCCGCAACCAACGTGTGCGGCCACCAGGGCGAGGTCGCGTAATGTATATGTCTCGTGTCTAACCGCGTCGAGGCCCCTGCCCGTCCACGGTGACCCAAAGCCTTTTAGCTTCGGACAAATCCCATCTTGCCACGGAGGGCGCCCTCTTTCAAGGGCGCCCTCCGTAAACGTGTTTGAATTGTAGGCTAATGGCCACGTGCACTTGCTAGCGCTCGCGAGCAACGATGAGCTGGTCCATCTCTTCGACATGCTCGCCAACGGAACCCTTGATGCTCGAGAACTCAACGGAGTTGCACACCAAGATGGGAACCGTCACATCGTAGCCCTCGGCAGCAATTGCCTCGCGATCGAACTCAATGAGTACATCGCCCTTATGGACGACATCGCCCACCTGTGCATGCACGCTAAAATGCTTGCCCTCAAGCTGAACAGTGTCCAAACCAACGTGGATGAGCACGTCCAAGCCATCGACCGTGTTAAGCGCAACGGCGTGTCCCGTGGGAAAAATAGCCTCGACCTTGGCATCAGCCGGCGCGATCACGCGCGTTCCGGTGGGCTGAATCGCCACGCCCTGGCCCAAAAGGCCGGTAGCAAACGTCTGATCGTTTACCTCGGAGAGCGGAATGACGTCACCCGAGATGGGAGCATCCAACGTAAGGACTCGACCACGCATACCAAAAGACCTTAGGACTTTAGTGAACATGCTCCCCCTCGGACATACCGATCAACCAAAATAACCTTAACAGTTTACCACTTGGCACCCGTTTTTGACCATTAGGGAAGTTCGCGCTTGACAACCTCGACGATGTCGTCGACAACGCGCTGGGTCAGCTCGTGCGTCTCGGCCTCGGCCATCACGCGGACCAGCGGCTCGGTACCGCTCGGGCGCACCAGAATGCGGCCGCGGCCGTCAAGCTCCTTCTCGGCAGCAGCGACGGCATCCCAGATGGGCTGGCAATCGTCCAGACCAGCCTTGTTGTCGGAATGCACGTTGACGAGTACCTGCGGATACTTCTTCATGATGCCGGCAAGATCGGTGAGGGTACGACCGGTGCGCTTGAGCACGGCCAGCAGCTGCAGAGCCGTCACCAAGCCGTCACCGGTGGTGTTGTGCTCTAGGAAGATGATGTGGCCGGACTGTTCGCCGCCGATGACGGCGCCGTCCGCGAGCATGCGCTCAAGAACATAGCGGTCGCCCACGGCGGTCTGGACCATCTCGAAGCCCTGCTCCTTCATGGCAATGGAGAAGCCCAGGTTGCACATAACAGTCGAGACAATCTCGGAGTTGGCGAGTTTGCCGCGAGCGGCCAGGTCGGAGCCGCAGATGGCCAGGATGTAGTCGCCATCGATCTCGTTGCCCTCGCTGTCCACAAAGAGCACGCGATCGGCGTCGCCGTCGTGGGCCAGGCCGATGTCAGCATGGGTGCGCAGCACGAGCTCGCGCAGGGGCTCAAGGTGAGTGGAGCCGCACTCGACATTGATGTCGGTGCCGCAGTAATCGGTGTTGATGGCATGGACCGTGGCACCCAGGCGCTGCAGCGCGGCGGGCGTAGTCTGGCAGGAAGCACCGTGACCGCAGTCGACGGCAACGACCAGGCCATCGAGCCTCAGGCCATCAAGCGTATCGATGGCGTGGTCGACGTATGCCTTGCGAGCGTCCTTCATCTTGATGATGTGGCCCACGCCGGCACCGGTCGGCAGCGTGTCGGCAGCCATGGCTTCCTCGGACATGACCCAGGCGCTGATCTCTTCCTCGACCGCATCGGGAAGCTTCATGCCCTTGCGGCTAAAGAACTTGATGCCGTTGAACTCCGGCGGATTATGCGAAGCAGAGATGACGATGCCGCCGTCGAGCTCATTCTGGACGGTGAGCAGCGCCACGGCAGGCGTGGGGATGACGCCGCAGCAGTGCGGACGGCCGCCCTCGGCCATGATGCCGGCGGTCAGAGCGCTCTCGAGCATGGTGCCCGAAAGACGCGTGTCGCGGCCGACACAGATATCCGGACCAAGGAACTTGGTCGCCGCGCGGCCCAGGCGAAACGCGAGGTCGCACGAGAGGTCGGCATTGGCGACGCCACGGACGCCATCGGTACCGAAGATGTTCTGGGGCATAGGATTGCTCCTTCCCTAGCAGGCGATATGCAACCGCCCACCCTAGTCGAAAAAGAAAAGCGGGACCCGCCGAGGAATCGGCAGGCCCCGCTTGTACATTGTATCTCGAAAGGAGATAAAACCTTAGCGCTTGGAGAACTGGGGAGCGCGGCGGGCCTTCTTGAGGCCGTACTTCTTGCGCTCGACCACGCGAGCATCGCGCGTAAGGAAACCGGCCTTCTTGAGGTCAGCACGGTAGTCGCCAGCGTTCAGAAGAGCGCGAGCGATGCCCAGGCGCAGAGCGCCGGACTGACCGGAGATGCCGCCGCCATCGCACAGAGCGATAACGTCGAACTGACCGGCGGTGTCGGTCACCTTGAAGGGAGCAAGGGCGTTCTCAACGAGCTGATGACGGCCGAAATACTGCTCGGCGTCACGCTTGTTGATGGTCACCTTGCCGGTGCCGGGGACGAGACGGACGCGGGCGACGGCGTTCTTACGACGGCCGGTACCCTGGTAGACAACGGTGTTCTCAGCCATCTTTAAGCCTCCAGCTCAATCTTCGTGGGGTTCTGGGCAGCGTGCGGATGCTCGGCACCAGCGTAGACCTTAAGCTTGGTCATCTGGGCACGGCCGAGGGTGGTCTTGGGCAGCATGCCGCGAACGGCGCGCTCGATGACCTTCTCCGGGTGCTTCTCCATAGCCTGGCGGAAGCTCTCAGCCTTGAGACCGCCGTTGTAGCCGCTGTGGCGATAATAGGTCTTCGTGTCGGCCTTGTTGCCGGTAAGCTGGACCTTATCGGCGTTGATGACGACAACGAAGTCGCCGCAGTCGCTGTTGGGCGTGAACTGGGGCTTGTTCTTACCGCGCAGGATCATTGCGATCTGGGTGGCAAGACGGCCCAGGACAGCACCATCGGCGTCGACGAGAACCCAGTTGCGCTGGACCTCGCCCTGCTTGGCGTAGTGAGTCGATTTCGAAATCACTTAGACTCCTCCATGTACAGTACGTGTTGTTACAGAGATTCACGGGGCTCTGCAAGTAACCCGTCCATATTACCCCGCTCGCCGTACGAGTCAACAGGTATTTTGGCTCCGACCAGAGTTTCTGCACATGTCATCCATGGGTCATGACGTCGCGACACTAGCGCTCGACAAATGCCTCGATATCACTCAGTAGGCGCTTTGCCTCCTGGCGGCCCTGAATATACAGGTCGAGGAGCTTTGCCGGATCGTGCTCAACGTGGCCGACCTCGACCGGCTTTTGCGGAGCAACGACCAGCGCGCGGCCCTCGCGCTCATACTTCCACAGATGCATGCGCTGGAGGTTATAGCGGTCGTGGCGCGTCTCGATAGCCTCGAGCAGGTAGGGGTAGTCGACATAGCGGGCGCGCGCGGCGGGCATAAACTCGTAGGGCTTTTTCTCGTATGAGCGGTCCTGCGTGACAATGACAACCGCGCGATCGAAGCCCGCCTCCTCCAGCACGTGCTCGATGGGGACCGAATCGGCCACGCCGCCGTCGACGTATTTGTGCCCGTCAATCTCGACCGGCGGCGTCACCAGCGGCAGCGAGGTCGAGGCGCGCACGGCGTCGAGATCGAGCACGGCGCTTTTGACCGGGAGGTACGTGGCGGTTCCAAAGAGCATGTCCGTCGCGACGGCGTACATCTCGATGGGGCTCGCGTCGAACGTCTCGTTGTCAAAGGGATCCAGACGGTCCTGGACATCGTTGAAGATAAAGTCGTAACCCACAATGGAGCCCGTGGACGCAAACGATGCGGCGCCCATGAAGCGGCTGTCGCTGCAGAAAGCCAGGTTGATGCGGTTGGCACGACCGATCTGGTGCGATTTGTAGTTCACGCCGTTGAGGGCACCGGCCGATACACCGTAGACAGTCGGAATCTCGACGCCGGCCTCCATAAGAACGTCGAGCACGCCTGCGGTAAACTGCCCGCGAAAACTACCGCCCTCCAAAACGAGCGCGACCTTGCCGGCGTTCTTTGCCTTATCTTCTGCAGTCATGTTGACCTCCTGCGATTGCGTTTTGGCTTTCTTCTACCCAGTTTTGGGATGGAGGGCGCGCAGGTTTTTTGAGGCGGCAGGTGAAGCGGAAAGTGCGTCCCAGTTTGAGGCGGGATTCCGGGATGGACTTTCCGCTTGGACCGCCGTTAGGAAAGCGTGTCCCGTTCTGAGCGCGGATTCCGGGATGAACTTTCCGCTAGCCATTCATTTGGAAATTGCATCCCATTCCGAATGAGGATTCCGGGATGCAGTTTCCGCTTGAAACGTCATCCGGAAACCGCATCCCAGTCTGAACCGGAATTCTGGGATGGATTTTCCGCCTGGGGCGACGTTGATGCGGGGCATGGCAGGCTGCAGTCCGATCGGCATCGCATCTGCATAGGGTTGAAGCTTTGCGCGGAGAATCCGCGTATTTGCTTCGCAAATCCGCACCGGCTTCGGCCGCCTGCTGGCGTCCTCGCCCGCTCGCTACAAACGCTTCGCGTTTGCTTAACGCTCGCGCCCTGCACAGAGTTCGATTCTCCGCGGTATCTATAAGTAATAAAAAAGCAGGTAGGTGCGTTTACCTACCTGCTTGTAACTATTGGTGGAGGCGCGGAGAATCGAACTCCGGTCCACGAAAGCCCCCTGATTGGCATCTCCAAGCTCAGTCGCTGGTTTAGTCTCGGACGCTTTGCGCGCAGCGACACGCTCGCGGCGTCCTAACCGGTTCGGTCTTAGCCTGCGCCATACCGATTACGTGCGCAGGAGCATTCCCCTAAAATGACGTCGCGCCGGTGTCGGGGAAATCACCGGGTTGACGCGCCGCTATAAACTAAGCAGCGAGAGCCATAGGCTCAAAAGAAGAGTTGTTGTCAATTCAATTTGACGGTACCCCTGTTTAACGAGGCGAGGAGACCTCGGCTTGCTTCCTCTCTCAGAGCTATCGTGTCGAAACCAGTCGCCCCCGAATGTCGGGAAAGTCTGGATGGTATCGGGCCTGCAAACACCCGATAACCGTCGACTTTTCAAGGAACATACGGGGCGAGCCCCGCTTGTGGAGTGTTATCTTACCACGTTCTGAAAGCGGACAGCTGTTCTATGCACGAGCTGTGAAGACCCTAATGTGCACCACACTTCGCACTTTTGCCACCGAACGCGTCACGTATATTTTCGCCAAGCAAAATTGACCCGTCGAAAGGACCGTTATGGATACCAAGCAGCAACTCGTCAATGCCCTCGCAGGCCTGGGCTCAACCATTACCGAAGCTATGGATGTCATCGAGGGCTTTGTCCCCTGCGGACATCCCGCCCTCACGGTATCGAACGCACTCGTCGCGCTGGACGTTGACGATGATGCAGTTCTCGCCCAGCAGCTTGAGACCGTCGAGGGCTTTATCGACCACGTGAGTGAGAACCGCGGCGTGGCCGCCTACCACGGTATCGAGGTCGAGCTCGCGGGTCCCAAGGCCGATCTGTTCGCAGCAATCCGCGAGGTAGGCGCCCTTATGCAGACCGCAGGCGTCAAGAACACCCAGGTCAACGAGTGGGTCTACCGCAGTCTGGCAGCACTCGACAGCTCCGACGAAAAGGCAGCCGAGCAGCTCGCAGAAAGTCCCGCCATCAAGGCCGAGCTTTTGTAAATAGCAGACGCGGGCCCCTTGGCGCATCGTCGTCCAAGGGGCCCGCAAACAGTTCGCGTCAACCGATAACCGCGCTGCCGCGTTTGGCCAAAGCAAGAATTGGCATCATTTGGCGCGGGGTCTTTGCTGCAAGATCGGCATGTTCGAGCAGCTTGCGATCGTTGGTCACCAAGTAATCGACCTGTGCGCGCTTGCACGCGGCGAGCACCAAGTTGTCCTCGTAATCGCGATGGAGCGATAAGTATTTGTCGGCCAACCAAAGGTCCGACGAATCTGCACCCACGGCCGTGGCGTTTTCGGTCATGTTCCGAACAAACGCCAACGCCGCATCGCCAATTGCACGGGCAGATGCCTCGTCAAGCGCTCCCCCGCTGGCAAGAACGCTACGCTTTAGCTCGTGTTGGACAACGTACAGCACGTCCTTAGCGATATGCACCGGAAAGAACAGCAATGCCCCCGCCTCCGTCGCCTGCCCAATAAACGCGCGTGCGGCAAGCGACTCGGCATGGTCGGCGCAAAACGAATCAACCCATACGTTGGCATCCACCATTATTTTGAGGGGAGCCCCGCTCACAGGATCATCCCCTTTTGGCGATAGCGCTCGTCCATGGCTTCGGAATAGATTGTGTCCCAATCGCGATCGTCGGATACGGACGACGTAGCGATGCCCAGGTCCGCGTAAAGCTGATCCGCCGCCGCCCACGACGCGGCGAACGGAGTATCGTGCGCGACGGTCTGCTGCCGGTCGTCGACGGCCGCAAGCACTTCCTCGCACTGCCCGCCACCCTGCGCGACCTTGGCCACCACCTTTTTGATGAGCTCGGGCAGTGACCCGCCCGAAAGCCGCAGCGCCTCCTCGGCACGGTTCTTGACCTGGCGATTCACGCGAACGTTCACCTGCGCCATGCCACTAACAGCACCCACGTCGATCCCGCTCCTTTCAATTGCTAGCCCTGCTAGCAACACTATATAGATAAGCTAGCACATGGTCAAATGCAAAAGACCTGCGCCCGGACGACACCGATGCCGTCTGGGCGCAGGCCAGATAACGTGGGCGAACACGTCTGCTAACGCAGGTAAGCCTTCGCGTTGCTCAGGCTGTAGGCAATCGTCGAGCCGTTGTGCAGCAGTGACGACGTCTGCGGGGTAATCGCGCCGGTAATACCCAATGCCAACAGCGCCGAGTTGGTGAGCATCACCTTAGAGTAGGAGCTCGTCAGACGATCAATGAGGCCCTGGCTCATGCGGCGCAAACGCACGATCGCGGCCAGATCCGTGTCGGTCAGGATGATATCGGCGACCTCCTTGGCGATGTCGCTTCCGCCACCCATTGCCAGCCCCACGTCGGCCAAACCGAGTGCCGGCGAATCGTTGACGCCGTCGCCCACCATGGCAACGTGGCGCCCCTCACCCTTAATGCGCTCCACATAGGCGTACTTGTCCTCGGGCAGCAGCTCGGCCTTAAACTCGTCGACACCCGCCTCGCGCGCAATGCGCTCGGCCGTGCGCTCCGAATCGCCCGTGAGCATAACGACATGCTTGACGCCCAGCGCATGTAGGTCGGCGATGGCCTCACGGACGCCGGGCTTGAGCGGATCCTCGATGCCGAGCACGCCGACGACCTTGCCGTCGACCGCCAGATACAGCGGCGACAGGCCTTGCATCTGGAGCTCGATTTGCTCCTTGATGTCGGACTCGAGCTGCGCACCCTCGTCCTCAAATACAAAGTGCGCCGAACCGATAATGGCGCGACGCCCCTCGATGGACGAAGCGATGCCGTGCGCCACGATGTACTCGACCGCGGCATGGCGCTCGCGGTGCTCGAGCCCGCGCTCGAGGGCGGCGTTGACCACGGCACGCGCCACCGGATGCGGAAAATGCTCCTCCAAGCAAGCGGAAAGGCGCAGGACCTCGTCCTTGCTCCAGCCATCTGTCGTCAGCACACAAGCCAGGCGCGGCTGCGCCTCGGTAAGCGTGCCGGTCTTATCAAACACGATGGTGTCAGCCTTGGCAAACGACTCAAAGTACTTCGCGCCCTTGACCATGACGCCCATCTTGGCGGCATCGCTCATGGCGGTCATGACGGCGACGGAACCCGTGAGCTTGAGTGCGCACGAGTAGTCGACCATCAGCGCCGCCGAGGTCTTGATAAGGCTGCGCGTGGTGAGCGCAACCAGGCCCGCGAGCAGGAAGTTCCACGGGACGATCTTGTTGGCGAGGTCCTCCATATGCGACTGGCCCTCGGACTTGAGCGAGTCGGCCGTCTGCACGAGCGAGACGATCGAGCGCAGTTTGGTTTGCGCCGTATTGGCGCGCACGCGCACCAAGATGCCGCCGTCTTCCACGACGGTACCGGCGAACACGTCGTCGCCCACGCTGCGCTCAACGGCCAGCGGCTCGCCGGTCAGGGTCGCCTGGTTGACCATAGCGCTCCCCTGCTCGACGACACCGTCGATGCAGATGGACATGCCGGTGCGCACGGCGACCAAGTCGCCGGGCTCGAGCTCGGTCGCGGCAACGCTTACCTCGGTATCGCCGACGACCTTTTGCGCCTTGTCGGGTACATCGAGCAGCGAGTTGATGAGCTCGTTTTCGCTCATGGCGCGGGTGTAGTCCTCGAGCAGCTCGCCCACGTTGAGCAGGAACATTGTCTGGCCCGCGGTGTCGACATCACGCTTGACGAACGAAATGCCGATGGCCGAAGCGTCGAGCACGGGAACGGTCAGGCGCGGCTGCGCCAGCTCATGAAGGGCAGCGCGCAAAAATGCCATGTAACCGGCCACGACAAACACCGCACGCAGAGGCGTCGGCAAGAACCAGCGGCGCGCGTAGTGGACGCCGACGAGTGTCGCCAGGTCCATAACGAGTTTGTGCTTGCGCGGCTCAAGCTGCATCACATAGCCCGACTTGGCATCGGCGATAGCTTGAGCATCGAGCGCGCCCAAGGCGTCGAGCACGCTCGCGCGACGTGGCTCGTCGTATTCGAGCGCCATCTGGCCAATACGGCCATATACGCGCACCTTGTGCACGCCGTCGATATCGCCGCTGAGCTTAAGAAGTGCATCGAGATCGCTCTCTGGCACAGGACCCGCCAATTGAAGACGGGTCCTGCCGGGGATCTCGCTGATAATCGAGAATCTCATAGTTTGTGCCTGGGAGCGTTACTCGGCTGCCTCGTCAGCAGCGGCCTCGCTCTGGGTGATGTAGGCCGCCTCGGCAACCATGTCGTCGACATTAGCCTTGGCCTGCTCGACCATGTCCTGGTAGCCGTTCTTGATGCGCATGCCGCACGCGATACCCTGCACGCAGGCGTTCTTTACCGGAGCGCTGGTGAGCAGCTTGATGCCAGCCGTACCAAGCAGAAAACCGCCACCAACAAGCAGGGTGTTGAACGTGGACTTCTTCATGATGTCTCTCCCTTTTGCCGCATTGGACGCGGCACGGTGCCTCAGCACCCGAGTAAACAAGTTTGCTCGAGCACGCTTTTGAAATACCTTAATTCTATCTAACTATCTAGGTCAGCCATGGCTAACCTTTTGAAAATTAACGATGCGGAGTAACCGATTGTCAATGTGACAAAGGGACTATCCCTTTGTCACATTCTTACAGCTGCCAGGTAGCTGCTTCCTTTTGCAGCGCCACCATGCGGGCGAATTCTCCACCTGCCGCCTTGAGCTGCGCCGGAGTGCCCTGCTCGGCAACCACACCATCCTTGAGTACAACGATTTTGTCGGCATTTTCTACCGTACGCATACGGTGGGCAATAACGATAACCGTCTTACCTGTAAGCAGACGGGAGAGTGCCTGCTGTACCACGGTCTCGTTCTCCACATCCAAACTCGCCGTCGCCTCGTCCAACAGCACGATAGGCGCGTCTTTGAGCAGCGCGCGGGCGATGGAAATGCGCTGGCGCTCTCCGCCGGACAGCTTGGAGCCGTTCTCGCCAATCATCGTGCCATAGCCCTGCGGCATGCGGCTCACAAACTCGTCGCAGTTGGCGGCACGCGCGGCAGCAAGCACTTCCTCATCGGTGGCATCACGACGCCCGAGGCGGATGTTTCCCATCACCGTGTCGTCAAAGAGCAGCACGTCTTGGAACACAATAGCGTAATCACGCAGCAGTACCTCGGGATCGACGCTTGCAACATCCACACCGCCCACGGTAACCTTGCCCGCGGTGGCATCCCAAAAGCGCGCGGCAAGGCGGCTCACCGTGGACTTACCGGAACCCGAAGGACCGACCAGCGCCGTAACTTCGCCTTCCTTGGCGGTAAAGCTCACATCGGTAAGAACTTTCTCGCCGGCGCGGCCGTCCTCGCCCGCACCATAGCCAAATGCCACGTGATCGAACACCACATCGTGGCCCACGGGCTCAAATTTCTCGCTACCCCGCGCCACAGGCTCTTCCATGATGGAACGCATGCGCTTGGCAGACGACTCGGCGGCAAACAGCTCGGACATTAACATTAACGCCTGGTCAAAGGGTGCATAGGTACGGCTCACCATAAGCAGGAAGGCAAACATCACCAAAAAGTCGACCTGGCCGGAGGCGACCATCGCAGCGCCCGTGACCAACGTGGTGGCAATCCCCAGGCGCAGGATGGCAAAGGCGGAGTTGACCAAAAGCCCGTTGGCGAGCTCGCCTTTGGTGGTCTCGCGCTCCTCGGCATCGATCACGGCGTTGAGTCCCTCAAGATAATGGGCCTCCTGGTTGGTGGCGCGGATCTCGCGCACGCAGTCGAGCGTCTCCTGGATCGCCTCGGTGACCTTGACCTTCTCGGCGCGCACGCGGTCGAACACCGGGGTCATGGGCCCGCGTGTCAGATACAGCACGGCAAAGGCCACGGGCACGCTCCAAAACGCCGCAATCGCCAGCTGCCAGCAAAAGAACAGCGACGCCACGAACACGATGGCACTTGCGATGATGGCACCCCAAAGCTCTCCCAGCACATGACTGTAGGCATGCTCCATAGTCTGAACGTCGCCCATGATGGTTTCGGTTAGATCGGCCAGATCACGACGGCCGAAAAACGACAACGGCAGTTTGCGCAAGCGCTCGGCAATCCCCATGCGCTGCTTGCCGCATTCCTCGTAAAAGATGCAGTAGGTGTAGTAATACTGCTGCCAGTTAGAGGCAAAGAGCATCACGAAAAAGACCAGGAGACCGCCCACGATAGGCAGTGCACTCGGCAGATCGGCCCCACTGGCGAGATGCTCGACAAAGCCGGCCATGACCAGGAATAAAAAGCCCATGCCGGCCATGGTAATGAGATTGGTGAGCGTGGTCCAGAAAATGCCGCGTTCTACGCCGGCGACGCCTTTATCGGATAGGAAATACTTCTTTTGGAATGAGGCGAACATTTATGCCTCGCCTCCCTTCGTGACGGCGGCATCCGCGGTCGCTGCAGTGATTTTCCAGCTCGCGGCCTGTTCGTATTCGGCCCACATCTTGGCGTATAGACCCTTTTGGGACAGCAGCTCGGCATGGGTGCCGGCCTCCTGCACGCTGCCCTGGTTGAGCACCACGATTTGGTCTGCGCCCACTACAGTCGAGAGTCGGTGCGCGATCATAATGACCGTGCGACCCGCCGCCAGCTTGCTAAAGGCGCGCTGGATGAGCGCCTCGTTCTCGGGGTCGGCAAACGCTGTGGCCTCATCGAGCACCACGATAGGCGCGTCTTTAAGGATCGCGCGGGCAAGTGCCACGCGCTGGACCTCGCCGCCCGAAAGATATGCTCCGCCGGCACCGAGCATGGTATTGATGCCCTGTGGAAGCTTGGCCACAATGTCGTCGCACTGAGCTGCGGAGAGGGCCGCACGCACTTCGTCGTCAGTGGCCGTAGGCTTGGAGGCGCGCACGTTATCGGCAAGTGTTTGCCGGAACAGTTGGTTGGTCTGAAACACAAAGGCGACCTGGTCCATAAGCTCGTGCGGATCCATATCGCGAACGTCCACACCACCTACGAGCACTCGACCCGAGGAAACATCCCAAAAACGAGGAATCAGGCTTGCGCAGGTTGACTTACCACCGCCCGAGGGACCAACCAACGCAAGGGTGCTACCTGCGGGAACGCTAAAGCTCACATGATCGACGGCAGGCGCCTCAGCACCCTCGTAGGTAAAGCTCACGTCCTCAAAGCGCACATCGCTGCCAGCGGGGTGCTTGGGTTGAGCGGGCACGGAGAGCTGCTTGGAATCCATAACGCTTCGGATGCGAGCCAGCGAATCAGCACTCATCTGAGACGCCTCGCCCACAAACATAAGCTTGGTCATGGCCGTCGGCACCACGGCCGAAAAGATCGCGTAAAACGTAAAATTGACCATAAAGTGCGCGAAGTCCGTCTCGCCCGGCGCCAGCAGCAGCGCCACAGGCAAAAGAAATGCCACAAGGCCGTTGAGCGCAGTAAGGTTGAGCACCTGCGGACCCCGGCAAAACGTACCCGCATAGTTTTGCGCCATATCGGCGTATTCGGCGATCGCATCGTGGAACGCCTTAAAGGAGTAGACCGTCTGCTGGAATACCTTGACCACGGGGATGCCGCGTACGTATTCGGTGCCGGTCTTGTTCATCTTGACCAGCGCGCCCATGTAAGCCTTCATAAACTCGGCGCCCTTGCCGCTCATCATGGTGGCCATGGCGCAAAACGAAACGACGACCGAGATTAAGCATGCCGCGCCCAAACGCCAATCGAGGGCAAATAGCAGCACAAGCAGGCCCACGACCATGGCGGTGGCACCGGCGATATCGGGCAGCATGTGCGCGAGCAGCGTCTCGGTGGAGGCGGCACAGCCGTCTACGATACGGCGCAGCTCACCGGTGGCGTGCGTGTCAAAGTAGCCGAGCGGCAGCTTAAGCAGATGCTCGCTCGTAGCCTTGCGGATATTGGATGCGCAGCGAAACGCGGACAGGTGCGTGCACATGAGCCCCACGAAATAGACCACGATGCTTGCCAGCGCAAACCCCACGGCCCACCAGCCATACGTCGCGATGCCGCAGGCTTCGCTCCAGTTAGGTGCCACGGCAATCAGATCGCGCGCGACAAGCCAAATGCACACGAACGGGCCAAAGCTCAGCAGCTGCGAGAGCGCCGAGAGAGCCATGCCCAAATACGTTAGGAATTTGCGGTCGCCGGCATATGCAAGCAGCTCGCCGATACCGCCGCCTTCCCTTTTTGACCCCTTTGCCATGAGATTCCTTTCTAACGGCTTGAGAGTTAACCGTAAGAAACTTATCATGGGCGTGTTAGCCAGGGCACACAATTGGGCCAGGCGTGGACGTTTTCGCAAATGAAGGGGACGCTTTTGAAAATGCGGCGGGCAGCGACCGACATAACCGAGCTCTACGCACCGCAGTTTGAGCAGTTTGGCCTGGAGCTTACCGGCAAGGGCGCCGTCTTTACCGGTGAGGTGGCAAACGATCGGGCGCACGGACGCGCATGGATCATGCCCCTCTCCCCTGCCTGCATCGTTATGGAGCATTACATTACCCCGATGCACGATATGTACCTGGCCGAATACACACCCGAACCGTACGCGTGCGTGAGCGAGGTCAGCGCGCCCACGCTCATGTGCATGCCCGAAGCCGGCATAACGCCTGCGAACCTCAAGCCGCTGCATGGACCGTGGCCGAACAGCGCGATCTGCAGCTTTGTCCAAGATAGCTGCGGTGAGGAGCTAAGCCCGCTGTTTGCAGGGCAGCTCTACCACTCGCGCTCGGTCCTCTTTTTGCCCGGTTATTTTGACGAGCTGGAGCATCGCTATCCCGCCGAGTTCGCGGGGGTCTTTGAGGCGTTTGCCGAGTCATGGCACGAGGAGGCAGCGTCTGCCATCTGCCACACGTTGCGCAGGATTAACGAGGAACGCGCCCGCACCGTAGGCGGACACGTCTATATGCAAGGCATCGTGGAGACCATGGTCGCGGAGCTCGCCTGTTCGCGCGCGGCCCACAAGCAGGCGCGGCAGGCGGCAGACACACGCGCCAGCGTAACCATTGCCGAGGAAGCGGCGGCAATGATTGAGCGCGCGCTCGACAAAGGCAGGCGTGTGGGTATCAACGAGGTGGCCGAGAGGCTCTACACAAGCCGCTCCAAGCTATGCGCCACCTTTAAAGCCCAAACCGGCGAGTCCCTGGGCGTCTACATTCGCAGACGCCGTATGGAGCGAGCACAGGACCTTTTGGCCGATAGCGCGCTCACGATAGCGCAGGTGGCAGAGCGTCTAGGCTACCCTCAGCAGGCCGCCTTCGCCCAAGCCTTCAAGCAACACACCGGCACCACCCCCACCGCTTGGCGTTCCCAACATATATAAAGAATGAGGGCGCCATCGGCGCCCTCATTCACCAAATTCAATCCAGCCCACCTGACCCGAACGGCCGAGTCGTTGCAGAACCCGGGAGCCCCGGCAGGGCGGGTGCTTGCTCAAAATGAGTTCCCTCCAAAACAATGGGCGCGCCAACGGCGCGCCCATTCACTCTATTCCATTCAGCCCCGCCTGACCCGAACGGCCGAGTCGTCTGGCCGGGGAAGCCCCGAGTCGCCGGGGTGTTTGCTCCAAATGAGTTCCGCATGCAAAGAAGGCCACTAAATGTGGCCTTCGTCTTGCATAGGACTGTTTGAAATTTGGAGGAAATACCCCGGCGACTCGGGGCTTCCCCGGCCTCGCAGCTACGAGAGCGACGTTCTCAGCAACTCGTTGAAGAGTTTCGGGTTGCCCTTGCCGCAGCTCGCCTTCATGCACTGGCCCACCAAAAAGCCGATGACCTTCTGGTTGCCGTCACGATACTGCTGCGCCTGCTCGGCACAGTTTGCCAGCACCTCGTCCACGATCGGCTGCAACGCACCGGCATCGCTCACCTGACGCATGCCGCGCTCGTCGACGATCTTGTTGGGGTCGTCGCCGGTCTGGGCCATGGCCTCAAAGACCTCGTGCGCCTGGTTGGAGCTGATGGCATCGGTCGCCAGCAGCTTGGCGAGTGCCGCCACTTGAGCCGGCACGATGCCGGACTCGGCGAGCGACACGCCCGCGCCCTTAAGGTAGGCGATCATCTCGTTGACCAGCAAGTTTGCGACCGTCTGGGCCTCCTTGCCAGCCATACCGGCAGCGGCCGCCTCAAAGAAGTCGGCAAACTCGGGGTCGCCGGCGATCTGCTCAGCGTCGGCCGCCTTAATGCCAAAGTCGGCCTCAAAACGGGCGCGCTTGGCATCGGGCAGCTCGGGGATCTCGCCACGGCAGCGGTCGATGAACTCGTCGTCCAGATCGAACGGCGCCAGGTCGGGGTCGGGGAACAGGCGATAGTCGTCGGCCGTCTCCTTCACACGCATGACCACGGTGCGCTTGCGACTGGGCTCCCAGTGGCGGGTCTCCTGATAGATGATGCCGCCCTCCTCAAGCACCTCGGCCTGGCGGCAGATCTCGTAGGCAAGGCCGTCGTGCAGGCTCTTAAACGAGTTGAGGTTCTTGAGCTCGGTCTTGGTGCCCAGCTTGGTCTCGCCGCGGCGGCGCAGCGACACGTTGCCGTCGCAGCGCATGGAACCCTTCTCCATGGAGCAGTCCGAAATGCCCAGCGTCACAAAAATGCGACGGAGCTTCTCCATAAACAGGCGAGCCTCCTCGGGCGTGCGCAGGTCGGGCTCGGTGACGAGCTCGATGAGCGGCGTGCCGCAGCGGTTGTAGTCGACGAGCGACTCGGCCGCGGCGGTAATGCGGCCCTCGGCGCCGCCCACGTGCACCATCTTGGCGGCGTCCTCCTCCATGTGGATGCGCAGGATGCGGATGGGCACCGTGTAGGAACCGTCCTCGCGGCGCTCGGGCATCTGCAGGTTGGACGCATCGTAGCTGGCCAGGTGACCGGCGCGCTGATTGCCCTCGCGCATGGTCGACGTCATGGACGTGGACAGGCCCTCGGCGTTGGCCGAGGCGCTCGCCAAGCTCTGGGCCTCGGCCTCGCCAAACGCGCAGTCGGGGCGCTCGGCGGCACCGCGACCGGTCACGTCCAGATCCAGGTGACCGTACATGGCAAAGGCGACCGGACCCTGCGTGGTCTGGAAGTTCTTGGCCATATCGGGATAGAAGTAGTGCTTGCGGTAGAACATCGAGTGGCGCTGGATCTCGCAGTTGGTGGCCAGACCGGCCTTGACGATGCTCTCGATGGCGCGCTTGTTGGGCACCGGCAGGGCGCCGGGCAGGCCCAGGCACACCGGGCACACGTTGGCGTTGGGCTCGTCATCGTGGCTGAGCTTGCAGTTGCAGAACATCTTGGTATCGAGTGCGGTGAGCTCGGTATGGATCTCCAGGCCGATCACGGCCTCCCAATCCTGCAGGACCTCGGAAAGCTCCTTCATTACAGCTCGCCTCCCTTCCCGGCAAAAGCGGGCGCGACGGAAAGCGCGGGCGCACCCGTGGCGGCATCGGCAAAGCCGCGCTCCAGGGCGCGGGCAAACGTGAGCAGCTGACGGTCCTTAAAGGCCGGACCCACCAGCTGGGCAGAAACGGGCAGCTGAGTATCCTCGCCCAGGCCCAGCGGCACCGAGATACCGCCGTTGCCGCAGATGTTGAGCGAAATGGTGTACAGGTCGGAGAGGTACATCTGCGTGGGGTCGCTGATCTCGCCAAACTTAAAGGCCGTGCGCGGCGAGGCGGGCATGAGGATGGTGTCCACCTTGGCATACGCGGCGTCGTAGTCCTGCGTGATGAGCGTGCGGGCCTTTTGCGCAGCGTAGTAGTACTTGTCGTACACGCCCGAGCTCAGCAGGTAGGCGCCGAGCATCTGACGGCGCTTGGCCTCGGCACCAAAGCCGTGGGCGCGCGAAAGCGAGCTCTGGTCGGACAGGTTGGCGCAGCCCTCCTCCTGGTAGCCGTAGCGAATGCCGTCGAAGCGGGCCAGGTTGGAGAACGCCTCGGCCGGGCCGATGACGTAGTAGGCGGCGATGGCGGCGTCCAGGTGCGGCAGGTCGACCTCGACCAGCTCGGCGCCCTGGTTCTGCAGCTCCTGGGCGGCGCGCTGAACAGCGGCCTTGACCTCGGGCGTCAGGCCCTCGGCCTCCATAAACGCGGGGATGATGCCCACGCGCTTGCCCTCGATGCTGTCGTTGAGATGCTCGGTAAAGTCGACGGCGCAATCCTGGCTGGTGCAGTCGTACGGATCGTGGCCCGCACCGGTAAGCGCGTTCATGGCCAGCGCGACATCCTCGACCGTGCGGCCAAAGGGGCCCACCTGGTCGAGCGACGAGCCAAAGGCAACCACGCCGTAACGGCTCACGGCGCCATACGTGGGCTTAAAGCCCACCACGCCGCACAGCGACGCCGGCTGGCGGATGGAGCCACCGGTGTCCGAGCCCAGCGAGAGCGCAACCTCGCCCGCGGCGACGGCGGCAGCGGAGCCGCCCGAGGAGCCGCCGGGCACGCGCTCGGTATCCCAGGGGTTGTTGGTGCGGTGGAAGGCCGAGCTCTCGGTGGAGCTGCCAAAGGCGAACTCGTCCATGTTGGCCTTGCCCATGGGCAGGCAGCCGGCGTCGAGCATGCGCTGGACGCAGGTGGCGGTGTAGACGCTCTGGTAGTCCTCGAGCATGCGGGAAGCGCAGGTGGTGCGCGTGCCCACGAGGTTCATGTTGTCCTTAATGGCCAGCGGCACGCCCGCAAGCGGGGGCAGCGGCTTGCCTGCGGCACGGTCGGCATCCACGCGCGCGGCGGCCTCGAGCGCAAGCTCGGGCGCCACCTGCAGGAATGCCTGGACCCCACCCTCGCGCGCCTCGATGGCCTCGAGCGAGGCCTGAGCGACCTCGGTGGCCGAAAAATCGCCGGCGGCAACGTGCGCGGCCAGCTGCGCGGCCGTGAATCGATCGAGATTGAGCTTCATTACTCGCTCTCCCCCTCTCCCAAAATGGACGGCACGCGGAAGTAGCGGTCGCGCGCGCTGCCGGCGTTTTCGAGCGCGACGTCGAGCGGCAGGTCGCGCTCGGGCTCGCGCAGGTCATCGCCCATCACGTTGGACAGGCTTCCGATAGGATGGAACGTGGGCTCCACGTCGGGCAAGTCATATTGCAAGACGGGCTCGAGCATCTGGACGGCGTCGTTCAGGTAGGACGTCATCTGGGTGAGCTCGTCATCGGTCAGTGCGATCTTTGCGTACTCGGCGATGCCGCGCACGTCTTTCTCGCTGAGTGCCATAGGCGCTCCCTTCCGCATAACAGATAAACCGCTCTAGTATACAAGGCAACGCCGCTTGGAGCAGGTGCTTTACCCAAATGCAGCGAAAACGTAACGAGGGCGGCGGATGCGTCCCGGCGGTTATGCAGCAAAATCTGCATCGTCACAATGCAAAACCGTCCCGCCCACAACGAAAACCGTCCCGCCCGCAACGAAAAGCATCGCAACATTCGACGCTTTTCGCCAAAATCGCGATTTTCATCGAATGTTGTGATGGTTTGGAAGCCCCCGACCACCACAAAAATGCCTGTCCCCATTGCGGTGGTTCTGGAGAATGTCTTATGCCGAGGCCTTGACCTTGCGGCGCTTGCGGACCGCGTGGATCACGATATCCAGCAGCAACAGCACAATGGCTACGACCACGATGAGCACGGCAAACTCGCGCTTGCCCCAGTGGCGGCCAGCCAGCGACTTTTGCTTGTCGACGTCCTTCTTGTTGTACTTGGTGCGCACGCAATGCACCAGCAGGCGATGGTCGTTCACGCCGTAGGGCGTGCAGGTGACGAGCGTCACCTTGTCGGCGCCGGGCTCGATGGTCAGCGACTCCATCTCCTCGGGCAGCACCACCTCGGAGTCCACCATCTTGTAGGCGAGCGTCTTGTTCATGGTGTGCAGCAGCACCAGGTCGCCGGGCTCCAGCGAGTGGATGTCGTCGAACATGCTCAGGTTGCGCATGCCCGAGTGCGCGGTGAGCACGCAATGCGTCGAGGTGCCGCCCACCGGCAGGCTCGTGCCTTCCAAGTGCCCGACGCCCGCCATAAGGACTTCTTCGCTCGTGCCGTGGTAGATGGGCATGCTCACGTCGATGGAGGGGATCTCGACCCAGCTCATCATGGGGTCGCGGTCAAAGATGAGCTGCTGGGCGTAGGGCTCGATCTGGTCGGCGGGAAGCTCGGTGGCCTCGCCCGCCAGCTGCTCGTTAAAGGAGCGCGCCTGGAGCAGGATGCGCTCGCGCTCCTCGGCAGATAGCGCGTCCACGGTGCTGGACACGGTGCTGATCTGGTTGAACACGCCCGAGGCCTCGAGCCGGTCCAAAATCCACGGCCAGGTCATAAGGCCCACGCCAATAAGGATGATGACGATAGTGATGAGCCGATCGGCCCAGCGCGGCAGCCGCTTGCGGCGGCGCTTGGGCTTTGGTTGAGGTTTGGGCTGAGGGCTTGAGCCGCCGTTGTCCGCGGCGTTATTGCTCTTCATATGTTTGGCGCCCTGCACCATCGCCAGTCACTCCTCTACAACTCAAGTTGTCTAAACAAATAATAGCCGATTAGCAGGCTCCCCCGCCCGACAACACAGCTAGACCGCACCGTCCAGTCGAGGATAAGCCAGCATTTGAGTTTTCAAAATGTCCCGAATCGGCGGGGCGATTCGGGATACAATGTCAATAGAAAACGACGCACCCCGCGTAAGTGTACGAGAGCGCGGGCGGCCTAGTTTTCAGTTTTTGTTAAATGCCCGGGATCCGACCCCCGGGCATTCTTATTTGCGCTTTCGGCGCAAATGCCGTCCACCGTCCGCACCGCGCGTGCGCCTACGGACCTTAAACCGAACCTCATACGAGTCAAGAAACGCGATGACGAACGTGCCCACCGCCGCGAGGGCGGCGAGCGCGTTAAGGAATTTCAGCATATGGTGACCTCCGATCGAGTCGTCGGCCGCCCGCGCACGGAATGCGTCGCAAGGGTATTTTACTGCGAGTGTATGCACCCACGCCTGGTAAACGCGATTTTGACAAACATCTGTTCGATATTCATACGCTTGATCCAACGGGCAATGGAGGCTGGCTGCGTTATCCCAAAAAAAACGGGGCAAACTCCAGTGCGGAGTCTGCCCCGAAAAGAGAATGGCAAAGCAAGAACGTGGATGGACGAGAAAAGTGTCCGCAAGTCTCATGGCCAACACATCCCACCTGCCAAAGGGATGGATGAGCGAGCGTTACTCCTGCTCGGACTCCTCAGCCTGCTTACGGCTGCGGATGAGGTGCGCCACGCCGATGCACAGCACCGCGCCACCGGCGATCCAAGTGAAAGTCACGCCGTTAAGGCCGGTCAGCGGGAGGCCCACGGACTTGGTGTTGCCGACATTGATGGTGACCTCGCCGGCATCAGCGTTGGTGCCGGTGTTTTCTTGACCATGAAGAGCATTGTCGCCGACATTACCGTCAAGCTTGCCGGAGGCGATGTCGGTGCGCTTCTCGTCTGCCTCAGACACCTTTGCCTCAAGGGTCTTCACCTTCATCGTGTCTTTGTTATACGTCGCGGTGATGATGAAGGTGAAGGGGTCGGCCTTGGTGGGGTACTTGGCAGGGTCGGGGGTCTGGACCTCAGTCACCTTGTAGGAGCCGGCGTCGAGGTCGGAAACGGAGATCTTGCCTTCTTTGTCGGACGTGAACTTCACACACTCGGGAAGGTTTTCAGTATTGGTGACGGTCACGAGCTGACCCGCGACGACACTGACGCCATCAACAGTACCCTCCGTCGAGGCAATATACTGGTTTTCGGTATTCTTGTCCGCGGACTGGATGGTGAAGACGGCATTCTCAAGGCCCTGCTCGGTGCCCTGGTCGACCTTCTTGAGGTTGAGCTTGAACGCAAAGTCGGCGACGGTGTCCTCGATCGTCGTGCCCGTGCCAACGCCATACGGGTTGTTGGAGTACTCAAGCTTAACGGTGTTGGGGTTGCCACCCTTCTGAGTATTGTCAGTAGTGTTACCAATCACGGCATTGCCGTTGAGCACCGCCTTGTAGAAGACGACTATCTGAGTGCTGGCGTCTACCTTTGAAATCTCCTTGAGATACTTACCGTGCTCTCCCGCATTAGCGTTAATAGCCAAGGTGGTAGTTCCATCAGCATTGGTGGTTGGCGTCACAGTAAAGTTCTCTGTAATGTCGGCATATTGATCAATGTTGTTCTGATCTTTGTTTACAGCAAAAACTTGAGTTTGGCCATCAACATAGCTGAGGCCCTTGGAAAGGGTGTCAGTGAACTTATAGGTATAGCTATCGTAAGTAGCGTAGTTGCTGGCGATCGTGCCGGTGAGCTTGTAATTGACCTCCTGGCCGATCTGCGAATCGGCGACGTCATCCCAATCTTTCACAGGCACGGTCGTGAGGTCATCCTCCGCCTTGTTATCATCAAGAATCTTCTTTTCAACCGTGGGGACGCTCTTCTTAGGGGTAATATTCACAGTTGTGTCCGCACCGTCAATAAGAGCGTACACCGGAGCTGAATAAGCATCGGTCGACTTGTCCCTGGGCTTTACCGTCGTATCAGTGAGGAACAGCCAGTAGCCGGCGTCAAGATTGGAAAGAGACGGCTGTGCGGCAGACGTCCTCTGCCACGTTGCATTGTTCTTCAAATTGTCGGCGATCATGCTCAGAACATTATCGCTTGCGACCTGAGAAGTGCTCCCAGTCACGCCTGACTTCTCGTTCAGCCAATCAGCGGCATCCTGGGCAGTCGTTTTGTTGTAGGCAGGCTCTTTTTTCTGAATTGCACGAACAACTGCGTCCTGAATTGCCTGTTGCTCTGTCACGTTTGTGCCCGCCCACTGAATGTTCTTTACAGTGGAGCCATTTACGTCAGCAGCGAAGATTTGAATGCCCTTATAAGTCGTTGATCCAGCGTAGTCACCGTAATCGAACGTAACGGTCGTGTTGCCCGCTGCAAACGCCATGGTCACCGGGGCCATCACGCCGCCGAAGCTCAGCGCTGCTGTGAGGCCGGCGGTTACTGCCAGGCGTGCAATGTTCTTGCTCATGCTCATCTTCTTTTCCTCCGTTTTCCGGTTGGTTCCCATCCGATCGGTCATCATCTGTCTGTGTCTTAGCATCTGCTTCGCTACGTCTCGCCCCGCTCTCTGTGGGGCTGCCAGCTACTCTTTATGGCTGCCACCTCCCCGCTTGACCAGGAGCGCGGCCACGATGAGCGCGGCTCCGGCGACCGCTGCGGCGGCCGCGGCGTACATTGCCATATCGCCAGTCGAGGGCATAAAGCCTCCGGTGATAATGCTAGGGGGTGTGCCGGTGGGCGTGTTGATGAGCGACGCCTCCAGGCTGCCCGTCGACCCGTCCGCGCTGTCGGCGCGCAGGGGCGACTCGGCCGTGATGGTGAGTTTGGGCTTGGCGGCGGCCACCTGGTCGACGTCCAGGCCCTCGGCCTTGACCGTCACGGAGCGCGTGCCCTCGAAGGCGGTGTAGCCCTTGGGCGCCTTGAGCTCGCGGACCTCCAGCTTGCCCGAGTCCACGCCCGAGACGGTCACGCGGCCGTCCTCGCCCGTGGTAACGGTGGCCTTGCCCTCCGCATCCCACGTGCCGTCGGCCGCCAGCGTGCGGCCGCGGTCGTCGGCGATGCTCAGGACCGCCCCGGCAAGCGGCTTGTCGCCGTCGCTGCCGCGCTTGGTGAGCGCGAGATCCCAGGTGTAGGCGCACGCGTCGTCGCTCGGCGTGCGGGTGAAGCCGGCGTCGCCGGACTGGTCGGCAAAGGGAGAGCGCGGGTAGCGCAGGTAGGCCTCGTTGGGGTTGCCCTTCGCGATGCCGTGGTTGCATGCGCTGTTGAGCGGTGCGTTGTACACGGCGACCACGCGGACGCCCGCGGTGAAGGCGTCGGCCCCGCCGAGCGCGGCGATCAGGTCGCCGGTGCGCACGGTGAAGGTCTTGCCGTCGGCCGCTACCTTGGTGGCGCACTGGGCCGTGATGTCGGTCCAGCCCTTCGCGGGCTCGGTGCCGACGCGGCCGTCCTTGTCGGCCGAGACGGCGTCAAAGCCGCCGTCCGCGCCCGTCGCCACGTACACGCGCATGCTCGCGGCCACCTTGGAGGGGTCGAGCCCCGCGCTCATGGTGTCGACGAACCGCACCGTATAGGTGTCGTAGGCAGCAAGGCCCGCCGGGACCGTGGCAGAGAGGCGCCAGTACAGGTCGTCGGCGACCGTGGCGTCGGCGGCCTTCTGCCATGCGGCGGTGCTGTCCTCCAGCACGTGCTTGGCGACCTTGGGCGTCGCCGCCTTGGGCTTGACGGTGACGGCGCTGCCGCCCACCAGGGCCATGATCGGCGCGGTGCCGGCCTCGCCCTGGGCGATGGCGTCGTCTCTGGCGACGATGAGCCAGTAGCCGCAGGGCAGCTCGGCCGCCGTGCCCGCGTTAAGGGCCACGGGCACGGCGCCAGAGCTCTGGAGGGAACGAGCGAGCTGTGCGCTCAGCGCGCTCGTAAGGTGGGAATCGGTGTTGAGCCACTCGGCAGCTTCCCGCGCGGTGGTCTGGGAATTGGGCATGCCGGCGCTGTGCAGCACAGGCAGGGCGGCGTCGCGCACGGCGTCGCTTGCCCAGGCAAGGTCGGTGAAGGTCTTGGCGTCGCCGTCGCCGTCGACGACGTTGGCGCTAAAGATCTGGTAGGCGTCGTAGCTGCGCGCCACGGCGCCGCTCACCGTGATGGAACCGGTCGAGGTCGGCGCGGCCTGCGCGGATGCGGGGAACACAACCGCGCAGATGCCGATCAGGAGGGCAAGCAGCGCAAACAAGATCGGGAAGGAGCAAACTTTCTTATTCACGACGCTCACCTCCCTTCGCATTCGCCTTGCGACGAATGTGCATCCAGGCCGCAGCAGCGCAAAGCACCGCCGCGCCGGCAAGGTACGTCAGAGTGACGCCCGACATACCAGAAAGGGGCAAAGAGGTGGAGTAGGTGTTGGTGAAGGTGGGAGTGGACTTGCCGGTGAGGTCGTGGGGCGTGTCAGTGGTCACTTCACTGCCATCACGATCCTGAATCTGCTTGTAGGTCGCAGTGACGTCGATATGGTGGTTAGAGTCGTCAGTCGCGTTAACCGTAATCTGATAGACCGACTTGTCGTACGTATAGTGCGAGAACAGCGAACCGTCGTCTTTCTCGCGCACGTAGTACGTGAAGGTCTTGGAAGCACCACGGCCAGTGGGGCCAGACGCGAGCTGGTCGAGTTGATCGAGTTTGTAATCAATCTTGTCGAAGCTCAGGGTCTGGGACTTGTCGCCGTCGGCAGTGGTGGACTTGCTGCTAACGATATCCGTAAAATCTGTGTCGGTCGCAAGCTGGAGCGTGAACCCCTTCATCTCGCCACCCTCAACGACCTTAGTCGCCATAGGCGTCCAGGAGCCCTTCGAGTCGTACGGAGTGAACTTGTTAGTGAAAGTCGTGGAGTCACCCTCACAGATAATTGGATAATAGTCTCCACTCTTCTGCACCTTGCTCCTCGCTTTTACGTTCTCCCACTTCCCAGACGACTCGCGGAATTCGTACTTGGTTACACCGACGTTTTTAATCGTGTAGTTATGGATGTAAAGATCCTTCAGTTGGCTTGAGTTTTCTTTACTCGGAACAGACATGAGCAAGGTCTTGGTATCTTCGGCCGTCACCACAATCTTATACACGCTGGAGTCGTACGTGATGTCAGAATCACCACCGGGATCTTCGACCAAGTAGTATGTGATTTCGTTACCCGCGCCACTCGATGCGAATTGTTCACCAAGGTCAAACGTAATGCTGCCTTCTGCATCATTTGCTGCTGTTCCAACCTCGGTGCAAACGTCGCGATTGAATGTCGTGCCAGCTGTCGTGCCAGCCAAAGGGTCGTCTGAATCCTTGCGATACACCGTAAAGGAGAACTCCCCATCATTGAGCTTGCGGCCTTCCAGCTTCTTGGTCGCCTTGAGCTTGAGGCTCGGATAGACATACGTGTCCTCAGGCGCGCCCATGTACAGGTCGCCGTTCGACATGATGCCGCCGCCATGGTTCCAGGAATAATTGCCCGTGATAAACGTCGCGCCCGCCTCTAGCGCAGCCTTTCGCGCATTGATCGCCTCGGGGTCTTGAGCCTTAACATTCGAACTCAGGCCGATGCTGTTATATACCTGCACGCCACCGTTAGCGGGGACAGTAATGGCTTTCTGAAGCTCTAAGCTTCCCCGATACTTAGCATCGCCGCCGCCAAGCATTTTGCCAATCACCGCCGCGATCGGAGTCGTATGACCCTCCGCCGCAAGGAAGAAGTCCGCGTGGCCGTTTTCGCGAAACACTTCGGCATTGTAGGCGTCGGAGTCCTGGTCCTTACCGTGACCACCGCCGGAAAGATGGGGGGTGCCGTTATTGCCTGTATTACTCACGGATTCGTAATCGTTCGCGTTTTGCTCATTTCCGGCAGAAGTATTACCGAAAATCGCCGTGCCGTCGGTGCCTGTCACCAAAGTCTTACCCGTCGGGCAAACCGCAACGCCGCCACCGTAGCCACCGGCCTCATTGCTGCTTATATAGGAGTTATAGACAAATAGCCTACCAGCATTAGACGCGACCTTAGAATCGCCCTGGACGAAGATGCCGCCTCCACCCCAGTCAAAGCGAGACATGCAGTGGTTATTAGTGATATAGACTGGATTTGAATTTGACGCTCCTTTTATCATCGCGTCAACCATCTGGCCCACGCGAATGCCGGCACCCTCAGAGCGAAAACTCACGTTAGAGGCAATAGTTCCCCCCGTAATGTTGAGCCATGCCGTTCTCCCCCCTTGGTGTCCGATGTCGGTCACATAGACGCCACCGCCAGCTTCCTCAGAATAGTTGCCCGTAATCTGGCCACCAGAAATGGTGACATGAGTACCGTTTTTAGCGGCAAGTCCAGCACCGCCATGATCGCCATTACCATCGTTACCACAGTAATTGGCATATTTATTGTTAGTAATGTAGCCACCAGAAACAGTAACGCTGCCGCCTTCGGCCATGATGCCGCCGCCGAAACCAACACCAGTAGCAAGCGTGCTGTTGCCGGAGATTACGCCATTAGTTATGTTGACCGTGGAGTCTTTAGCATACACACCACCGCCACTAGGAGCACTGTTGCCGGCAATTACGCCACCGGAAACCTCGAGGGTCGAATTACCGTGTATTTCAATTCCGCCGCCCGCACCCGAGCCAGAAGCTCCACACACATAGCCGCCGCGCATGTTGACGGTAGAGCCGTTCTCGGCATAGACCAAGCTGCTAACGCTGCTGCCTTGTTTTTGCGTGATCACGCCGCTCACAAGGTTAAACGTGCCACCCTTGCCGTTGTTGTTATACAGATTGATGAGCTTTAGATTTGCGTTGCCGTCGCACGCCACGATGGCGCCCTTAATATCGACGTTATGTCTGACAAGCGTCTCGATTGTCCCTGTACCACTCGGAGTCGATTTGGTCACGTAGTAGGTAAGATTAGACGGAATGCCACCAACGTAATTTAGCTCGACTTTCTTGCCATAATTATTGGGATTCGGGTTCTGCCCCTGATTAGTCAGCTGTTGGACATCGTTGACCGTCTCAGTCACCGGCGCGGAGTCCTTAATTTCGTCCTTAATTGTAAGTGTTGCGCCGTTAGCAACATCAAATAACGGCATTTCGGTGTTCAAGCACTTGATCTTATAACCGTTTAAGTTCAGCGTTATATTGCTGCCGCTCTTCTCAAGTTTGATTTCACCAGCATAGTCAATATCAGCTGTAAGCTCGAAGCAGGCAGTTTGGTTTTCCCCAACGCCTTGAAGCTTAGCTGACAAATCATCGGCGTTAGTAATGTTAGTAATAGCTGTGGTTGTCTCTTCGCTCTCTGCAGCCTCCTCGGCTGACGCGACAGCGTTAACATCCATCGCATCATTATCTTCCGCCTGCGACTCGTACTTGGACTGCTCCTCCGGCCGAGCATCGTCGTCGCTCGCAGCATCGTCGCTGTTCTGGTTATCGGCGTCTGTGCCGGCATCCCCGTTAGTACTGTTGTCTATACCAGTAGACTCACTTGAGGAACCCCCCCCCATCACAGTTTCCTCGGTAGAAACCGCCTCGGCATCGTTGGCGATGGCCTGCGAGATCGGAGGCATGACGAGCGACAGTACCAGGCTCAACACGGAGGCTCCGCACAAAACGCCTGCCAGTACACGGCGCGTCGCTTTATTACTCTGCTTAGATTTGTCCGAATTCGCTTTCATCGATGTCTCCTCCCCAAGAGACCGCGATCTTGCTCTTTCCCTATCAAACGTATCTGCGCAATCTGTAATTGCGCTCGCTAAGTGATGCAATTATAACGATTGTTTAAACATCTGAGCAGCAAAACCGACATTTTTGTGCAAGTTCTTAATTCTCTTGACAATTGTTTAGATTTGCCTTCGTTTATTCGCTATAAAACATCTGTTTCTACTGGTAATTAAGTTAGTTATCAGTTTTTTAATAGCATTTTATTTATTTGCACAACCTTTTGCTCAAGAGCAAACATCCTGTGAACGGTCGAATAACGACAGTGAGCGGTAGGTCATCAACCGGGAGGAATACCCTACCAAACTGATGAGAATATCTTTAACCCATCGGTGGTTAGAAGCGTAATGTTCAGACAACTAAATTTGAATTTTCGCGCAGATTTTAGGCATCAATTCGCCCAAATCGCCTGAGGCCACCGCAAAGGCGCCTGTCCCCTTTGCGGTGGCTCTCCCCCGGCGCTACAGCAGATGTTCCTCGATAAAGATCGCGATGCCGTCTTCGTCGTTGCTGGCGGTTACAAAATCGGCGGCGGAGCGGGTGGCATCGCTGCCGTTTGCCATGGCCACGCCCACGCCGGCGTCGGCAACCATGCAGGTGTCGTTATCGGCATCGCCAAACACGCAGATGTTCTGGAGCTCCATGCCGTTGAGCTCCGCCACACGCACAAGGCCGCGTGTCTTGGACACGCGCGGATCCATAAACTCGTAGAGCCGCTGCGTGGTTTGCAGAGCCGCCGCCTTAACAGTGTTATCGGCAAACGTCGATGCTCGCTCGATGACCTGCGGCATCACCTCGGGCGCCATGGTAAACATCACCTTGGGCTGCGGCTCGCGCAAGAACTCGGCAAAATCGACCACCTGGTAGGGTACGCCGTCGACGCGCGACAGGTGCTCGACGCACGCATTGCTCTCGGGCACGTAGAACACGCCGTCTCGGGGGCAGACGGGTGTTGCCGGAAGGTCCGCCATGTGCTTGCAGATGCGCGCGATAGTCTCGCCCGGCAGCGGATAGCTCAGCTCGTTGATGTCGTGCGCGCGGTCGATGACCTCGGCGCCACCGCAGCCCACGAGCACGTCCACCAGGCCTTCGATGCCCCAGAGCTCGTACATGGCCTCGGTCGCGTGGGCGTCGCGCCCGGTGCACAGGCCAAAGAGCACGCCACGCTCGCGCAGGGCGCGGATCGCCGCCACGGTGTGCGGGGACACCGTGTGCTGGCTCGTGAGCAGCGTACCGTCGATATCGCAGAACACGGCTTTGATGTGGCTGAAGGTGGTGTCCATGGGGGCCTTTCTGGGTTGTGCGGCGGTGTGGGGTGCATTCGCGAACGGCGTACATGGTATACCAAGGCGCAGGCGCGGCCCGTTAAAGCAAAAACCACCACAAAGGTGCCTGGCCCCTTTGTGGTGGAAGTGACATTTGCGGGCCAAACCATCACAACATTCGACGTTTTTCGGCAAAATCGCGGTTTTTATCGAATGTTGTGATGGTTTCTTACCGCTTTACGGCACGATCCAGATGCCGGCGTCCAAACAGCAGCAACGCCGCGGGAACTGCCGTCACGACCATGCCCGCCCCTACGAGTGTCCGTTGTACGCCAAATGTCGCCGCCAGCCACGGGGCAATCGCCAGCGGCGCCACGCCGGCGAACATATTGCCAAAGCCCATGACCGAATTGACGCGGCCGAGCTGCTCAAGCGGGGCCGTCGTTTGCACGATAGTGTTGTGGAGCGGGTTGACGACACCCCAAGCAATGCCCAGGGCGATCTGGCCGACGAGGGCCACGCCCACGTACGGCGTCCCCACATAGAGCAGGCTTCCCAGGCCCACGGACATAAGCGCCACGAGCAGGGTTTTAAGGTTGACCAGGTGCGGCGGCAAGCGGAGCGCGAGCACAGCACCCAGCACCGCGCCCACGCCCGAGGCCGACGAGAGCCAGCCCATCCACTCAACACCGACGTGTAGGACATCGCGATAGAAAAACGACTCGAGCGGATCGAAGGCTCCGTAGCCAAAGTTCGAAAGAAAAATGATGCAGAACAGCAGGGCGAGGACGCTGTTGGTGAAGACTGTTTTGATGCTGGTCGCGAAGGTGACACGGGCGGACGTGCTGGGGTTGGAGCTTTGTCCCGCACGCTCCCCTTCCTCTGCCGAATCGGCATCCCCATGCCCGACGACATGGCTGGTCTGCGACCTAAAGCCCCAGCCGGCAACGAGCGCCAGCACGGTAAAGAGCATCATGAGCACGAACACCGCGCGTGACGATGCAGCAGCCGCGACAAAGCCGCCCAACGTGGGCCCGACGATGATACTCACGTTTGAAACCATGGCGATGGCGGAGTTGATGTCTTTGAGCTCGACAGGATCGTCGGTGAGGTAGGCCGGATAGGATGTGGCAATGGGCTGGGCGAGCCCCATCGTAAAGCCCAGAAACACCGCGCCGAGCAGGACGATGCCGGTCGCGCTGCCAAAGGCGATGATTGCCGTGCCAGTTGCGAGCGTGCCCACAATGCTCAGCAAGAAATGGCGGCGCGGACCCCAGGCGTCGAGCGCCGCGCCACCCGCAAAGGATCCCAGGATCACAAATACATTCATAAACAGGACGGCCAGCGATGTCGCGACGACCGTAGCGTCGTCCGCATAGGTGAGCGTTCCGATGACGCCGATAAAGTAGCTGGTCTGAAAACCGGTGTAGATGAGAAAGCGCATTGCCACCAGGCGTTTAGCCTGCACGGAAAGCGATGATTGAGGCTTTGAGAAAAGAGATGCGAGCATGGAGACTCCTTGTTTCATACGAATACGGGCGGTGGGCATTCGCCACCGTCTATCGAATCAATCTATCCGCTTGAAACATTAAGGACGCATCAGGACCCTTCTCTCCGTTTTTCGCCCGTCATGAACTACTCGGTAGATTGTAAGGCATGTCCCAAACATCTACCAAAGCAAAAACCACCACAAAGGTGCCTGGCCCCTTTGTGGTGGAAGTGACGTTTACGCTGGTTGAGACTTGGCTAGGCCAGGTCGGCGCCGTTGGACTCGATGACCTTCTTGTACCAGAAGAAGCTGTCCTTGCGGCTGCGGGCGAGCGTGCCGTTGCCGTCGTTGTCCTTGTCGACGTAGATAAAGCCGTAGCGTTTCTTCATCTCGCCGGTCGAGGCGCTCACCAAATCGATGCAGCCCCACATGGTGTAGCCCATCAGGTCCACGCCGTCCTCGATGGCAATCTCCATCTGCTTGATATGCTCGCGCAGGTAATCGATGCGGTAGCTGTCGTGAATCGAACCGTCCGCCTCGACCTCGTCCACCGCGCCCAGGCCGTTCTCGACAATCATCAGCGGCACCTGGTAGCGGTCGTAGACCTCCTCCAGGTAGTAGCGCAGGCCCTCGGGGTCGATCGCCCAACCCCAATCGCTCTTCTTGAGATACTCGTTGCCGGCGCCACCAAAAATGTTGCCTTGCTCCAGCAGCACCGGGTCGGCCGTGGCGGTGGCGCTCATGTAGTAGCTAAAGCTGTAGAAGTCGACCTTGCCGGCGGCCAGCGTGGCGGCGTCCTCGGGCGAAACCTCCACGTGCACGCCTTCGCGGCGCCACACGCTGGGCGCCCACGAGGGATACGCACCGCGCACCTGCACGTCGCCGCAGTAGAAGTTCATCTCGCGCTGCTGCTTTTGTGCGGCCAGAACGTCTGCCGGGTTGCACGTGTGCGGATAGCAAGCGTTGCCGGCGATCATGCAGCCGATCTTGTTCTGTGGGTCGATCTGATGGCCCATGGAGACGCACTTGGCGCTCGCCAGGAACTGATGGTGCAGGGCATCGAAGCGCGCCTGCGGATCATCCCATTCGCAATTGCCAAAGGTCATGGGCGTGTCAGTTGCCTCGGGCACCATGCCGCCGCCCATCACGCCGCCAAAGCCGCCCATGAGCAGGCAATTGATTTCGTTAAAGGTGAGCCAGTAGCGCACCAGCCCCTTGTACTCGGTCATGACGGTACGGGCGTAGTTGAGATAGAAATCGATGAGCTTGGGGTTCTTCCAGCCGCCGTAGTTTTTGGACAGGCCATAGGGCAGCTCGTAGTGGCTGAGGGTGACCATGGGTTCGATGCCCTGCTCCTGACAGGCCTGGAACACGCGGCGGTAGAACTCGATGCCGGCCTGGTTGGGCTCGGCCTCATCGCCGTTGGGGAAGATGCGGCTCCAGTTGATGGACATGCGGTAGCACTTAAAGCCCATCTCGCCAAAGAGCTTGATGTCGTCAAGATAATGATGGTACATATCCACGGCCTCGTGGCTGGGATAGTGGTACTGGGGCAGAATGCCGTCGGTGATGTGGCGCGGCTCGGAGACCGTGCCGCCCGTCATGATGTCGGGAACGCCGAGGCCCTTGCCATCCTCGTTGTATCCACCTTCGCACTGATTGGCGGCAGTGGCGCCGCCCCACAGAAATCCATCGGGAAAAGCCATGTTGGCTCCTTTCGTACGTGTTGGGGGTGGTTGCGCGGACGTCGAAGCGGCGTCCGCAGGGAAATTTGCGTCCGGAGCGAGGCCCGCGCAGGAACCGCCGCCACGAAACCGGCCTATCTACTACTTTTTACCGCAAACCCCTGACCACACCGCAATTGCCAAAAATAAAACCGCAGGTAGACGGCTTGGCGATTTTTGGTAAACCGCCGTATGGTTGGCCCCTACCGTTAAAAGGTAGTAGATAGGCCAGTTTCGTGGCGAGGCCTCTATCGACGCCTGTGCGGGACCCCTCGTCCATTTGGAAAAAGCCGGCGGGGCGCTCCCCCGCCGGCTTGGTACCGAGTCTTTGTCGTTTGGGCTACTTGGCAGCCTCGGGCTTGTAGGTGGCAAACTCGATCGCAAAGCCCACGGCGGCACCCACGAGCGAGGCAACGATAGCCCAGATCATGTGGTTGATGCCGTTAACACCGGAGGGATCGATGAAGGACAGCCAGTTGAAGACGCCCAGACCACCGGACATGTACACCACGGCGCCGGAGATACCGATGATGAGGCCGCCCACGGCAGAACCGATGCTGGCGTTGATGAAGGCCTTCTTATCGGGCAGGGCGACACCGTAGATAGCGGGCTCGGTGACGCCAAAGAAGAAAGCGGAGATCATGGCCGGCAGCGCGATGCCGCGGAACTTCTCGTCCTTGTTCTTGAGATACATGGCAAAGAGCACGGCGCCCAGCGAGAAGGAGTGGGCGATAACGGAGCCCAGGATGTAGTCGTGGCCCAGAGTGGACAGGTTGACCAGCGCGATGGGCACGAGCGACCAGTGGAAGCCAAAGATGACCAGGCACATCCAGAAGGCACCGACGAGGGTGCAGCCCAAGAGGGAGCCGATCATGGGCAGGCCAAACAGCAGTGCGAAGAACTCACCGAGCAGGTTGGTGATGAGCGTGGCGATGGGGCCAATGACCAGGTAGCCAAGGGTGACGGTGACAGTGACGACGATCAGCGGGGTGAAGAACATCTTCATAGAAGCGGGCATCCACTTCTTAACCCAGTGCTCGAGGGTCGAGCCAAACCAGACCATGAGAAGGATGGGGATAACGGAGCTGGTGTAACCCGAGGCAGGCATGATGAGCGGCAGGCCCAGGAACGTGGTGTACCAAGAGAAGGTACCGGCAAAGCCGAGCTCGACGGAGCCGACAACCTCGCCCGAGGTCAGGGCAACCATGGTGGGGTACACCAGAGCAAAGGCGATGGCCATGCCGTTGAACTCGCTCATCTTGAACTTCTTGGCGGCGGTGTAGCCGAGCACCACGGGCAGGAAGTAGAACATGCCGTCAGCGACGGTGTAGAGCAGCGTGTAGGCGCCGTCGTTGGCAAAGCTCGGGACCAGGAAGGTAGCGAGCGCCAGCAGGCCCTTCATGATACCGGCGGCGGCGAAGGTGCCGAGCATGGGGGCGAAGATGCCCGAGATGAGGTCGATGATCACATCGGTAACGCCCTTGGGAGCGGCATCGTCGTCATCGGCGTCGACGGCGCCGCCGTCCCTAAAACCGCCGGCCTTGAGAACGGCGTCGTAGACGTCCTCGACAATGTTGCCCACAACAACCTGGTACTGGCCGTTGGCGTGCATGACCTTGATGACGTTGGGCAGCTGAGAGATTGCCTCGTCATTGGCCTTCGACTCGTCCTTGAGCTTAAAACGAACACGGGTAATGCAGTGTGCGACGCATTTGACGTTGGACTTGCCGCCAACTAGCTCTACGATCTGGGTAGCAAGATCGTCGTATTTACCTGCCATGATCTGTCCTCTCTTTTCCAAATTTCGGCAAAAATATCCCCTACCGCGAGCCGGTACCTTGCCCGCAGTTAGAAACCAAAAAGAATTGTTGCGATTGCCGCCGGGCTGGCGGCTTTACTCACTCGGTCTGCGAAGCCGATCGCAGACGGTTGATATGCATCATCAGATACAAGAGTTCCTCGTCCGAGCAGCTCTGCTTGAACTCTTTCTCGAACACGCGGTTGATGGCGTATGCGCACTGGTAGGCCTCGGGAAAATCGCGGGCGGCCTGCATAAACAGTGAGGAGTTCTCGGTCTGCGTGCACTTGCCCTTGCAGAGGCGGCGAACCAAAAAGCGCAGGTGCGCAAGAAAGCGAATGTAGCAGTACGACGCCGTGTCGAGCGAGCAGCCAAGCTGCTTTTCCACGGAATGGGTCACCTCGTCGAGCACGCGGGTGCTCTTCATGATGAAGTCCATGTCCTTGGCGCGGCCCATGCCATCGACCTCGGCGTTAACGATGTGGAGCGCGATGCTCGTGGCCTCGTTCTGGCCCAACTTGGCGCCAGTGTGCTTTTGCACGATGGCAAGCGCCGCCTGGCCGATCTGGAGCTCGCGCGGGTAGATGAAGGCCACCTCGTGCTCGAGCGGATTGGGAGCGCTGAGCTGGTCGTCGTCGCGCTGGACGGCAAACTGCAGGTGATCTGCCAGGATAAAGGGCAGGCCACCGGATAGCTTGCAGCCAAGCTGCTGGGATGCGAAGCAGGCGATGTCGCTCGCGGCGAGCAAAACGTCGTCGGGAAGGGTGCCGACCATATCCTGCAAGCTCTCGGGAACGTTATAGAATTTGCGCTGGATAAGGGACTCATCGGCAAGCTCGTAGGGCATCTCGTGAAAACCGATGCCCTTGCCAAAGACAACAACCTCTCGGCCGTCATCGCTGGCGGCAAGAGCAACGTTATTGTTGATCTTCTTTAAAATGAGCATGAAAAAACTCCTCGGACATCGGCGCTAGACGACGGGGCGATATTCCTCGTCTTCTATTATGCGCAAGTGATGCCTCCCGAGGAGTAACAAACTTGTGAGCACGTGGGCGATTGTAGGATGAAACTTGTATGCAGCGTAAGCCCCATTGGCGCGAAAGTCCGCCGAACGGTAGGAAATAGCCTGTAAACGGCAAAACCACCGCAAAGGTGCCTGGCCCCTTTGCGGTGGTTTTGGCTGATGCCCCGATGCTACTCGCGCGGGGTGCCGTAGGGGTTGTACAGATCTGCGAGAGCGAATGTGCTGGTGGCAGGATTAAAGTCGAGTTCGAGCACGCAGCAGTTGCCGATGCGGTTCTTCATCTTGAGCGGCTCCACGCCCACGCCGCGCATAACCTGAGCCGCTGCGGCGCCATGGCTCACGCATAGCACGCTCTCATGCCCAGGGCGCTGCATGAGCTCGGTGATGGTCGCCATGATGCGCTCGCGAAACTCGTCTTCGCCCTCGCCGTCATACTGCTTGTAAAAATCGCCGTACGGCAGGCGCGGATTCAAATCCTCGCTCGCGCCCTCAAACTTGCCAAAGTTCCACTCCTTAAGGCCCTTGACGCGCTCGTAAGGCTGACCGGGAAACGCAAGTTCAAGCGTGTCGCACGCACGCTCGGACGTCGAACTGTACGCATGGTCAAACGTAAGGCCACGCCCTCGCAGGGTCGCACCGACAGTTTTAGCCTGCTCGATCCCCAGCTCGGTAAGCGGCGAGTCGCACCAACCCTGCTTGCGGCGAAGCAGGTTAAAGAGCGTTTGACCGTGACGCATAAAGTACAGTTTTGGCATGAGACCTCCGTAATCGCAATCGTTTGTCAGCGATTATTGCACCTTGAGGTAGGTTTAAGTCAAAGCCTCTTTGGCAAAAACCACCACAAAGGTGCCTGACCCCTTTGTGGTGGAAATGGCGTTTGCCCAGATAAAACCTGCCAAAACAAACCTGTCCCTTTTTGGCAGGTTTTAGGCCAGATGGTCTTGGATGAGGTCGCAGATGGCTCGGGCGTCGTTGATGTTGATGGCTCGGGTCGCAAAGCCGGCGTCGAAGGCCTGACGTGCCAGGGCTTCGTTGCAGGCAAGGGCCAGCGTGTGACCGTCGACCAGGTCGAGCGAGCTCTTGCCGCGCAGACGGTCGACACCGGAGCGCGCGACCACGATGTTGTCGAAGCCCTCGGTCTTGTAGCCCTCGATGATCACCACGTCGACATCGTTGTAGCGCGACAGCAGCTCGCGCGCGGGCATCTCGTCCTCCTCGCGCGTATCGGCGTACTCCGCCCAGCGCGTGGCGCAGATGAGTCCCACGTGCTTGGATCCGGCCTGGTGATGGCGCCACGTATCCTTAGCGGGCACATCGATATCAAAGCCATGATGCCCATGATGCTTGAGCGAACCCACGCGCAGGCCGCGGCGAGTGAGCTCGGCAATGACCTTCTCGACGAGCGTGGTCTTGCCCGAGTTTTGGTAGCCGATAAACGCGATCGCGGGGACGGCCGGCGTCGGAGCTGCGGGCGCGACGGCGACAGGCGCGCTTGCGGGTGCGGCACCGTCAGCGGCCACGGCCTCAACAGCAGCGGCCTGACGCTCTGCACGATCCCACACGCCCGAGCGGCCGCCCTCCTTGTGCAGCAGGCGCACGTCGACGATCTCCATGCCGCGATCGACGGCCTTGCACATGTCATAGATGGTCAGGCACGCGGCACTCGCGCCGGTCAGGGCCTCCATCTCGATACCCGTCTTGCCCGTCACGCCCGCCGTGACCAGCACGTGAAAGCCAACCTGTCCGTCCGCGCGCGCCGGCGCCCAGCCCTCGGGCACGTCCTCGGCCGGCGTCCCCGCCGAAGCGATGGGCGCAATGTCGCACTTGCTCTTGGTAATGAGCAGCGGATGGCACATGGGGATGATATCGCTCGTGCGTTTGATGGCCATAATGCCCGCCACACGCGCGCAGGCAAGCACGTCGCCCTTTTTGGCGCGGTCCTGCAGTACCATGGCCTGCGTCTCGGGGTGCATGAGGATGGTGCCCTCGGCGATGGCGATGCGATGGGTCTCGGCCTTGTCGGACACGTCGACCATACGAACCTCGCCCTTGGCATTCACGTGCGTCAGCTCGTCGCGGCGGGCGTCGCGGGCGGGCTGGGCAGCAGCGCCGGCAGACGGCTGCGCGGACGCGTCGGCGTTGCCAGTATTCGCCGCAGCCGTGGCTTTGTGGGCAGACATCGCGGCCCTGCGAGCGGCCTTGGTGGCATCGGCGTACCTGCTCTTGGCCATATGATCATCCTCCGATTTGGGACATAAATCGTTGCGTGCCCCCAATTATCGCGTGTTCCTGCGGTTTGTGGGCCACGGCATCGCGCCAAATCGAAAGTACCTGCATATCATCACCACGGCGCAGGGCGTCGCGCACCGAATACTCGGCATCGCTGAACAGGCACGGGCGCACGTTGCCATCGGCCGTCAGGCGCAGACGGTTGCAGTTCGCGCAAAAATGGTTGGACATGGCGCTAATAAAGCCGACCGTTCCCGCCGCGCCCGGAAAGTGCCAATAGCGCGCAGGGCCCGCGCCGGCAGGAGCGTCGTTGATGTCGAGCGGCTCGAGCTCGCCCAGTCCCACCGCAGCGGCCCCGGCATTGATGCGCGCCCGCAGCTCGTCGCTCGGCACGGTATCGCTCGCGTCCCACAGCTCGGGATTGAGCGCGAGCGCATGCGGGTCCACGGCGCAATGCGAGCTCGTGCGCTCGTCGCCGATGGGCATGTATTCGATAAAGCGCAGGTGGATGGGGCGATCGAGCGTGAGCCGCGCGAGGGCCGCCACGTCTTGGTTGAGCCGGCGCACCACAACGCAGTTGACCTTAACGGGCTCAAAGCCCCAAACCAGCGCCGCGTCGATGCCAGCCATGGTCTGTTCGAGCCGACCCAGGCGCGTGATCTTTCCAAAGAGCGTAGGGTCGAGCGTGTCGAGTGAGATGTTGACGCGGTTAAGCCCGGCATCTTTGAGCTGCGGTGCCAGCTTGGGCAGAAGAGCGCCATTGGTGGTAAGTGAGATGTCCTCGATCTGCGGAATCGCGCGGATGTCGCGAATGAGCGGGATGATACGGCGACTGACCAGCGGCTCGCCGCCCGTCAGGCGCACGCGGCGAATGCCCTCCCCCGCTACCAAGCGCACAAAGCGGGCGATTTCCTCGGCGCTGAGCAGCTCGTCGTGCGCACGGGGCGCCACGCCATCGGCCGGCATGCAGTAAATGCAGCGGAAATTGCACTTGTCGGTAACGGCAATGCGCAGGTAGTTGATATCGCGACCAAAGCCGTCATGTTGCACGTGCCCGTCCACGCAGCCCTCCCCTCACGCGGCGTTTTATTCTTCGGAAAACATAATACCCCACGAGAGAATCATGCCGACACTCGTACGACAGGACAGGTCGCTTCGAGCAAAACGGACTTTCCAAGCCCATCCTCAGCATACAAACCATCACAACAGGGGGTGCGGACGATTTCTTGGACCGCGCCTAGGCGTATCCAAGCTTCCTGCGG
>JAHYYO010000040.1:0-12150 GCA_019424925.1 Collinsella sp.
GCCGCCTAGGACCAAACAATACGTCCTAGGCGGCTTTTTTGGCGCGCATCAGCGGCCGTAAGAGATATCGGAGCACAACGCCCGTTGCCGCTCCACAGCAGTCGATCATCACATCGGTGATCATGCCGGCGCGTCCCGGCACAAAGAGCTGAATCGTCTCGTCGATCGAAGGAATCAGCAGCAGGAACACCGCCGTGGGCAGCAGCACGTCAAAGGTGCGCCGCCCCTCATAATCAAAGGCATGCGTTGCCAGGATGCCGAGCACCATATACTCGGTAAAATGCGCACACTTGCGAACAACAAAGTTGGTCACCCATGCATATGGAAGTCCCACACCGTGCAGGAAACCGCGGATAGCTTCCATGACCGTTAGGCTCAGCGAGCCCGACCCCGAGCCGGGAACCAGCGAATTGCCCCAGATCAAGAGCGCCATCAGGCAGGTTACGACCGCCCATTTTCGATTGATCTTAACCATGCAGAAGTTATGCCTCCGCACGGAGCGGCGCGAAGCTGGCGGTACCGCCCTCGATAACGCTCAGATAGGCACGGCCCGTACGCTTGGCGGTAGAGGACTGCAGGCGCTCGATCTCTTCCTCGAGGATCTGATTGACGCGCTCGTGACGACGATTTTCCATAATGCCGGCGGCAATAGCCTCGGCCCGCTCGATGCTCTCACGCGAGATACGGGCGGTATCCTCGGGGAACGCAGCGCTGTGACGGCCGACATAGGCGGGGGCAGCAGGCTGAGGGGCAGCGACGGGAGCGGGGGCTGAAACAGGAGCAGGCTCGTCGATCTCATCCAGAATCGCGGTGGCGGCGGCCCACATACCCTCGTGGCCCGAGTAATCGGCCATGGGGACATCAACCTCGAGCGAGGCGTCCGGAAGGTCGCCGGTGTCGATGCGATCTTGGGCATCAATCGATGCGGTGATGGCTGCAGGCTCATCGAGGTCATCGAGATCGATGCCCGCGGCACCGGAGATGATAGGCATGCTGGCGAGGTTTGCATTGTACGGCGCAGCCTCAGCCGCCTGCTGCTGGGCAGGAGCGCCCCAAAGCGAGCTTTCGGCGGCACGGCGGGCGGCAACGGCCTCCTCGTCCGCGGTCATGGGTTCATCAACGTACGAATTATCGGCAGAAGCGTTCACGTCCGCCGAGGTGGCGCTGCAGGCGTTATTGGCTGCCGCGTTGGCAACGAGTGCCACGAAAGCCGCCGTGCTGCCCGCAGGGGCGGCCTGGGAGCCCGACACGGCGCGTGCCGCGGCGGCGATATCGTCGCGATTGAAGGAGCCGGTCTGCCCGCCGTTGGTGAGCTCGTCGATGGCGACTTGATAGACGTCGCGCGAGCGTGCAGGGTCGCAGCTCACCGGCGAATCGTCGTCGAGCATGCTGTCGATCATGGACCAAGCCTCGGCCTCGTCCATGGCATCTGCGGCTCGAGCGATGGTAGGGACACCATCATCGGCATGACGGCGCTGGAACGCACCGGTCAGGCCGGAAAGGAATGCCGAGGTAGACTGCTCCGACTGAGCCTGAGAAGCAGAAGCCGCAGCGTACGGAATCGCATCCTGCTGCTGAGCTGGAATCGAGGCGGTCTTGAACTCGCTTTGATGCTGATTGAGATTGGCGGCACCGCCCATGGCATCGGGCTGGAACAGACGCTCTTCACGCTGCGCACGATACTCGGAGATACCCAGCGAGGCGGCATAGATACCCACGCCCGCCACCGCACCGACGGCAAAGGGAACAGCGCCCGCGACAACCGTCTCGTTGACCGACGAGAACGGCAGCGTCGCGGCATACATCACCACGGGGGCGGCAAGGCCGATCCCGCACGAAAGTCCGGCAAGGACTGCTCGTTGTGTTGCATCAGAAGAAGCCATGAGCTCTCCCCATCTTCCAGCACCCAAATCGCATCATTCAGTTGGCTGCGCGAGAGAAGATGAAGCGGGGCTATGCCCCAAAGCAACGGTATATGGTTCGTTTCATCTGCGTTTTCCGTCGCGAAGCTTAAAAGTTATTATGCGAAACCGTCCTGTCGATTGCAAGTGACGATGTCGGATTGAAACGGGAAACCTGCTGCTCGTCGGTCTTACGGTCAAAAATAAGCGCGGAGCGGCGCTATAGAAAAGGGCCGAGGCTCAAAGCCCCGACCCTTTATCGCATTGATGACTATCGCTGCGCGCGGATGACAACCTAGAACGTCTGCTCGTAGTCGCTGTGTTTTTTGGCCGAACGCACCAGGAACTCCTGGTTGGTGTTGGTGCCCTTAAGACCCTTGATAAACGATGCGGCTGCGCGCTCGGTGTTGTTCATGCCGGCAAGAATGCGACGCAGGCCAAAGACAAACGGACGCATCTGCTCGTCGACCAACAGGTCCTCGTTACGCGTACCGGAGGCAACGGGGTCGATAGCCGGGAAGATGCGGCGGTCGGCCAGGTCGCGGTCGAGCTTAAGCTCCATGTTGCCGGTGCCCTTGAACTCCTCAAAGATGACTTCGTCCATCTTGGAACCGGTGTCGATGAGGGCAGAGGCCAGGATGGTGAGCGAGCCACCGTTCTCGATATTGCGGGCTGCACCCAGGAAGCGCTTGGGCGGATAGAGGGCCGCCGAATCGACGCCGCCCGAAAGGATGCGGCCCGAGGCGGGCGCCGCCAAGTTGTAGGCGCGGGCGAGGCGCGTGATGGAGTCGAGCACCACCACGACGTCGCCACCCAGCTCTACGATGCGCTTGGCGCGCTCGATGACGAGCTCTGCCACGCGGGTGTGGTTGTCGGCAGGCATATCGAAGGTCGACGCCACAACCTCGCCCTTGATGGAACGCTGCATATCGGTGACCTCTTCGGGGCGCTCGTCGACGAGCAGGCAGATGAGGTGCACCTCGGGGTTGTTAATCGAGATAGACTGGCAGATCTTCTTGAGGATCGTGGTCTTGCCGGCCTTGGGCGGGGACACGATCAGGCCGCGCTGGCCCTTGCCGATCGGTGACACGATGTCGATGGCGCGGCCGGTAATAGAGTCCTTGCCGTGCTCCATGCGCAGCGGCTCGTTGGGATAGACCGGGGTGAGGTCGCCGAACTTGGGACGGTTGCGAATCTGCTCGGGGTCCAGACCGTTGACGGTCGTGATTTTGGCGAGGCCGGCGCGCTTGTCGCCGCCGCGCGAAGGACGCAGCGAGCCCTCGATGACGTCGCCCGTGCGCAGGCGCGCGGAGCGGATGAGGTAGGCGGGCACGAAGGCGTCGTCGTTGGACTTCATGTAGCCATGGGCGTGGATGATGCCGGAGCTGTCCGGGCGAATCTGCAGAATGCCCTTGATGTCGCGGAAGCCCTCGGCCTTCGCAGCGGTGCCGTAGATTTCCTCGACGAGCTCGGCCTTCTTCTTGCCGGTCGTCTCGATCTCGAACTCCTTAGCCTTCTCGCGCAGCTCAGCGACCTTCATGGCCGCGAGTTCCTCGCGCGAAAGCGTGGGCTCGGTGGGAGCGGCATTACGCTCCTTGTTGCGCTGTTTGCGATCGCGTTGGCGGTTGCGACGGTCGTTGTTGCGGTCGTCCTTACGCTCGTTGCGCTCGTCGTTGCGCTTGTGCTGGCGACGGTTGGGACGAGTGCCGTCTTCGCCCTCAGCGGGGGCGGCACCATCGGTTGCGGCGGTGCCAACATTGGCCGCGGCGGCGTCATTGGCCTCGGCGCCAGAATCAACCTGCGCTTCGACATCCTGCTGCTCGGACGCCTTGGCCTTAACGGACTTCTTACGACCGCGCTTGGGCTTCTCGGACGCAGGCTGTTCGACGTCCTGGGCCTTGGCGACATCAGTCGACGCATCGGCGGTCGTCTCGGCGGAATCCTCGGACGCACCCTTCTTGGCAGCCTTAGCCTTGGACGTGCGCTTAGCAGCAGTGCGACGGCTGCGACCGGGACGGACGTCGGCGGGGTCGGCATCGGCAGAAACGGCCTCGGAAGTCGTGGCATCCTGGACGGGTGCATCGGCAGCGGTTGCAGACTCGGCGGTCGCCGCAGCATCCCGAGCGGCAGCGGCTGCGGCTGCGGCCTTCTCGGCCTCGACAAAGGCCTTGGGCTTGCGACCGCGACGGTGCGGGCGCAAAGCCGGATCGACAACGGGAACTTCGCTGGCCTCGACAGGCGCAGCGGGCTCAACAGGCGATGTGCCCTCCCCTGCCGCGGAACGGACCGAAGCCTCAGTGGGCTCGGGGGTTACCTGTTCAGCAACCTGCTCGGCCTTAGCAGCCGTGCGACGGCGTGTGCGCGGTGCCGGCTTCTCGGTCGGCTGGTCGGCGGCAAGAACCTCGGTGGCGGCAGGAGTCTCGAGTACAGACGGAGCTGCAAGCTCGGTCAGAGCCGCGGCCTCGCGCTCGGCAGCACGACGGCGGGCGCGCACCACCTGAGCCTCGCTAATCTGCGCCAACGCACGTGCCTGCGCGACCTCATCGGAAATCGGCGCCGAGGAGTCAGCTGCAACGGTGAGCTTGGCGCGCGTCGTGCGCGTGGTACGGCGCTTTGGCTTGGTGACCTCCTCGCCGTCAGCGGCAGGCTTGGCCGTGCGGCGCATGCGCTTGGGCTTTGCCGGAGCAGCCTCCTCACCAGTTGCAGGCACGGCCTTCTCAGCCGCTACAGGCATAGGCGTCGAAGCAGCCTTAGGCGTCTCAGGAGCCGAGGCTTGCGCGGGCGCCGCGACCTGGTCCGACGCAACCGGTGCAGCGGGAGCGGCCTGCGTCGTCGTTATTTCGTTTTCTTGCTGTTGATCAGACACAGTGTTTGCTCAACTTTCTTTTCAAGCCCTGTGATCACATGCTCCCTGCATAAACCTTCAGGGCGGCTAAACAGTCTAGTTCCATTCAAAACGACGGACATCATTGATCTGTATCGAGATGATTGCGTCAACTACGCAGCGTTAGTGTAACACAACCGCCGCCACCTGCAACTTAGTCATTGGGAACGTTCTTAAACGACTAGTCAAAAGGGACACTCTTTGTTTGCCACCCACAAATCCGACTGCCTCCGCCAAAACTATGGCGGTTTACTACGATGAATCGCTCAACCGCGACCACTCCGAAACTTGTTGAACTAAAACCGCAGGTAGACGCCTTGCACTTTTTAGCAAAACGCCGGCGTGGTTAGAATTCCTCAATTCATCGTAGTAAACCGGCATAGTTTCGTATTTCCAGCAGTTCCAAATTCATCAATACGTCGGCGTTTGCGAAAAAAGCCCGACCTCCGTAGGGGATCGGGCTTATAGGGCTCAGTTAAACCAAACCTACACGGTCAAATGACCCGCAGGTTACATCTGCTCGGGCGCGGAAACGCCAACGAGGGTGAGCACCAGGGCGAGCGTCACGCGGACGGCATCGCAAGCGGCCAGACGGGCACGCGAAAGCTCGGGGTCGACGGGACGGCCCTCGCTCGGCAGCACCTGGCAGGCAGCGTAGAAGCTGTGGAAGTCACCGGCGAGTTCCTCGGCAAAGTGGGTCAGACGGAACGGGGCGCGATCGCGAGCACAGCTGGCGATCAGGTCGGTGAGCTCGTTGAGCTTGCGCGAAAGGGCGAGCTCGGTCGGGTCGGTCAGCAGCGAGTAATCGACGTTCTCACCGATGGCCTTGGCGGCAACGGCCTTCATGCCCATCTCGTCGGCCTGCTCGGGCGTTACGTCAGCGGCACGGCGCAGGATGGAGCAGACGCGAGCGTGAGCGTACTGCACGTAATACACCGGGTTGGAGTTGTCGCGCTTCTTAACGGCCTCGATGTCGAAGTCGACCATCTGGTTGGAGCTCTTGGAGATGAGCGTGTAGCGAGCGGCATCGGAGCCAACCTCGTCGACGAGCTCCTGAAGGGTCACCATGGTGCCCTTGCGCTTGGACATACGGACGGGCTTGCCGTTACGCAGCAGGTTGACGAGCTGGCCCAGTAGAACCTCGAACTTGCCGGGGTAACCCAGAGCGTCGCAGACGCAGCGGACGCGCTCGATGTAACCGTGGTGGTCGGCGCCCCAGATGTCGATGACGTGGTCGACGCGCTGGAACTTATCCCAGTGATAGGCGACGTCGGAGGCGAAGTAGGTGTACTCGCCGTCGGACTTGATCAGGACGCGGTCCTTGTCGTCGCCCAGATCGGTGGAGCGGAACCACAGGGCGCCGTCCTTGGTGTAGAGGTAGCCCATCTTGTCGAGCTTCTCAAAAGCGCGGTCGACGGCGGAGGTGCCGGCGGTCTCGCCCTCGGTGTCCTTCACATACAGCGAGCGCTCGGAGTACCAACGGTCAAAGTCGCAGTTGACGGCGTGGCAGAGGTCGCGCATGTTGTCGACCATCTTCACGTAGCCGCGCTCACGGAAGCTCTCCATACGCTCCTGCGGATCGGCGTCGACCCACTTGTCGCCGTCGGTGCGCCAGAACTCGGCGGCCTCGTCGATGATGTAGTCGCCGCCGTAAGAGTCCTTGCCCAAGGTCTCGGCAAAGTTGTCCTGATACGGATGGGTCTCGGGGTGCTCGTCGTTCTCGTCGGCAACAAAGGCGTCACGGTCGGCGATCAGCAGCTTGTGAGCCTCGTCGATATCAACGCCCTGCTTGGCGATGATGTCGGCAAGCTGCATATAGCGCGTGCTGATGGAGTTGCCGAAGGTGTTCATCTGAGAGCCGTGGTCATTGATGTAGAACTCACGCTGGATGTCGTAACCGGCGTGGTCCATGACGCGGCAAAGGGAGTCGCCCAGAGCGGCCCAGCGGCCGTGACCAATGTGCATGGGGCCGACGGGGTTGGCGGAAACGAACTCGACCTGGGTCTTCAGGCCACCACCGACGTTGGACTTAGCGAAGTCCATGCCCTTCTCGCGAGCCTCGCCAAAGATGGCATTCTTGACGGCAACGGAGAGGTAGAAGTTGATGAAACCGGGGCCTGCGATCTCAACCTTCTCGATCGCGGGATCCTCGGGCATATGGGCAACGATGGCCTCGGCGATCTTGCGCGGGGCGCAGTGGGCCAGCTTGGCGGACTTCAGGGCCATGGTAGAGGTCCACTCGCCATGAGAAGTGTCAGCCGGTCGCTCGATAGCGCAATCGTCAAGTTCAAATGCGGAAAGGTCGCCGGCCTCCTGGGCCGCAGCAAGCGCAGCGCGTACCAGCTCTTCAATCTTCTCGGGCATAGATCCTCCTTGTGTTAAAGCCCCCGAGCTCTTGGTCACTCGTAGGGCAAAAGCCAGAGTTTGTAGCACTCTATCACAAGCGAGGGGCACTGTCGCAGGGTAAAGCCAATCGAAATTGCATATGCACAAAATTGACTACAGCTTGTATGGAGTCACTCAAAGATGCCGGTCTGCCTGCAGATTATGCACGCGTTGAAAATGCATAAAGGTGTGAATGAGCTGTGTCTTTTATCGAATACTCTTACCTATCAGAGTTGTGTGCTTTTCCTGCATAAAGCGAGGATTTGCGCACGTCAGCGTGTTATTCTAGACATACGTAAATTCGTATAAGTTGGAGGTAGCATGTTCTCAATCGGTCAACACGTCATTCATCCGGGTCAGGGAGTCTGCACCGTCGTCGGTTTTAGGGACGACACGCCGCAGCCCATGTTGTTGCTCGAGGCCAAGCAAGGGCATGCGCAGACGATCCTTATGTACCCCGTGGCGCAGGCCGACCGTCTGCATGCCGCCATCTCTCAGCAAGATGCCGAGCATCTGCTGAGCCACTATGACGAGCTGGAGTGCGACACCTTTACCGAGCGCAACAGCTCGCTTGAAGAGACACACTTTAAGCAGCAGCTCAAGCTGGGCGCGCCCGAGACGGTCCGCGTGGCAAAGACCATGATGCACCGCATTCGCCAGGCCGAGGAAGCCGATAAAAAGCCCAGCTCTTACTATATGCGTGTACTCAAGGAAGCCAAGCGCCGCTCCATCGAGGAGTTCGCCGTGGCATTGGGCGTCACCGAGGAGGCCGCCGAAGCCCGCCTAGCCCAAGCCGCCCTCAACTAACCCATCCGCGCCAAAAACCACCACAAAGGGGACAGGCACCTTTGTGGTGGTTTTTTCGTTCTAGTCGTTCTAGTAGTATTCATTCTTAGCGATACCTGCGAGCACAAGGAGTCTTTTATGGCAGAGCCACTTTCCGCCGGAATCACCCGCGACCGTGCGTTCGAATTGCTCAACGAGCACAATAAGGACCCGTTCCACATCACCCACGGCGAAACGGTCGAGGGCACCATGCGCTACTTTGCGCGCGAGTTCGACCCCGAGAACGAGGAGTTTTGGGGCATCGTCGGCCTGCTGCACGACCTGGATTGGGAGGAGCATGAGGACGACCCCATGAACCACACCATCTATGCGGCCGAGATCCTTGAAGGCGAGGGCGCCTCTCCCGATCTCATTCGCGCCATTCAGACGCACACGTCGGACTTCAACACCTCGCTGCCCAAGCCCGAGCTGCAGATGGAAAAGATCCTGTTTGCCTGCGACGAGCTCACCGGCTTGATCGGTGCTGCCGTCATCATGCGTCCGAGTAAGAGCGTCATGGACTTTACGACCAAGTCGCTCAAGAAGAAATTCAAGGACAAGCGCTTTGCCGCCGGCTGCTCGCGCGATGTGATTACGCAGGGTGCCGAGATGCTGGGTTGGGAGCTCCCCGAGCTCTTCGACCGTACCATCGCGGCCATGCAGTCCTTCGCCCCCGACCGCGATACCTTCCAGGCCTAACCGCCCACGCCACCTAAAACCGTCACAAAGGGGACAGACACCTTTGTGGCGGTTTTCGTTTACGAGGGGTTAGGGGCGGACCTGACCGGTGCCGCGGAGCTTGTATTTGTAGGTGGTGAGGGCCTCGGCGGCAAAGGGGCCACGGGCGTGGAGCTTTTGGGTCGAGATGCCGATCTCGGCGCCCAGGCCAAACTCGCCGCCGTCGGTAAAGCGCGTGCTGGCGTTGGCGTACACGGCCGAGGCATCGACCGCGTCCAGGAAGCACTCGCAAGCATCCGTGTCCTCGGCAACGATGGCCTCGGAGTGCATCGTGCCGTAGCGATTGATGTGTGCGATGGCGTCGTCCTCGTTTGCCACGACTTTCACGCTCATCTCGAGCGCCAGATACTCGCGACCCCAGTCCTCCTCAGTCGCGGCAACGTAGTCATCGCCCTCGGCAAGCCCGGCGTCGGCGCATGCGGCGCACGTGGCCTCGTCGCCGTGAATGAGCACGCCGTGGTCATGCAGCACGGCCACGACCGCGGGCAAAAACGCATCGGCCACGGCACGGTCGACCAGCAGCGACTCGGCGGCATTGCACACGCCCACGCGCTGCGTCTTAGCGTTGACGATAATATTGAGCGCTTTATCGAAGTCGGCGGATTCATGCACGTAGATGTGGCAGTTACCCGTGCCCGTCTCGATCACCGGAACGAGCGACTCGCGCACGCAGCGCTGGATCAGGCCCGCACCGCCACGCGGAATGAGCACATCGACGACGCCGCGGAGCTTCATGAGCTCGCCGGTGGCCTCGCGGTCGGTAGACTCGATCATCGACACGGCCTCGCGCGGGAAGCCCTTGGCCTCGAGCGCATCGGCCAGCAGTTCGGCAATCATGGCACACGAGTGATAGGCCAGCGAGCCGCCGCGCAGAATGCAGGCGTTGCCGGTGCGGATGCAGATGCCCGCGGCGTCGGCCGTCACGTTGGGGCGCGCCTCGTACACCATGGCGACCAGGCCCAACGGCACGCTCACGCGGGTGAGGTCCACGCCGCTTGCGAGCACGCGGTGGTCGAGCACGCGGCCGACAGAATCGGGCAGCTCGGCGAGCTTCTCCAGGCCGGCGACCATACCCTCAACGCGCTCGGGCGTCAGCAGCAGACGGTCGAGGAGCCCCGCCGAGGTCCCCGCATCGCGCGCGGCGGACATATCGAGCTCGTTGGCGGCGACGATGGAGTCGATACCGTTGCGCAGCGCTGCGGCCATGGCGCGCACGGCCTCCTGGCGCTGCTCGTCGCTCGCCGTGGCAAGCGAGGCCGACGCTGCCTTAGCGGCAACGGCAAGATCGTGGACATACGTGGCTATATCGACCGACATGGGCGGCCCTTTCTCCTAGAAGTTTGCAACCATGGTAGCCGATTTGCGCATGGCCTCGCCCGCGGCGGTAGAATTGGTCAACCCGAAACACCGCAACGAACGGAAGACTCACATGGCCCTCATCACTTCGTACCACGTCCCCGGCCTGTATGTCGAGGACCACAGCATCGACGTCCCCCTCGACTGGCGCGGCCTGGAGCCGATGCTCCTGGCCGTCGGCAGCACCATGCGCCGCGGCGCTATACCGACACCCATCGCCGGCGCGCCCGAGAGCATCAAGCTCTTCTACCGCGTGGTTTGCGCACCCGACCGCATCAACGACGACCTGCCGCTCCTTCTCTTTTTGCAGGGTGGCCCCGGTGGCGAGAGCCCGCGTCCGCTGTCGCCCACAAGCGATGGCTGGATCGAAGAGGCCGTCAAGCATTTCCGCGTCGTGCTGCCCGACCAGCGCGGTACCGGGCGCAGCAGCTGTGTAGACGGGCGCACGATTGCCGCACTGGGCGAGCGCGCCGAGGCGGCCGGCTCCGATGCTGCCCGCTCGCAGGCGGACTTCCTCAAGCGCCACCTCGCCAGCTCCATCGTGCGCGATTTTGAGTACCTGCGCCTGGTGGGCTTTGGCGGCAGGCCCTGGGTCACGCTCGGGCAGAGCTACGGCGGCTTTTTGACGCTGAGCTACCTGTCGCTCTTCCCCGAGGGCGTGGCGGCAAGCTTTACCTGCGGCGGCATCCCCCACGTACCGGCGAGCGCAAGCGAGGTCTACGCGCACACCTTCCCGCGCATGGCCGCCAAGACGCAGCAGTATTACAACCGCTACCCCGCCGACGTCGAGCGCGTGGCGGCCCTGGCAGATGCCCTCGAGGAGCAAAAGCCCGTGCTACCCGACGGCTCGCCGATGACGGTCGAACGCCTACAGCTCATGGGCAGCGACTTTGGCATGAAGCCGAGCTTTGAGCGCATGCATTGGATTATCGATCACGCTTTTGTTGACGGCGACGGCACGCTGGCCTGCGGCGCCTCGGTATCTGACAGCTTTTTGATGCGCGCCTTCGAGCGCACCAACACGCGCACGAATCCGCTGTACTGGACGCTTCAGGAGTTCATCTACGCCGACGGCGACACCATGCCCATTCGCTGGGCCGCGGCAGAAGAGAAGGCCCGTCGTGCCGAGTTCGACACGCTCACGCGACCGCTCATGTTTACCGGCGAGGCCATGTTCCCGTGGATGTTTGAGCAGATGCCCGAACTTAAGCCCTTCAAGCCGGCGATGGATCTGCTTATGGAAGACACAAGCTGGGACAAGATCTACGACCCGCAGCGCCTGGCGTGCAACGAGGTGCCCCTGCAGGCCGCGGTGTACTTCGATGACATGTACGTGGACTCGGGCATGCAGCTCGATACGCTCAGTCGCGTGGGCAACTCACATGCCTGGGTGACCAACGAGTTCGAGCACGACGGCCTGCACGGCAGCGCGGTGTTCAAGCACCTCTTCGACGAAGCGCTCAACCGCGGAGACCTGCGCCGGATCTTCTAGCTAAGGAGTGTCCCAAAGTGCCGGCACAAAAGGAACGTCCCCAAGTGCCGGCAGTGGGACCCCGCCGCCTCAACGAGTTGCGGTGAAATAAGGACTGTTAAAGGCTTTAAAGCCGCCAAACCATCCCTATTTCACCGCAACTTACGATATGCCGGCGTTACGGCCATCGCAGGTAGAGAACGGAAAGCGAAAACGCCCCTAAGCGAGCAAGGTGACGTGAAAGAGGAGGGCATTGACCTTCTGGTCATGCCCGACGATTGAACGTCAGATTGCCGCTTAGGGGCGTTTGCAGCGTCAATTGGTTAAGCGAAGACGATTAGGTTATCCCTGTGTATCGCGGGCTTCTCGGCCAGGTCTGCGAGCAGGCGGTTGCTGGCGATCTGGTCCTGGCGGCGACCGGCAGCAAGCTCCAGCACGTCCGAATCGGCCTCGGCGATACCGCGGGCGACGACCATACCGCTCGGATCGCACACATCGAGCACATCGCCCTCGGCAAACTGGCCATCGACCTCGCGAATACCCACCGCAAGCAGGGAAGAGCCACGGCTGACCAGCGCCTTCGCAGCACC
>JAHYYO010000041.1:0-12064 GCA_019424925.1 Collinsella sp.
AAAGGACCCCTTTGCAGAGGTCCTAGTCAATTCAAGGTGGCGGGGAAGGGAATCGAACCCCTGACACGAGGATTTTCAGTCCTCTGCTCTACCAACTGAGCTACCCAGCCATTTGAGGTGTGCCTTGTTTCAAGGCTTGATTAGTATAACCAAGGACGCGTTCCGGTCAACCGAGAATTTTAAAAAAGTTTTTGAGCACAGCCTCGGTTCTATAAATCGGCACGTCAGAGACATCAGCCGGCAGCAAGAAGTTTTTCGCTCAGAGCCGCACGGGCAAACTCACTTGGCGTCATCCCCTCGGCAGCCGCCCGTCGACGAATGGCCTCCTTCATTCCCAGAGGAATCTTGACCGACAACGTTGCCGTCCCCTCACCTGAGAGCGGGGGCCGTCCATGCACGATCCCACCAACGGTATGTTCGCCATCCGGAAACTCTCCGCGCTCGTACGACTCGCACCACGCGTCAATCATTTCATCCGTTACAACCTGACCTTTAGCGGCCGTATACGTCTTGCCCATCATCGACCCCTTTGCCGAGCCCGTTCAATCTCCTGCCAAAATTTCTTCTGGACTGGAGACAAGGCATGAATGATAAGCCACCCACGGACAAGCTCGACCGCGACAAGCTCCACGCTTCGTCCGTCTGGGAGCCATCCAATCGCAAGCCATCTCGGCGGCTCGTCCTTCGACTCGCGACGAATGCACTCAGTAACCGCAAGCCAAGCGCTAAGCACCTGCTTTTCCGTCAGGTGCTTTTTAGCGTTGGGATGGATCTCAACATCCATGCATCTTCTCCTCCATCTTACCCAATTTCGTATGACGAAAGTCCGCTGTCGCCAATTCTTAAGCCGGCACGCGTTGGAGAGCAGGGGTCGAAACAATGATTGAAGGACGCTCTAGTACGGCCCAGGCGCCGGGGCAGGAGCACATACGCCAGGGACGTACGTTTTCATAGCATACGAGGACATAGCCACGTGCATCGATAAAGGCGATGTCGATGGGATAGGCCATAAAACACGTGTGGACCGAAGAGCAGCGTGGAAACGCCATGACGAGCGGCAGGCCGTTGGCGGCAACCGGACGCCGTCCCAGCATGCCGCGCAGGCGCACGACAAACGACTCCGCCACCGCAAACTCGGCCGGCGTCCAACCCAGCCTATTGAGTGCCCGCGCGTAGGCGATGTAGGACGAGACCGCGGTCACATGACCACCCCCGGGCGCCATGGATCGACCGTCACCGCGCGCTCGTGCGACAACGTTGTCGGCGCCCCCAGCGGAACGCCAGCGATGCTGAGAGAAGTCGGCCACGGCTCATAGTGCATGGTGCAGGTGTAGGTCCTAAACGTACCGGACAGGGAGAGCAGACCACCATCCGATGCCTCCGCGCCTTGCTCGCTCGACACTTCGATCTGCAAGTCATAGCCTTCCATGGCATTCAGAATTTGAGTCTGGACCGTCGCCGAGGCATCGACAGAGCTTTCGTCGCCCTCCCCCTCCGACGCCACGGCGTGCGCCAACACGATGTCGGGCACCACGCGGTCGAAGCGCGCGACAGCGCTGGCAAAGACCATGACGTTGTACACGATAAGCGCCAGAACCAGCAGGACGGGCGTGACCACGGCCATCTCGACCGTCGCCTGGGCGCGCTCCTCGCACAGGCGCGTGCGGATGCCCATTACGACCCACCGCCCAGGGCACCCGCCAGTGTGGTGACATCGACGGTAAGTGGGATGGAACCGCCGCCGGGCAGCGGAATCTCCGCAAGCGTGAACGTCGTGCCGCTGATGGTGCGCTCGACTTGATATTCCAGCGCTTCGCAAAGCGCCTTGGGATCGGTCACGCCCAACGGAATACTTCGCAGCTTGTCTTGCGCTTGAGAGAAACCGGCAATGTCAGACCCCGGACTCTTAATGACGTTGGCGGAATCGGTCAGCACCGGCTTTCGCAGGCGCAAGTCGCACGGTTCCAAACCCAGCGCCGCCACGGACGCCGAAACGGTATCGCCGAGCCACGATGCAATGGAGCCCAACGCGCCGTTGCCCCCTCCTAGGCCCTTAATCATCTCGTCCATAAGTTCGTCGGCCGAACCTTGGATGTCTCCGTATCCCACAAGCAGCCGCCCCCAAACATCCATGACGCCGTCGAGCACACCGGCAACGCCGCCCGAGCGTTCCTTCAATGTCGAGAAAAATCGCGAAAGCACGTTGTTTTGCGCCGTCGCCTCATCGGGCGCCAGCACCGCGGCAGAGATGGCACCGCGATCGCCAAGCCTGACTGCCGTGTTAAACGAAGAGTTGAGTTCATCGGGGCTCGAGATGGCACCCGAAACCGCAAAGGCAACCACGCCGTTGCGACCGGGCGGAGCGATACGCGGACGCTCGCCCGAAAGCGCTTTAATGGCCTGGTCAAACGCATTGCCCGCACGGTCGGCTTCGTCCTCGGTCTGACGCTCGAGCTCGAGCTCCTTGTTGCGACAGTCGACGTAGTCCTCCAGGGCGTCTTTAAACTTGTCAAAGTGATACTCGAAGCCGTTTTCGATAGAGGTTGAAGGCGCCGCAACGGCACCAAGCGACAAAACGCCAAAATGGCATTTGCTGCATTTATCCTGTCCATCGTAATCGGCAACCGAAGCAAATCCGCTCGGCGTCCCTTTCTTATAGTTAGGGCAGGTCGTCCCGTAATGCAGATACGCCTTGTCATCGTTCACGCTAGTCGGCCACACCGCATCGGTATAGAGTTCCGTCGCCCGAACCTCATCAGAGTTGCGCGGCAGCAGCGGAATATAGGAGGAGACCCTGTCTCCGTTCTCGGTTATATGTGCCCGATCGACCTCCGCGCTCGCATAGGTATAAAACGCCTTACGCGCCGCAGACTCTGCCTTCATCTCGACACTCGAGCCGTGGGGCTTCTCATTTGTCAGACGCCAATGGTAGTAGTCCTTCGCGCGATCAAGGGCAACTTGGGGCTCCCACGTAACGCTCGATGAGTAATGCGGATTTTGAACACCGGAGAGATCCGTTAGGCTTTTCGCACGCTCCCACATGCAAGAACAGCTGCCGACCGAGCCCTTGTCAGACCCACCACAATCCACCAGCCAAGCACGCTCTTTAGCCTTCGCCGTGTCCTCAGAAGCCTTCCGCAGCTCCTCGGCCGCACCCTCTAAATCATCTGATGTGTCTTTAATGGTATCGGTCGAGATCTCTGATCCTTTGAGCGCAGCGAAGTCAGACTCGGATGTCCTGGGCACGGCAAGCGCCGTACCGGTATAGGTCACACTATCGGTATCCTGCGCCGACACCGCCTGCGTGGCACGCGCGGCGATCAGATACGGCAGGGCCGTCTCGATTTTCTGTAAGCCTTCCGATGCGCTTTTGGCAAACTTGTTGCGCGTTTTAATGATCTCAATCCCGGTGTCGACCATATTGCCGGCAACCGGCTCGGCACCCGGGATGAGGATGGCGACCAGGCCCGTCCCGATCGTGGCAAACCCCGCCAGCCCCAGACTCAAGATGCTCGCATCAACCACCGTGGCAGCCGTGTGATAGGACGACACTACGTTGGCACCCGCCAGCGCGCCGCTATCAGCCGCCACCTGGGTATCCCCGGCACGCGACATGCTCCATATCGCCGCGGTCGACGAAAACAACAATGTGAGCACCACTAGGATGACCACCGCAGAGGAGAGCGTGGTGTAGGCACCGTCTTCGATAAACAGGTCGATACCGGCTCGACCCATAAAGCCGCCTCGTTTGCGGAGAGCGCCTGGTCGACGGCGGGCCGCAAACCCTTGCGTCACCCGCAACAGGCAGCGCCTAATCCCATGCAGCAATCCACGAATCATAATCTCCCTCCAGCCATTCGGGACGCGATTGATACGAGACATCGACCTTGAGCTCAACGTAGCCGCCCTCGGCGGTACCACCCATAGCCTGCGCAAACGCACCGATCACAGGCAACGGCTTGACCTCGCCGGAAACGGACACGGACGAGACGCCACCCGCACCGGCCCGGCCAAGCTCGATATCCCACGACAACGGCCCGCCGGCATGAAAGATCGAAACGTTGGGCACTGCGGCAAGTCGGCGGCGGGTGAACTCCTTAAGATCGTCGTCCTCCGCCGTCGTCGTGGTCATGAGCCGCGCGGTCTCGGCGGCGGCAGACTCCATGACCGCGCGCGTATAGAGCAGGCACACCGGTTGCAGCGCGAGAAGGATGAGTGTCAGAAACGTCGGCAGCAAAAAAGCGGCCTCGACCGTAGACTGCGCCCGGTCCTCGCGCGCGGCATCAATACAACGCGATGTCCTTAGCGGCCGCAGCGGCGTCGATAACCGACGTCGAGGCAACGCCATGGGATGCCGCCCGCTCAACCAGCGCCGCCAAGCGCCCATCGGTGCCGGCACGCCAAAGTCCCGCGATCGCCAGCACGATCGATAACAGCGCCACCGTGACGATGGCGTATTCGACCGTCGCCTGGGCAGATTCCTCACGCAGGACATCATGCATTTCACGATCCCTCCTTTGAGTCCGTTGCCTGCGGGCTCAGGCGCACGGCGCGCAGACGACACGAAGCATCGCCAGCATCCGCGGCAATTGTCACCATATCGACCCAGCCGCGTTCGTCGCGCACGATGGCGCCCCACACGTTTCCCTTGATGTCGAGATAGCCGCTCAGAGCAAGTTGCGCCGTGGGTACCTCGCGATAGGCACGCAGCATATCCGCCGCCGCTTCGGTCATCGGTCGGTCCTCGGACCATGCAAGCCGGACCGCAATCGCGTTGCCCTCAGGCGAATCCGTCGCAGTGCCAGACCGCTTGTCGAGCGTCCGCAGAAAGGTTTGCGCCGTGACAGCGACATCCGAATCGTCCGCATCTCGCATCTCATCTTTTTGAGACGCCACCGCCGAATCTGAGCCCAAATCGGAGGCGGTCCCAGGACGCTGCTGCCGCGCGGCGTTAAGCCCCCAAAGCACCGCCGCTATCGCCACGGTCAGGCAAGCAAACACCAGCAGCACCCCGATGGGGCGCTCGCCCTCTACAGGCTGTTGATGCCCTCGCTGATAGCGTTCCATAGATCTTGGACCTTGCCCTTAAATGCGACGATGGCGATAATCGCGATCACCACGAGCACGCCGACCAAGATGGCATACTCGGTGGTACCCTGTGCACTCTCCTCCTGCAATAGTTCCTTGGCGCGCTGACGAACATGTGCCGCCCGGCAAAACGCCCAGCCCTGGACCTTGCCAGCAGCGTCAGTCATCGTGTTCATGTATTCCTCCCTACATCATCCCGCCTGCTCCCAGCAGCGGGCCCAATATGGACAGAAGCAACGCCGGCAAGATGAGCGTGCCGGTGGGAATCAGCAGCTTGACGGGTGCACGCTCGATCTCGCGCTCGACCGCGGCGCGATGAGCCGCACGGATCTCGCGACTTTGAGCGGCCAGCGTCTCGGCAAGTGGGGCACCCAGGGCGAGCGCCTGCCCCACCGTGATGGCAAAGGTCTCGAGCGCTCGCACGTCCAGGTCGCGCGCGGCGGCCAACAACTCGTCCTCACGCGTGCCCACGCCCACCTGCCACGCCATGCAGGCGCGCTCAAGGCGAAGAGCCAGCACTGACCGGCGGTTGGCGCAGAAAATCTCAAGCGCCGCATCAAACGAAAGACCGGCCGAAAGACCCAAGCGCACAACATCGATCATCTCGGACACTTCGCCGAGCGACACTCGCGCCGGGCCGCCCGCTCCAACCGCGCCCTTCACTCGCGCGGTCAGAGCATCGACCACCGAGCGACCCGCGGCAGCGACCAGCACCGCCTCGCGCTTGCAGGCCCCTGCGATCTTGCGTGCATCCGCCCGATCCAAACCCGTCGCGACAAATACACTCAGGGCGCACAGGCAAGCCGCAACTGCAACCGGGGCGCTCATAGCTCCACCCGCATAATGCGCCGGATAACCACCAGGGCAACGGCGTTGAGGGCAAGACCCAGCACCACAGCGCCCGCGCCGGCAGGCGTCGCAAGACCGCGACGAAAATCTGCCGAAAGCAGCACCAACACCGCGCACATGCCCGCCGGCATCGCCGCGACCATATGCGCAGACATGCGAGCCTGCGACGTCTTAACATCCAGGCGGCGCTTGAGCTCAATGCGCTCCCCCACCATGCTCGACGCCTCGGACAGTAAGTCGGCAAGCGGAGCGCCGGTGCGCTGAGACACCTTAAGCGCCAAGGTCACAAGCGAAAGACCGGGGGCGTCGATACGCACGAGCAAGTCATCGAGCACGTCGGTCGCCGAGATGCCGCAATCGATCGCCGCCGCCACCCGCAAAAACTCGGTATGCACTGGCTCTTGCGCATGAGCGCCCACAAAGCGCATGCCTTGGGCCAGCGAATGTCCCGAGGCAAGCGACATGGAAAGTGCGGTAAACGCCTCGGGCATTGCCTCTTCTGCATCGTGTTGCTCGCGCCGGCTCTCAAAGCCATCCCAAGCGGCACCAACGGCAAACGGAGCAACAAGTCCCGAGGCAAATCCGAGGGGCGATAACGACAGCATCGTTAGTAAAACGCAGCAGACACCGCTCGATAGCAGCAGAAACGCCAAACGTCCCGAAGCATCTTCGATCACGAGGCCAAGGCGATGCGCCGGAGCCAGCGATGCCCACGAACGGGCGATCTTTTTCAGCAGATCGTTTTCCACCAGCTCACGCGGCAGCTTCTCTGCCACCGTCTCGAGCGCCTGACGTGCCAGCTCCGCCGGCGGTACCTGCGGCACACGAGGTTCCGCCCCGCACGCCGTCGCGACAGAAAGCCCTGCCAAGCCCCCTACGACGAGGGGCACAGTGATCTCCATTCGTCCACCTCCTCTTGTGTGAGCGTCCCCGACCGCAGGCCTTCTGCGATAAACGGCGGCTCGCGGTCAAGCGTCCAGGTGCGCTCGGCGGCATCGAACGTCACATAGCGCTCGAGCTCTACGCCACCCGATGCGGCGCGTCGCACCCCCGAATACGAGGAGACGAAACGCCTGCCATCGGCGTGGCGCTCGGACATCACGATGCCGTCGAGCGCCATGGCAATCTGCTCCTCGATGAGCTCGCTCGGCAGATCGATGCCATAACGTGCAAGCAACGTCAGACGCACCACGGTCTCCTGTTCTGAACCCGCATGAAGTGTGGTGAGCGACCCGTCGTGGCCCGTGTTCATGGCCTGCAACATGTCGCAGCACTCGGCACCGCGCACCTCGCCCACCACGATGCGGTCGGGGCGCATGCGTAGGGCATTAGTTACCAGGTCGCGGATCGTCACCGCGCCCTCGCCCTCAATTGAAGCCTCGCGCGCCTCTAAGCGCACCACGTGCGGATGATGCGCAAACTTGAGCTCGGCAGAGTCCTCGATCGTCACGATGCGCTCGCCGGTGGAAATCTCACATGACAACGCGTTGAGCAGGGTGGTCTTACCAGATCCCGTGCCTCCCGCAACCGCCAGGTCCTGTCGCAGCGACACCGCACACGACAGCAGCTGCGCATACCAAAGCGGCAGCGATCCCAACCCCACGAGCTCGTCCAGCGAGCAGATACGGTCCGAGAACTTTCGGATGGTGAGAATCGGTCCGTCAATCGCCACAGGCGGAATCACCGCGTTGACGCGATAGCCCGTTTTGAGGCGGGCGTTGACGATGGGGCTGCGCTCGTCGATACGGCGGCCAAGTGGCGAGATAATGCGGTCGATAAGCACACGGATCTGCTCATCATCCTCAAACGCATGCTCGATGGGGTACAAGACGCCGCCGCGTTCAAAGAAAGCCGAGCGGCAGCCGTTGATCATGATCTCGGTAACGGTGTCGTCCTCGATGAGCGGCTGCAACGGCCCCAAGCCCACCACGTCATCCAAGATCTCGTCGATGATGGTCTCGCGCTCGGGCGTCGCGAGATCGGTCGACTCCTCAACATTGAGCGCTGCCTCCACCGCAGGACGCAATTCCGAGCGGGCAAGTGCCGGGTCGATATAGGCGCTGATACGCGCCACTTCGTCGTAACCCATGCGGTCCATCACGGCGCGCTTGGTGCGTCGTTTCACCGCGCGGCGACGCCCCGCATCTACAGGCGCTGCCGCCGCTGCAGCGCCGGCAGCCTTAATCCTCGTTTGCAGGCTCATCGCTGATCACCCTCGCGCGACCAGGGAAGGCGGATACGCGGACGTTCGGTACGCGTTGCACGGTCGGCGACCATATCGCTCCAAGGGCCGACGGCGCACCCCAGTTCCACGAGCATCTCGCGCGTGGCCTCGCGCATGCTAGTCGCAAAAGCGCTGGTCTGCCCCACCGCCTCGTCAGCGCGCCCAAACGCCATGAGCGCGGCGAGATCCTGCCCGCCATCGGCGATACGAATCTTGGAGCTCAACGCACAGGCAATCTCAAAGCGCATGGCGACGTCCTCGTCTGCCCCGCGCGCACCGAACCGGTTGAACACGGCGCTCATGCGCGTGCGCGGCACACCTACTCGACTTGCCAGTTCGATGACGCGCGACGCCGATGTCGCGGACGACACCGCCGCATCGCCAACGACCAGGCAACGGTCGCTCGCCGCCACCGCAGCCGCCACGGCGTCGCCCCAAAAGACCGAGGTATCGATAAAGACCACGTCGGATTCGCGACGCAGAACATCAAGCAGTAGCTCCACCGGACGCGCCATGAGCTCGGCTTGCTCGGGCGCCGCGACGGGACCCCAGAGCGTAACGCCCGGCGCCACGCGCATCGATGTGGCTACGATATCCGGCTCGGTGAGCGTGCCCGCCGCCGACGGCTCGATAAGTGCCGCCATATCGCGCGGAGCATCGACGCCTAACAAGTCGTAAAGGTTTCCAAACATCAGGTCCAGGTCGAGCACGGCGGCACGCAAGCCCAACAGCGACGATGTGTGTGCCATGGCGGCAACGATCGTCGACTTGCCGCAACCGCCCGAACCCGAAATAGCGCAGATGACCGGAGCTCGATGCGGCGGAGCGGCAGCGTCTGCCGGCGGCATCGGAGGCGGCGGGGCGGGCGTCGGTGGCAGCGCACCCGTCTCCCCCGCCGCAACCACACGCTGCGTCCAAGCCGGCATGGCAGCTTGTTCGGTCTGCGAGGCAGGCTCGTTCTGTACAATCTGCTCATGCTGCATCAGCGACAACTCGCCGCACCCGGCAAAGCCCTCAACTTCGTCGAGTTCATCCGCCAGATTCACGCCGTGCACGTATCCCATATCTACAGCCGGGGAGTCGCCAGCATGCTGCGCCGGCCCTCCAGCGTCATCGTCTACAAGGGGGTTCCGGGGGCGCCGACCATGCTCGGCTTCCGCTTTTCCATAATCATCAACACGCGGGCCTCTTGTAGCGCGAGGCGCCCCGGGTTCCCTATCAACAAAAGCATCGGGCTCAATCGTCATGCGCCGATCGGAATCAACCGCTCCCTCGCCCGCACGCCCGTTGCCGCATATACTGTGTGCAGCGATGACCTCGGTCGCCCCCGCGCGAAACAGCCCCTCGATATCCGACGGATCGAGCGCTTCTATCAACACGACCACGCGACTCACGCGGCCTTCGGCCGTCAGGCGCGCAACAGTCTTGCGCACATCTTCGGTATCAAACAGAGACGCCGCGATGATGGCAGCCCCGCGGCGCGACGGAAACGCCCGCGCCATGGAAACCAGCCCGTCCAGGTCACCCACGCGAAGCACCTGTGCACCCACATCACGGCCCTCGACTTCCCGCTGCAACAGCCCGTAATCGCCGCACGCGCAGCACGCAAGCCAGATCGCCTTCATCACTCGTCGCCTCCGCTCTTTTTGCCGCGCGCCGTGGCGGGAATCGTCAAGCTGACCGTTCCCTTGCCCGAGGCTCCCAGCAGTTCCTTGACGTCTTCGGGGTCAGCCGCCAGCGTCACCCATTCGATCTTGCCCTCGCGCGTGGAACCGGAATCCTCACTGGTATCGATCACGTACGCACCGCACAGCCGATCGGTTACGCCGTCTTTTTGCACGTACACGTCCACGTAGCTGCCCACGCCCGCAGCACCGCCGACCGAGTGCTCGGCATCGACCGCCACCGAAACGGCGACCTTGCCCTTAGGCACCTCGAGCATGTGGCTCTCGGCCTTGGTGTAGACATTGCAGATCACGGCGTTTTTGGGAATACGCGAAGTCGTCACGTCGCCGCGCACCCGGCGTAGCTCGGTCGCCGCGTCACGCGGCAGCAGACTCGTCAACCACTCCTGGGTTATGACATTGGTCTCATCGAGGGTCTCGCCCACATCGATATCGCGCGCCGCGACGCATACCTCGACGCGATCGCCACCGTACTTGGCCAAGGTCTCAGCCTGGACCTGTTCGGCTTGCGAGCGGATCGACGAGCCGTAAACCATGCAGAGCAGAGCAGCGAGCACGCCCGCGACCAGACTGATGGCGATGCGCTTGCTCTTGTTCACGGCCGCTCCTCTCATGGCAGTGCCGGGCGAATGCCCGTACCACCATTGTCTGGGCGGCCAGAGTGCAAAGCGGCGCAATCGCAATCTTGGTTTTCGATGTCAAACCAATCGCTGACCAAAAGCTGAACAGCCCGTCAAGCTCGTGACAAGGTTTTGGTCAGCACGTCAGCAAACTGCATGTTTCGAGGCTTTTCCGCAGCAAAAAAGCCGTCTCCCGAACAGTTGGGAGACGGCTGTCATAGATAAATTCAATTACAGATGGACATCGGGATCGAGCATTTGAGCGCTCACGCGCATGGATGACGCCAGATTTTGGAACGTTTCCAGACGCAGGCTGTCAATCTGCCCGGCGTCCTCGGCCTCGCGAACGGCGCAACCCGGCTCATGGGTGTGCGTGCAATCGCCAAACCGGCACGCGCGCGATGCCTCGACAATCTCGGGGAAGGCGCGCGCCAGACCCCGCTCGTGACCCACGAGCGGCAAACTGCGCAGACCCGGGGCATCGGCGATCACGCCGGCGTCGCCCGGCAGCGCCACCATCACGCGCGCGACGGTAGTGTGACGACCCTGGTCGTCGCGTTCGCGCACACCGCCGGTCGCCAACGTATCGTGGCCCAGCAGTGCATTGAGCAGCGTCGACTTGCCGGCACCCGACTCGCCCAGAATCATGGCGCAGCTCCCGGCAGGCACGCAGGCACGGACCTCGTCCAGGCCGCGGCCCTCGGCAGAGGACGTCACGATCACGCGCACGTTCGGACCCACCAGGCGGCGCACGCGGTCCAGATCGCGCTCGAGCTCCCCGGCATCGCAGCGGTCAGCCTTGGTGAGCACCACCACCGGCTCGGCATCGCAGTCGAGCGCCAACACCAGCGAGCGCGCCACACGGTCGAGCAGCACCTCGCCGGCACCGAGCGCCTGCACGATTAGCACGCTATCCACGTTGGAGCAGAGCACCTGGCGCTCTCCGCGGGCACGGCCGCGCCAACGCTCAAAGCTCGTACGGCGCGGCAGTACGCATTCAATCACGCCCATATCGTGCCCGGGAGCGCGGCGCACCGCCACACGGTCGCCCACGGCAGGCAGCAGGACCTCGTCCCCACCGCGCGACTTGGCAAATCCCACGGCATGCTCGGCGCGGAAGGTATCGTCGGCAGTCGCCACCAGCGGAAACCCACGATCCAAGCGCACCACGGCGCCAAGCTGCATCTGCTCGGGCTCCTCGGCATGCGCGCAGAAATCATCAAAGGCAGCCTGCTGGGCTTCATCGACCGGCAGGTCATCAAACGCCGGAACGTCCCGCAGCGCGTCAAGCCCCGGTACACTCGCCAGCAACTCCTCAGCAGATGCGGGAGCCTCGGTCGCGAGCTTCCGACGACGATCACGCTTAGCCCGCGCCCCCGTCGTCTTTTTCTTCGCTTTAGCCTTAGCCTTGCCCACAAGCGCCTCCCAGCACCATAAATCACAACTGAGCAGGTATTTTCCCACAAAAAAGAGTCGGTCGAGCAAATGCTCGACCGACCCACACACTTTCCCTCAGCCTTTATCATCCACACGGGAGAAAAGTCAGCAACGTCACCGCAGGGCCCGCCCGCCGAGAGGGGTTTCCAAAGGGCACATCC
>JAHYYO010000042.1:0-12000 GCA_019424925.1 Collinsella sp.
TATGTGCGCGGCAACCCCGAGGTGCTTTCGACGCCCGCGCTCTCCATCATCGGCGCGCGCAAGGCCTCGCCGTATGGTCTTGCCGTGGCAGAGCTTGCGGCGAAGGTGGCGGTTGAGGCGGGAGTGACGGTAGTTTCGGGCGGTGCGGTCGGTTGTGACCAGGCCTCGGGTTGGGCTGCGGTCAACGCCGGCGGCAAACACGTTGTGGTGCTGGGGACGGGCGCCGACGTGGTCTACCCGCGTTCGAGCGCGGGGCTGATTACACGCACGCTTGATACGGGTGGCGCGGTCGTGTCGATCTCTCCGTGGGGCATGGGTCCGCGCAAGTTTGCCTTTCCGCGCCGCAATCGCGTGATCGCGGCCCTGTCGCAAGCCCTCTTTGTATCCGAGGCGGGTATGCCTTCTGGGACGTTTTCTACAGCCGAGGCTGCTATGGATTTGGGGCGCGAACTTCTTGCCGTGCCGGGGTCGATCCTATCGCCCGAGTCGCGTGGCACGAATTACCTCATTGCGAACGGTGCCTGCTGCATCGTCGACGAGGAATCTATCGAGATGGCTATCTCACGCATCTACGGAACCCTGCGCTACTCGCGCCCCATTGCTCCCGGCATTGCCGACCTTGATCCAACGCAGCAGACCGTGATGCATGCGCTCATCGCCTCTCCGCTCAAGGTCGACGACATCGCGGCGCTCGTCTCGCTCGATGCTGTCGGCGTACTCAAACTCTTGGGTTCGCTTGAACTCGAGGGCCTTATCGAGCGCATGATGGATGGAAGGTATGCGCCCTCCAAGTTTGCCCTTCACGCCCAGACGCCCTTCGGTCACAATGGAAAACGTGTCAATTAGAAAGGTGTTTGCAGATGCAGTTCGATCAGGTGACGGTTATCGGTGGCGGTCTGGCGGGTTCGGAATGCGCGATCCAGCTGGCAGACCGCGGTTTTGCCGTAAAGCTGTGCGAGATGCGCCCCCAGGTTAGCTCCCCGGCTCACCATACCGATCACTTGGCAGAGCTCGTCTGCTCCAATTCGTTTAAGTCGACCCGTCCGGATTCCGCGGCTGGTTTGCTGAAAGCCGAGCTTGAGCGCATGGGTTCAGTCCTGCTCGATTGCGCCCATCGCGCGGCTGTTCCCGCCGGTGGCGCCTTGGCGGTCGACCGCGTCAAGTTTTCCGAGCTTGTCGAGGCCGAGGTTGCCGCCCGTCCCAATATCGAGGTCGTGCACGGCGAGGTCACGCAGATTCCCGAGGGTCACGTGGTCATTGCCGCGGGCCCGCTGTGTTCACCGGCGCTGAGCGAAGAGGTCATGAAGCTCGTCGGTGGCGACGCCCTTGCGTTCTTCGATGCGGCGGCGCCGATCGTCGATGCCTCCACGCTCGATATGGACGTGCTGTTCTCGCAGTCGCGCTACGAGGAGCAGGGGAGCGGCGACTATCTCAACGCTCCGCTCAATAAGGAGGAGTACGAGGCCTTTATCGAGGCGCTTACCACGGCCGACCGCGTGGTGCTCAAAGACTTTGAGGGCGGAGATTTGTTCCAGGCCTGCCAGCCTGCCGAGGAAGTTGCGCGCACCGGCAAGGACGCCATTCGCTTTGGCGCCATGAAGCCCGTTGGCCTCACCGACCCGCGTACCGGACGTCGCCCCTGGGCGGCGATACAGCTGCGTGCCGAGAACAAGGAGAAGACCGCCTATAACCTGGTGGGCTTCCAGACCAACTTGACCTTTGGCGAGCAGAAGCGCGTCTTCCATATGGTGCCGGGCCTGGAGAACGCTGAGTTCTTCCGCTACGGTGTCATGCATCGCAATACCTTTGTCGACGCTCCGCACGTGCTCGATGGCACCTTTGCCGTGCCCGGTACCGGCGTGCGCCTGGCCGGTCAGATCACCGGCACCGAGGGGTACATGGAAGCCGTGGCGACAGGTCTGCTCGCGGCGCTCAACACCTATGCCGAGGCTATCGGTGCCGCGGGCGTCGAGTTGCCGCGTGTGGGTGCCCTGGGTGCGCTCGTGGGCTATGCGACCGATCCTGCCACCGTGGGCTATCAGCCTATGCATGTCAACTTTGGCCTGGTGCCGCCACTCGAGGATGGTAAGCGCCGCAGCAAGCGCGACCGCTATCAGGCCTATGCGGACCGTGCGCTCGAGGCCCTCGATGCCTACTTGGCCACGCGTTCCGACTTGTTTGGAGGCGACCGGTCATAGCCTTTGACCTGTACGACACCGTCGACTCTTTTATCGCCTATATCGCACGCGTTGAGGGGCTTTCTCCCAACACGGTGACGGCCTATGGCTCGAGGCTAGAGCGCTTTGCTGCCTGGTGCGAGCGCGAGGATATTGATGCTTTCGCTGCCGACGTGCGCACCATTCGTCGCTATCTTGCCGAGCTTTCGCGTGAGCAGGTGGCTCCCCGAACGCTTGCGGCGCACCTGTCGGCTATTCGATCTCTCTATCGCTGGATGGCTGCCGAGGGGATTGTCGAGGGCGATGCGGTCTCGGCGATCGCGTCGCCCAAGCTGCCGCGTGACCTGCCGGGCGTCCTTACGACCCAGCAGGTCGAGGCGCTGCTCAAGACGCCTGATACCTCAACACCCGCGGGACTGCGCGATGCGGCGATGCTCGAGTTGCTCTATGCCTCGGGTGCCCGCATCTCAGAGCTTGCGGCGCTCAATGTGGAATCCATCTCATGGTCCGAGCGCACACTGCGCCTGTGGGGCAAGGGAAGCAAGGAGCGCATCGTTCCTCTGTATCGTCGTGCGCTCGATGTGACGCGTCTCTATATTGAAGAGGGGAGGCCGGAGTTGCTCGCTCGGGCAAAGTGCCGCGACCTCGCTACCGGGCCGCATCCGCTGCTTATATCGGCGCGCGGCAATCGCATGAGCGCCGCGATGCTCCGGCGGCGGTTCCATACGCTGGCGACGCTCGCCGGCATTCCGGCTGACATCGCCCCGCATGCGATGCGCCATACCTTTGCGACCGACTTGCTCGAGGGCGGTGCGGACCTGCGCTCGGTTCAAGAGCTGCTAGGTCATGCGAGCCTGTCCACGACGCAGATCTACACGCATCTCACACCCGATCGGCTTAAGCGGGCTGTGGCTCAAGCCCATCCCCGCGGCGAATAGTGGCTGGGACGTCCCGCGCCGCACTCAGGTGTGTGGTTTTGATTGCGGGTTGGCAGGAAGATGCATTCCTGCTATCATTCATCGGGTTGCTTCACGGCAACATGTTTTTATCACGCACGCGCGGCTACTTCATACCGTGGTGCCCGGGCTTTGGTAGCACATGTCCGGGTTGGTTTTGGAGGATGACCCCGCGCGGAGGCAAACCACAGGAGGTTTAACATGGCTACCAAGATTAATATCCGCACCCTGCTCGAGGCCGGCTGCCACTTCGGTCACCAGACCCGTCGCTGGAACCCCAAGATGAAGCCGTTCATCTTCGGTGAGCGCAACGGCATCTACATCCTCGACCTCAAGCAGACCATCCTCGACGCCGACCAGGCCTACACCTTCGTCAAGAACGTCGCCAAGGGTGGCAACGTGCTGTTCGTCGGCACCAAGAAGCAGGCTCAGGAGGCCGTCAAGAACGCTGCTGAGCGCGCCAACATGCCTTACATCAACCAGCGTTGGCTCGGCGGTATGCTGACCAACTTCGTCACCATCCGCTCCCGCATCAACCGCATGGAGGAGCTCGAGGCCATGGTCGAGGACGGCCGCATGGCTGTTCTGCCCAAGAAGGAGCAGGCTGTTCTCGGCAAGGAGCTCACTAAGCTCCAGACCAACCTCGGTGGCGCCCGCGACATGAAGGGTCTGCCCCAGGCTCTCTTCGTCATCGACACCAAGCGCGAGGAGAACGCCATCAAGGAGGCCCAGCGCCTGAACATCCCCGTCGTCGCCCTGATCGACACCAACTCCGATCCCGACGAGGTCGAGTACGGCATCCCCTGCAACGATGACGCTATCTCCGCTGTCACCCTTATGTGCGAGCTCATGGCTGACGCCTGCCTCGCTGGCTCCGGCAAGGAGCAGGTCTCCGAGGCCGAGATGGCCGCTGAGCCCAAGGCCGAGTAAATCAGTCTTAGTTAATTCTTTTTCATCTCTTTGAAAGGAACCACAATGGCCCAGATTACCGCCGCTATGGTCAAGCAGCTCCGCGAGATGACCGACTCCCCGATGATGGAGTGCAAGAAGGCTCTCGTCGAGGCTGACGGCGACATGGACGCCGCTGTCGACGTTCTGCGTAAGAACGGCCTTGCCAAGGCTGCCAAGAAGGCTGGCCGTGAGACCAACGAGGGCGCTGTCGCCGCGTTCGTCTCCGAGGATGGCAAGACCGGCGCTCTGCTCGAGCTCTCCTGCGAGACTGACTTCGTTGGCTCTAACGCCAAGTTCACCGGCTTTGCTTCCAAGGTCGCTGAGGTTGTCGCTACCACCGAGCCTGCTGACGTCGACGCTCTGCTCGAGAAGCCGATGGGCGAGGAGACCGTTTCCTCCGAGCTCACCGAGATGATTCACATCATGGGCGAGAACATGAAGATCTCCCGCTTCGCTGCCCGCAAGGCTGAGAACGGCGCGCTCGCTTCTTACATCCACATGGGTGGTAAGATCGGCGTCCTCGTCGAGTTCGCCTTCGAGAAGGCTGAGACCGCTCAGGCTGAATCCTTCAAGACCTTCGCTCACGACGTTGCCCTTCAGGTTGCCGCCGTCGCCCCGATCTGCGCTACCCGCGATCAGGTTCCGGCCGAGACCGTCGAGCACGAGAAGCAGATCTACATGGCCCAGGCTGCCGAGTCCGGCAAGCCCGAGGCTATCCAGGAGAAGATGGCTGTCGGCCGTCTGGAGAAGTTCTACAAGCAGTCCGTGCTCACCGAGCAGGAGTTCATCAAGGACAGCTCCCTCACCATCAAGAAGTACGCTGAGCAGGTCTCCAAGGAGCTCGGCGACACCATTACCGTCGTTGCCTTTGACCGTCTGGTCCGTGGCGAGTAAATAAGCTCTTGTAGCTGGTAATGAGCAGGCTGTGGGTTTTACTCACAGCCTGCTTTTTCATGGCTCTTATCAGAGCCTTTGATATCATATTAAGAGTCTAATTAAAGGAGGATCGCTTTGTCCGACATCCGATATAAACGCGTGCTTCTTAAGCTTTCCGGCGAAGCGCTGATGGGCGACGGCCAATATGGCATCGACCCCAAGGTTACCGACCATCTTGCTAAGCAGGTCAAGGAGCTGCTCGCCGTTGGCCATGAGGTCGGCGTCGTTGTCGGCGGCGGCAATATTTTCCGCGGCATGGCAGGCGCTGCCGGTGGCATGGAGCGTGCTCAGGCCGACTACATGGGCATGCTGGCAACCGTTATGAACGCGCTCGCCCTGCAGGATGCCTTCGAGCATAACGATGTTCCCTGCCGCGTGATGAGCGCTATCCAGATGAACGAGATCTGCGAGCCCTATATTCGCCGTCGCGCCATCAACCACCTTTCCAAGGGCAACGTCGTTATTTTTGCCGCCGGTTCGGGCAATCCGTACTTTACGACCGACACCGCCGCGGCTCTTCGTGCGTGTGAGATCGGCGCCGAGATTCTGATTAAAGCCACCAAGGTTGACGGCATCTACGATAAGGATCCCGTCAAGTGCGCTGATGCCGTCCGTTTTGACAAGATTACCTATCACGAGGTTCTCGTCCGCGGTCTGCAGGTTATGGATTCCACGGCTACGGCACTGTGCCAGGACAACCGTATGCCGATTTTGGTCCTCAACATCGATGGCGAGGACACCGTCAAGCGCGCGCTTTCGGGTGAGCCCGTCGGCACGCTCGTCTATCAGGAGGATTAAGCATGGCAGAGAACATCACCGCCCATATGGACAAGTCGCTCGAGTCCCTCAAGCATAACTTCTCCAAGGTCCGTACCGGCCGCGCCAATGCCAACATTCTGTCCGACATCACCGTCGATTATTACGGTGTTCCCACGCCGGTCACGCAGGTTGCCGCCGTCAAGACCCCCGAGGCCCACATGCTGCTCATCGAGCCGTGGGACAAGGCACTCATCAATGCTATCGTCAAGGCCATCGGCGCTTCCGATCTGGGTATTACCCCCAACTCCGATGGCACCGTCGTTCGTCTTCCGTTCCCGGCTCCCACTGAGGAGCGCCGTCGCGAGCTCGTCAAGGAGTGCCGCGAGTACGCCGAGCAGGCCAAGGTGTCTATCCGTAACATCCGTCGCGACTTCAACAACAAGCTCGAGCGCGATGAGGAGCTCACCGAGGACGATGTCCGTCGCGAGCAGGCCAAGGTCCAGAAGCACACCGATGAGTATGTCGCCAAGGTCGAGGAGCTTCTGAAGGAAAAAGAAGCCGAGGTCATGGAGATCTAAGGTGCAATACGACGAGCATAAACTGGTCGAGTACTTTGCCGACGCCCCTGCGGGCGTCGGTTTTTCCGACCTTGACCTCAATAACATTCCGCACCATATCTCGTGCATCATGGACGGCAACGGTCGTTGGGCCACGTCGCGCGGTCTTGCACGCACTGAGGGCCACAAGGCGGGTATCGTCTCGCTGCGCGAGATCATTACCGCCTGCGTGCGCCTGGGCGTCGACGTGCTTTCTGCCTATGCGTTTTCTACCGAAAACTGGAACCGCCCGCAGCATGAGGTCAACGTCTTGATGCACTTGTTTGCCAAGACGTTCATCGACGAGTTGCCGCTTCTGAAGCGCGAAAACGTGCGCGTTGTCTTTTTGGGTGATATTTCCGCGCTGCCCAAGAAGACCCGCGACGTTTTTGAACGCGGTCTTGCCGAGTGCGCCGATCACACCGGTATGACGCTGGCGCTTGCCGTCAACTACGGCGCGCGTGCCGAGATTACCCGCGCTGTCCGTCAGATCGCGCTCGACGTTGCCGCCGGTAAGATTGATCCTGCCGCAATTGATGACGACATGGTGGCTTCCCACCTCTATACCGCCGGCCTTCCCGATCCTGAGCTTGTGATTCGCACCTCTGGTGAGCTGCGCCTTTCGAACTATCTGCTGTGGCAGGTGGCTTATTCCGAGTTCTATGTCACCGATACCTATTGGCCCGACTTTGATCGTTGGGGCCTTGTCGACGCCATTTTGGCCTATCAGGGCCGTGACCGTAGGTTTGGTGGACTGAGCAAGACCGAGGAGGCTTAATCGTGTCCGATCGTCCCAAGGCATCTGCTCCCAAGACGCCTGCGCGCAAAGCTACCGCTGCGGGAGCGCCTACAGCGAAGAGCGGCACCGGTTCGTGGCTGGCGGGCTTTATTACCCGTGCCGCCGCGGGTATCGTCTACGCTGTTGTCTTTATCCTGTGTCTGGTTTTGGGTATCGTGCCCACTGCCATCTTTGTTTCTGTCATGAGCGGCCTGTGCTGCTATGAGTTTTTCCGTATGACGAGGCTCGATGGCAAGATGGCTAACGAGCGCATGGGTATCGCTGCCGCCGTACTCTTTCCGCTGTCGGCGTTGGGCGATTCGATGTTGCTGAATGCCCTGCTTTTTGCCCTGATGCTCGCTGTGGGCATTTGGTATGTTTGGTCGCCGCGTACCCGCATCTCTGATGTGGCCGTGACGCTCATGGGTCCCATCTACACTGGCTTTATGCTGTCGGCTATCGTGCTGCTGCGCGATGCCGTGCCCGGTTTTGCCGGCGCCCTGCTTTCGGTGGGCGTTTGCGCGTCCCTTTGGGTCTCCGATTCGTTTGCCTACATCGTGGGTAGCCGTATCGGCAAGCACAAGATGGTTCCCAAGATCTCTCCCAAAAAGAGCTGGGAGGGGTTTGTCGGCGGCATCCTGGGCTCGGTTTTGATTTGGCTCATCCTGTGGGCGACGCACTTCTACAAGCTCAGCCTGCCCTATGCGCTGCTGTGCGGCTTGGTCGTGTCCGTCCTGGGCGTTATCGGAGACCTCATCGAGTCGCGCATCAAGCGCGGTGTGGGCGTTAAGGATTCCGGCAACCTTATCCCGGGCCACGGCGGCATGCTCGATCGTAGCGATTCGCTTATCTTTGGCTGCATTACCGCGCAGCTGCTTTTGATGATCGGAGGCGTGCTGTAATGTCCTTCCAGACGACGTATGGCCCCGATGGACGTCTCCGTGTTGCCATCCTGGGTTGTACGGGCTCTATCGGCACCCAGGCGCTCGATGTGTGCCGCCAGCATGCCGATCGCCTGCAGGTGACGGCGCTGTCCGTTAACTCCAGTACCTCCGAGCTCGTTGCCGCTGCCCGCGAGTTCTCGGTTCCGGCGGTTGCCGTGGCCGATGTCGCTCATGGCGATGACGCCGTGCTGCAGGAGTTGCCCGAGGGAACGAAGCTCGGCGTTGGCGCGCAGGCGGTTTGCGAGCTCGCGCGTCGCGACGATGTCGACTGCGTGCTCGTCGCTATTGTGGGCGCCGCCGGTCTCGAGGCGAGCCATGCGGCCTTGACCTCGAATAAGCGTCTTGCCCTTGCCAACAAGGAGTCCCTCGTCGTCGGCGGCGACTTGCTTATGCCGTTGGCGCAACCGGGCCAGCTTATTCCAGTCGACTCTGAGCACTCCGCCATCTACCAGTGCTATCTGGGGGAGGACCCGCGCGAGGCTCATTGTATTTGGCTCACCTGCTCGGGCGGTCCGTTCTTTGGCCGCACGCGCGACGAGCTCAATCGCGTGACGCGTGCCGATGCCCTCGCACATCCCACGTGGGCCATGGGCGCCAAGATCACCATCGACTCCGCCACCCTCATGAACAAGGGCCTGGAGCGCATTGAGGCCATGCATCTGTTTAACTGCGACCTCGATTTCATTAACGTGGTCGTGCAGCGTCAGTCCAAGATTCACTCTATGGTCGAGTTTGCCGACGGCTCCGTGATGGCGCATCTCGGTGCTTCCGACATGCGTATTCCCATCCAGTTCGCGTTCTCGTATCCCGAGCGTTGGGATACCCCGGCGCCTCGTATCGATTTCCGCGAGCTGGGGCAGCTCACGTTTGATGCTGCCGACATGGATACCTTCCGCTGTCTGGCACTGGCCGAACGTGCCGGCAAGACGGGTGGCACCATGCCGTGCGTGCTCAATGCCGCCAACGAGGTCGCCGTCGATGCCTTCCTGCACGATGGCTGCAGCTTTACCGATATCGATCGCATTGTGGAATCCTGCATGGATGCCCACGATATGCAGGCGGTCGATTCGTTTGAGCAGCTTCGCGACATCGATGCGTGGGCGCGTGAAAAGGCTGCGCAGGTGCTCGCCGCAACCCGTTCCTAACCCATAAGGATTGCTTTTTCGTTTTATGGATACTGTTCTGAGCGTTCTCTCATCGGTCTTTTGGGGCCTGCTGATGCTTTCCGTCCTCGTGTTTTTGCACGAGGGCGGCCACTTTTTGGCGGCGCGTGCCTGCGGCGTCCGTGTGACAGAGTTCTTTTTGGGCCTGCCGTGCCGCTTTGACATACATTACACGTCGCGTCGCATTGGAACCAAGTTTGGCGTGACCCCGCTGCTGCTGGGTGGCTACGCTGCCATCTGCGGTATGGATCCGACCGACGTCTCGTGTGCCGATCGCGTGCTCGCGGCTATCTATCGTCATGGTCGCGTGACCGTGGCCGACCTTGCTGTCGAGCTCGAGCTATCCGAGGAGGTTGTGCTCGAGGCATGCGCCTTGCTCTTGGGTTGGGGCTCTATCGCGCCTTGGTATGAGGAAGGGGAGAAGCCCTCGCCGAGCTACTATCCCACCAAATATCAGACGTTGCCGCGAGACAAGGCAGGCTATACCACCTTTGATGGTCGCCGTTTCGATCGCGAACATGCGACTGCCGAGGGCGATGTGTGGGAGCTGCCGTGCGGCGAGGCCGAGTTCCTTGCGCAAGAGCGCTCGCACACCTATCTTGGCCAAGGCTTTCTCAAGCGCGCCTTTATGCTGCTCGCGGGCATTATCGTCAATATCTTGACGGGTTTTTTGCTCCTTATGAGCATCTATTCCATTGCGGGTGTCACCGTGCCGATGGATACCAACGTGATCGGTCAGGTTGACGAGGGGTCTATTGCCGCCAAGGCGGGTATCGAGGGCGGTGACGCGATCCTTTCGGTTGACGGTGTCTCATGTTCCACTTGGATGGATGTCTACGATGCCATCGGCAAGGCTGCCGGTAAGGACGATATCGCCATCGAGTACGAGCGTGACGGCAAGCAGCATTCGACCACGGTTGCGCTCAAAGAGGACGAGCGCCTAGGTGTGTATGCCTCTACGCAGGTGGTCCGTTTAGACCCCATCACGTCGGCTCGCCTGTCGTTCTCCTATGTCGTGCAGACAGCGGATGGCGTGATGCGCCTGCTCCAGCCGCAGCATACGATGGAGATTCTCGATCAGTCTTCTTCGATCGTTGGTATTAGCGTTATGTCCTCACAGGCCGCTGCTGCCGGCCCTGCCACGTTCCTTTCGTTTGCCGCCCTCATTTCGTTCTCGCTTGGCTTTATGAACCTGCTGCCCATCCCACCACTCGATGGCGGCAAGCTGGTCATCGAGATCATTCAGAAGATTGCGGGCCGCGAGCTGCCGCTCAAAGTGCAGACAATCGTCAGCTATGTCGGCATCGCGCTCTTTGCACTGCTGTTTGTCTATATGCTTCGTTCCGACGTCCTTCGATTTATTTTGTAGGGGAGTGTTTGGATTGTCTTTGTCCCATCCTTTGCCGCGCGAGCTGACGCGCCCCGTGTTTGTGGGCGACGTGCAGATGGGTGGCGGCGCTCCGGTGGTGGTTCAGTCCATGACCTGCACCGATACCGCCGACGCCCAGGCAACGCTTGCGCAAGTGCGTGCGCTTGCCCAGGCGGGTTGTGATGTTGTGCGCGTGAGTGTGCCCACCGAGGCCGCGCTCGAGGGTTTCCGCACCATCTGTGCCGAGTCTCCGGTGCCGATTGTCGCCGATATCCACTTTAACCATAAGCTCGCCATTGGTGCCGTTGAGGCCGGTGCTGCCAAGCTGCGCATCAATCCCGGCAATATCGGCGATTGGGCTAAGGTTGACGCGGTGATCGATGCTGCGGGCGCCGCGGGCTGTGCGATTCGCATCGGCGTGAACGCTGGCTCGCTCGAGCAGGATATCGCCGAGCGCGAAGACCTCACGCAGCCCGAAAAGCTCGTGATGTCGAGCGAGCGTTTCGTCAAACATTTTGAGGATCGCGGTTTTACCAATATCGTGCTTTCCGCCAAGGCCCATAGCGTGACCACGACGCTCGACACCTATCGTGCGCTGTCGCGTGAAATCCCCCATGTTCCTCTTCATCTGGGCGTGACGGAGGCCGGAACCAAACTCCAGGGCACCATTAAGAGCTCTGTGGGCTTGGGTATTCTGCTTTCCGAGGGCATTGGCGACACCATGCGCGTCTCGCTTACGGCCGATCCGGTCGAGGAGCCGCCGGTCGCCTGGGGTATCTTGCAATCACTCGGTCTTCGCCGCCGTGGTCCCGAGATCGTTTCGTGCCCCACGTGCGCTCGCTGCCAGGTCAACCTCATTCCTATCGCCGAGGAGGTCACCGAGCGGCTTAAGAACTACTCCGCGCCGCTTTCGATCGCCGTTATGGGATGTGCGGTCAATGGCCCCGGCGAGGCCTCTGACGCCGACTTGGGTGTTGCCTGCGGACGAGGCCAGGGCCTGCTCTTTTCCCACGGCCAGATCATTGGTAAAGTAGCTGAGGACCAAATTGTCGACGCGCTTATGGCCGAGGTCGACAAGCTTATTGAGGAGAAATAAATGACTCGAGCAATGTATATGTCTAAGCTGTATGCTCCGACGCTCAAAGAGGATCCGGCTGACGCCGAGCTTGCGAGCCATCGCCTGCTGCTTCGTGCCGGCATGATTCGCAAGGAGGCCGCCGGTCTCTATTCCTATCTGCCGCTCGCGTGGCGCTCGATTCGCAAGATCGAGAACATCGTGCGCGACGAGATGGATGCTGCCGGCGCCCAGGAGCTCATGATGCCCATCATGGTCGATGCCGAGCTGTGGCGTGAGTCCGGCCGTATCGATGC
>JAHYYO010000043.1:0-11570 GCA_019424925.1 Collinsella sp.
TGGACGCCATGGCCGAGCGCTTCCCCGGGCGCCGCGCCTCCGCCCCCGGCGACGCCGCCGACCGCGCCCGCATCACGCCCGAGACCGAGCTCGACGTGCCCGCCACCTCCATCTACCAGGCCGGTGCCATCAAGCTCGAGGAGGAGCTCTCCCCTGCTGAAGCCTTCGAGACCGGCATGGGCGAGGCTGTCTACACCTACTTGGCCGACCACGCCACCAAGCGCATCGTCATCGATGTGCCCGCATACAAGCACGCCACGGTTACCGTGCGTGTGAGCGGTGTCGATGCCGCCGCGGCCATCGCCGCCATCGACGTCGTCGTCCGTCCCCAGTCGACGCTCGACCTGCAGATCGCCCTGGACTCCCCCGTTGCCGGCGAGGGCGTCGTGGGATCCGTGCTGCGCGTGTGCGCCCACGAGTACGCCACCGCCAACGTGGCCTGCACGCAGACGCTCGACGATAGCTGGATCGCACTCGACGACACCGGCCTGTTCCTGGACGAGGGCGCGCGCGTCAACGTGCAACACACCGTCCTGGGTGCCGGCGCCAGCGCCACCGGCCTTGCCGGCGACCTACTGGGCGATACCGCCAAGGTCACCATCGATACTGACTACCTGGGCGCCCGCGAGCAGGTGCGCGACTTTAACTACGAGCTGCGCCACCGCGGTCGCAAGACCGAGTGCGAGATCGACGCCAACGGCGTACTGACCGGCACGTCCAAGAAGGTCTACCGCGGCACCATCGACCTCGTGCACGGCTGCAAGGGTGCCGTCGGCACCGAGCGCGAAACCGTGCTGTTGGCCAACAAGGGCGTCGACAACAAGACCGTCCCCGTCATTCTCTGCGACGAGGACGACGTTGCCGGCAACCACGGCGCCACCATCGGTCACGTCCGCGACGAGCAACTGTTCTACCTCGCCTGCCGAGGCCTTGACCAAAACGCCGCCGAGGACCTGTTCATCCGCGCCAAGCTGGAGGACGCCGCGCTTTCCGCCACCGACGAGCGCACCCGCGCCGCCGTCGTCCGCCTGGGCAACAACCTGATCGACAACTTTGAAGAGGAGCTCGCATGATCGACACCGAGCACGTTAAATGCGACACCTGTACTGCCCCCGAGCCCATGGAGCTCGACGCCAGCGACGAGGCTTCGCGCGGCTGGCCTACCGTCGACATCGAGACCAATCCCTACAAGGCACAGTTCCCGCTGTTCCAGCAGCACCCCGAGATCGCCTTCCTCGATAGCGCCGCCACCGCGCAGCGCCCTGCCTGTGTGCTCGACGCCGAACGCGACTTCTACCAGCTCATGAACGCCAACCCGCTGCGCGGCCTGTACTCGCTGTCCGTCGAGGCAACCGAGGCCATCGCGAAGGTGCGCCAGCAGATCGCCGACCTCATCGGCGCTCCCCAGGCCAACGAGGTCGTCTTCACCCGCAACACGAGCGAGTCGCTCAACCTGGTCGCCAAGAGCTTTGCGCCCACGGTGCTCGAGCCCGGTGACGAGGTCGTCATTACCATCATGGAGCACCACTCCAACCTGATTCCGTGGCAGCAGGTCTGCCGCGAGACCGGCGCCAAGCTCGTCTACCTCTACCCCACCAAGACCGGCCAGCTCACGACCGAGGAGGTTCTTGCCAAGGTTGGTCCCAAAACCAAGATTCTGGCCGTGGGTCAGGTCTCTAACGTGCTGGGCGTCGAGAACCCGGTCAAGAACCTCGGCAAGCTCGTGCACAAGTACGGCGGCTACCTGGTCGTCGACGGTGCGCAGTCGCTGCCGCACATGCCGGTCGATGTGGCCGACCTGGGCGCCGACTTCTTTGCCTTTAGCGCGCACAAGGCCATGGGCCCCATGGGCATCGGCGTGCTGTGGGGAAAGATGGACCTGCTCAACGCCATGCCGCCCATGCTTACCGGCGGTGAGATGATCGACTCGGTTACTGAGCAGGACGCCGTCTGGGCGCCCGTCCCCGAGAAGTTCGAGGCCGGCACGCAGGACGCCGCCGGCATCTTCGCCACGGGTGCGGCACTCGACTACCTGGTCAACACTGTGGGTTACGAGAACATCCAGGCCCGCGAGCAGGCACTCGTCCACTACCTGATGGGCGAACTCATGCAGCTCGACTTTGTCCAGATCATCGGCTCCATCTACTGGGACAACCATCACGGCGTCGTCAGCTTTAACGTCAAGGGTATCCACCCGCACGACGTCGCGAGCATCATGGACATGGACGGCGTGTGCATCCGCGCCGGTCACCACTGCGCGCAGCCGCTGCTTACCTGGCTGGGCGTCGAGAACCTCGCCTGCTGCCGCGCCAGCGTGGCCTTCTACAACGACAAGGCCGACATCGATAAGTTCATCGCCGGCCTGCATCACGTTTGGAGCACGTTCAATGGGTAATCTGTACACCTCCACCACGTTTATGGAGCACAACTCGCACCCCGACTACAAGTACGAGATGGATGCCCCCACGCACGAGCACGACGGCATCAACCCCAGCTGCGGCGACGAGCTCACCTTGCAGCTGCGCGTCGAGAACGGCGTGATCGAGGAGGCCTCCTTTACCGGCCACGGCTGCGCCATCAGTCAGGCCAGCGCCGACATCATGGCCGACCTCATCACCGGCGAGACGGTCGAGGAAGCGCGTCGCTTGGCAGGGCTCTTCCTCGCCATGATCCGCGGCGAACAGCTCTCCGAGGAGGACCTGGAAGATCTGGACGAGGCCGCCCAGCTCCAGGACATCTCGCACATGCCCGCCCGCGTCAAATGCGCCGAGCTCGCCTGGCGCACCCTCGACGGCATGCTCACGGGACAAAATAATCAGTAGTATTTGTCCCAAATCTTAAGAATTTTGTTGGCCGAATCGCTTAACTTTCGCGATTCGGCCATTTTCTTTTCTGCCTTTATCTCGAGCCCTCGGCCTGCGCGTCCATCTGCGCATAAGCACGCACGATACGAGAGACGGTACTTTTGCCAATCCCGGTATAGCGCTCAATCTGGCGCACCGTGAAACCGGCATCGTGCAATCCAAAAATAACGGTATCGCGCTGCGCCGGCGGTGCGGCTTTAACCCCGCGAAGCGGAACCCCGAGTTCCTTAGCCATCTTGCCGGCAAAGGCGTGGCGTTCCCACTCCGTCTCTTTCATATCGCCCAGCGCTGGCTCGCCGCCGTCGGGCGTCGAAAGTGAATAGGCAATAAAGCCCTCGGCAGAACCAAAGAGCTCAAGCACGCAAGAAGGATCAGAAAATCCCCTCGCGACATCAGCCGCGTCACCGTCGTAAGCGCGCAAATGCTCCGCAAAGCTGCTCCAGGGAAAACGCTCGATTAGGCCAACGCCCGCCTCCTGTGGATCGGCGTGTACGGAGCGAATAGCCTCCATCACCTGCCAGTCGGTATCGAGCGAGCGCCGGTCAAAACGGTTCTGGAACAGATGACCTGTGCGCCCCGTGCGTTTATTGAACCGCCGCGCGTACGTCAAAAGCAGCCGGTGCATCGCCGCGCTCATCGCGTCCTCGTAATCTGCCAGCACCAGATGCACGTGATTGCCCATAAGACACCAAGCGATAACCGTGACGCCTGCCTCCCGGCAGCAGTCGCGCATCAACTCCAAAAACTCCCACCGGTCTTCATCGCCCTCAAAGATGAGCTGCTTGCCCGTACCGCGGGCACAGACATGGTAAAAGCCGGTAACCGTTCTCCAAACGCGCTGCATGGCGCTCCCTTCGCCGGGATCTGCTTGCCATCCAATACAGCACGATTGAAGCGTGCCATCAAAACATCCACGCAAAACAATAGACTCGCGCGGCCAAAGGCAGTAAATAGGCGGCGAACGGCACCGTTGCAACAGGTCAGCCCCTGCAACGCTTACAAGAGCTGACCAAAAGCTTGCCCAAGACGAACCCCCTCTACGGAAGTTCGCGACCACAGAACATAGAGTTAAACCGTTTCAATTTAAACTTCCGGACTTCTCGCTACGAAAACTGAGCCGTTCGCCGAATATTCCGTGCATTTCGCGGTATTATAGGGGCTGCATGTCATGTCCCTTTCGAAGGGTCGCCCGGCAATCGCCAGCCACGACCCCCAGACGGGACGCCAACACGATAGAGAGGAGAGGCATGCAGTACTCACAGGAAGTGGAGAACATGTGCCCCGTTGCCAAGGGTGCATACCACGGCCCCGCACCCATCCCCGAGGAGGGCAAGTGGGTCCAGGCTAAGGAGATTTCCGACATCTCCGGTCTTACGCACGGTGTGGGTTGGTGCGCACCTCAGCAGGGCGCCTGCAAGCTCACGCTGAACGTCAAGGACGGCATCATCGAGGAGGCCCTCGTTGAGACCATCGGCTGCTCGGGCATGACCCACTCTGCCGCCATGGCTTCCGAGATCCTTCCCGGTAAGACCATCCTCGAGGCCCTCAACACCGACCTCGTCTGCGACGCCATCAACGTTGCTATGCGCGAGATCTTCCTGCAGATCGTTTACGGCCGCAGCCAGACCGCGTTCTCCGAGGGCGGCCTGCCCGTGGGCGCCTCCCTCGACGACCTCGGCAAGGGCCTTCGCTCTCAGGTCGGCACCATGTTCGGCACCAAGGCCAAGGGCGCTCGTTACCTCGAGCTCGCTCAGGGCTACGTCACCCGCATGGCTCTCAACGACAAGAACGAGATCATCGCATTCGAGTTCCTGAACCTCGGCAAGTTCACCGACGCCGTCAAGGCCGGCAAGACCCCCGAGGAGGCCATCGCTGGCGCTATGGGCCACTATGGTCAGTGGGAGAACGCTGCCAAGTACATCGACCCGCGCACCGACGAGGAGACTCACTCCGTCGCCAGCGTGTTCCCGGTTCACGAGTAGAAAGGGAGGGAAATAACTATGACTGTTACGTTCGAAGGTTACGAGCGCCGCGCTGACAAGATCAACAAGTGTCTCGCCGACAACGGCATCGCCTCCCTCGAGGAAGCTCTGCAGATCTGCACCGACAAGGGCTTCAACCCGCGTGAGATCGTCAACAACACCCAGTCCATCGCCTTCCAGAACGCCGAGTGGGCCTACACCCTCGGTTGCGCTCTCGCTGTCAAGCGTGGCGCCAAGACCGCTTCTGAGGCTGCCGCCATCATCGGCGAGGGCATCCAGGCCTTCACCGTTCCCGGCTCCGTCGCCGAGGACCGCAAGGTCGGTCTGGGCCACGGCAACCTGGGCGCTATGCTGCTCTCCGACGACACCGAGTGCTTCGCCTTCCTGGCTGGCCACGAGTCCTTCGCTGCCGCTGAGGGCGCTATCGGCCTGGCTCTGAACGCCAACAAGGCTCGCAAGAAGCCGCTGCGCGTTATCCTCAACGGTCTGGGCAAGGACGCCGCTCAGATCATCGCCCGCATCAACGGCTTCACCTACGTGAAGACCCAGTTCGACTACTACACGGGCGAGCTCAAGGTCGTCGAGACCATCCCCTACTCCGATGGTCCCCGCGCTGCCGTTAACTGCTACGGCTCCGACGACGTCCGCGAGGGCGTTGCCATCATGTGGCACGAGAACGTCGACATCTCGATCACCGGTAACTCCACCAACCCCACGCGCTTCCAGCACCCCGTCGCTGGCACCTACAAGAAGGAGCGCATCGAGGCTGGCAAGAAGTACTTCTCCGTCGCTTCTGGTGGCGGCACTGGCCGTACCCTGCACCCGGACAACATGGGCGCCGGCCCTGCCTCTTACGGCATGACCGACACCATGGGCCGCATGCACTCCGACGCCCAGTTCGCCGGTTCTTCCTCCGTGCCTGCGCACGTTGACATGATGGGTCTCATCGGCATGGGCAACAACCCCATGGTCGGTGCCACCGTCGCCTGCGCTGTCGCCGTCGAGGAGGCCCTCAAGGCCTAATCGCGCCCGCGCGATGCTCATATAGTTGAGCTTTGGAGCCGCTACCTTTCGAGGTAGCGGCTCTTTTTGTTTGCGCTGCTGCAGGGTGGCTAACGCCAATATATCAGTTGGGGCGATATACGAGATGTGATGAAATGGAGCATCAGAACGCCCATGACGCCCACCTGCCATATGTGCCCTTTACCGATTTGCCGAGTCTTTGCGGCCCCATTGCCGATCACCCGTGCGACAATGCGCCGGACGAGAAAGGAATCCGATGGAATCGACTGATGTACTGGTAATTGGATCTGGCATTGCGGGACTTTGCGCCGCCATCGAAGCGGCACGCACGGGTGCAACCGTCACTGTGGCAAGCGCCGGCAAGACTATGAGTGGATCGAGCTTCTTCCCCGGAACCTGGGGCCTGGGGCTTATCGGACCCGTTAACGAAGACGACGAACAAGACCTCATCGACACCATCCAGACCGTTGGTGGCGGCGTCGCCGACCCCGAGCTTGTCCAGACGTTTGTCCGCGGCATTCCCCAGGCAATTACATGGCTCGAACGGGATCTGGGTGTTGAACTTCAACGCCCACAAAATGCCGAGAGCGCCCAGCAAAAGCAGTTTATCCCCTGCTTTGACCACAAGACGCGCATGTGGCGCGGCCTCACCCGCAAGCCCCTTGAGGACGCTCTGACGACCCGAATCGAGTCACTCGGCATTCGCCTGCTCCCCCGCTATGAGCTTATCGACCTTGTTGAGGACACGAACGGTAGAATAACCGGAACCGTGCTCTACGACCTCACCGAAAATCAAATCGTGCCCTTTGCTGCCAAGGCCACGATCATCGCAACCGGTGGCACAGGCGGCCTGTTCGAGCGCAGCCTTACGTCGGCTGATGTGCTCAGCTCCTCGCAGGCCATCGCGCTGGCGCACGGCGCAACACTTACTAATATAGAGTTCATGCAGATGATGCCCGGTTTCATCGAGCCCAAGCGCAACCTGGTCTTCAACGAGAAAACCTGGCGCTACGTACATGTAGACCAGCCGGTAGATATTGCCGACGACAAGCTGGACGACCTGCTCGAGCAGCGCTCTGGATATGGCCCCTTCACTTCGCGCCTGGCTTCCCGCGCTATCGATCTCGCCATCGATCAGGCAGGCGCCGAAGGCCTGGCGCTCCACTACGACTTCCCGCGAGAGAATGTCCCCGAGTTTGTGCAGACCTTTGCCACCTGGCTACAAGACGAGCACGGCATCGCGCCGACCGACGAGATGCGCGTGGCGATGTATGCCCACGCCGCCAACGGCGGTATCAAAATCGACAAGACCGCGTACACGGGCGTTGAGGGCCTCTACGCCTGCGGTGAGGCAACAGGCGGCATGCACGGCGCCGACCGCATCGGAGGCCTGTCGAGCGCCAATGGCATCGTATTCGGGCGTATCGCGGGCGCATCGGCGGCTCGAGCAGCACTGGACGCTCCCGAGGCGGCCGCTCCGATGGATATTGCCCACCCCCAGTATGGCATTGCCACAACAGATGCCGAACGCCTGACACACAGCCTTAAGCACACGATGAGCACCTATTGCATGATCAACAGGACCGAAGCAGGTCTATCCAAGGCCCTGCAACAGCTTGAAAGCCTGAAAGACGAGGCAACGGCGCTGAGCAAGCCGCATGCCAATGACAGCGAGATCGCAGCCCTCGCCCGCCTGCAATCGCAGATTCAACTAGCACAGGAAATGATCAAAGCCATGCGTAAGCGAACCGAAAGTCTCGGATCGCACTATCGAGCAGACTAATTCGAACACCCATCTAAAGCAGAACACAACTAATCGATATCTATGGGCCCCGTGAGCTCGAAGTGGCACGGGGCCCATTCGTGTCCGTACGGCAGCGTATCCTTATTCTGAATACGGAGCGGGCAAAGCCCGCATAGACAATAGGCCAGCGAGGAGGAGATATGGACAGTAGAGATATCGAGAAGTGGCATGTCGAACTTGATAGCTACGCCAATGTAGAAGACGGCGTTGAGTATTGGCTCGCACGAGATTTAATGGAACCCATGGGGTACACGCGATGGGAAAACTTCGCCGAAGTTGTTAAGAGGGCAAAAGTCTCGTGCGAAACAAACAAAACTCCAGTTGATTCCCATTTTCGTGACACCGCGAAAATGGTAATTGCCGGTGTCGCCGCTCGCGCGGTTAAAGACTACAAACTTACGCGCTATGCATGCTATTTAATCGCCCAGAACGGAGATTCAAACAAGCCAGAGATTGCACTCGCCCAAGCATACTTTGCCGTGCAGACGCGCCGCCAAGAGCTCATAGAGCAGCGCTTCGCAGAGATTCAGCGCTTACAGGCGCGCCACTCGCTATCCGATTCAGAGAAACAGCTCTCGGGTATTGCATTCAAACGCGGCGTGGACTCCAAAGGATTCGCGATCATCAAGTCGAAGGGCGATGAAGCGTTATTCGGCGGCAGAAGCACGGCGGAAATGAAGCAGCAGCTCGGCATACCCAAGAGCGCGGCATTGGCGGACAGGTTAGCCGATGTCCTCATCAAAGCAAAGGACCTTACGAACTCGATGACGGCCTTCAACGCCGAGGAACACGACCTGTACGGTCTGGACCAGATCAAGCAAGAGCACGTCGAGAACAACACAAGCGTGCGTGGCAGCCTCATCGACCGCGGAATTGTACCCGAGAACCTACCGCCTGCCGAAGATACAAAGAAGCTCGAACGTCGCGTGAAAGCAGACGAGAAAAAGCTCAAGGAGGGTACAGACGGATTCACCGACCCCCGGGGCAGGCTCGACTTGTAAAGCGTCTGTGCCCTTACGGGTTCGGCCCCATGCGAGGTTAATAAAAAAGACGGCCAACCGAAGTTGACCGTCTTAACAATCTTTGGTGGGCCGTCAGGGGGTCGAACCCTGGACCTTGGGATTAAGAGTCCCCTGCTCTACCAACTGAGCTAACGACCCAAAGCTAAAGTCCGTGGTGGCGGACTTTAGAGGAGATATCGTGTGGTGGGCCGTCAGGGGGTCGAACCCTGGACCTTGGGATTAAGAGTCCCCTGCTCTACCAACTGAGCTAACGACCCGATATCAACACGAAGCAAGAACTGGGGTGGGTAAAGGGACTCGAACCCTCGACCTACGGGACCACAACCCGTCGCTCTAGCCAACTGAGCTACACCCACCGTGTCCTGTGCGCTTCGCGCTCGACTATTATTGCAAGGAACGCCACACGATGCAAGCCCCAATTTTCAAGAATTTTGAAAAGAGTTTTTCGAGACCATTTCGAGCAATTCCCACCGGTTTCATAGGAGTAAACTTGCCCCACTGCAAATGCTCGAAAGGACCGTCATGAAAGAACTCTCCAACCGTACGGCAACGTTTACCGATTCGGTCATCCGCCGCATGACGCGCATCTCCAATAAGTATGGCGCCGTCAACCTGTCGCAGGGCTTCCCCGACTTCGATCCCCCGGCGCAGCTGCTCAACAGCCTGAGCGCCATCGCCAGCGACCCCAAGCCGCTCTATCACCAGTACTCCATCACCTGGGGCTCCCAGGCCATGCGTGAGGCGCTTGCCGCCAAGCAGGAGCACTTTATGGGCATGCCGATCAACCCCAACGAGAACATCGTGGTCACCTGCGGCTCCACCGAGGCCATGATGGCCGCCATGATGACGGTCACAAACCCCGGCGACAAGGTCGTCATCTTCTCGCCATTCTACGAGAACTACGGCGCCGACACGATCCTCTCGGGTGCCGAGCCCATCTACGTGCCGCTTAACCCACCTGCGTTCGACTTTGACCGCGAGACACTCGAGGCGGCCTTCCGCGACAACGATCCCAAGGCCATCGTCCTGTGCAACCCTTCCAACCCCTGCGGCAAGGTCTTTACGCGCGAGGAGCTCACCTTAATCGCCGACCTCTGCAAAAAGTACGACGCCTACTGCATTACCGACGAGGTATACGAGCACATCGTCTACGCGCCCCACGAGCACGTCTATATGGCCACGCTGCCCGGCATGTTCGATCGAACCATCAGCTGCAGTTCGCTGTCTAAGACGTACTCCATCACCGGCTGGCGTCTGGGCTACACCATCGCCCCGGCCCAGATCACCGAGCGCATTAAAAAGGTCCACGACTTCCTCACCGTGGGTGCTGCCGCTCCCCTGCAGGAAGCTGTCGTCACCGCCCTCAAATTCGACGACAGCTATTACCAGGAGGTCCTCGACCTCTACACCGCCAAGCGCGACCTATTCTGTCAGGGACTCGACAGCATCGGACTCACGCACAACGTGCCGCAGGGCGCCTACTACGTGATGATGGATATCTCGGAGTTTGGCTATAACAGCGACCTCGACTTCTGCGAGGATTTGGCCTCCAAGGTGGGCGTGGGCGCCGTGCCCGGCTCGAGCTTCTTCCGCGAGCCCGTCAACCATCTGATTCGTTTCCACTTTGCCAAGCGAGACGAGACGCTCAACGCTGCGCTTGAGAACCTCAAGTCGCTACGTGATAAAATCAACCCGCGCGGGTAAGGACGGTCAGTAACTAAAGGCACTAAAGAAACCTCGTGAACCCGTTGGGCCATGAGGTTTCTTTTTATAGCGACCTCATTTATTTTTTAGAGCGCTATACTTTAGTCACGGAGCAACTCGTCCAGAGAGGAATACTATGGCAGAGCAGCAGCTTATCGGAGCGCTCGAGGCCGGCGGCACCAAGATGGTCTGCGCCACGGGCTATGCAGACGGCACGGTCCTGGAACGCGAGCAGATTGCGACCACGACCCCGCAGGAGACCGTTGAGGCCGTCAACGCATGGTTTGCCGACAAGGACATCGCCGCGCTGGGCATCGGCGCCTTTGGCCCCACCGCAGTCAACCCCGCCTCGTCCCAATACGGCAAGATCCTGGAGACGCCCAAAACGGCATGGCGCTACTTTGGCCTGCTGGGTACCATCCAAAACGAGCTCAATATTCCCTGCGGCTACGACACCGACGTCAACGTCGCCTGCCTGGGCGAGGTCACCTTTGGTTGCGCCCAGGGCCTCACTGACGTGGTGTATCTGACCATCGGTACCGGCGTGGGCGCCGGCGTGCTCTCGGGCGGTAAGCTCGTGCACGGCATGATGCATCCCGAGGCCGGTCACATCCTGGTCACGCGCGACCCGCGCGACACCATCGGCGAGCACAGCGGCTGCCCCTTCCACGACAACTGCCTCGAGGGCCTCATCGCCGGCCCCGGCGTCAAAAAGCGCTGGGGTGGCAAGAGCGCCGGAGAGATGGCCGACGACCCAGAGGCCATGGACCTGCTTGCCGGATACCTTGCGCAGGCGCTCATGACTTACATCCTGTGCTACGCACCGCAGAAGATCGTCATCGGCGGCGGCGTGGCCGACCACACCCCCATCGTGCCGCTCGCGCGCAAGAAGTGCGCCGAGATGCTCAACGGCTATATCGTCACGCCCGAGGTCAACGACATCGATACCTACATCGTCAACAACAGCCTCGAGGGCAAGCAGGGCATCATGGGCTGCCTGGCCCTGGGCGCACAGGCGCTTCAGTAACAGACGCACCTACAGGGCGTGGAGCACCCGGCAAATCCGACCTATGGAACGACGCCGCCACGCCTCATATAAGCCCTCCAATAAAAAAGGCCGCCTAGGACCAAACAATACGTCCTAGGCGGCTTTTTTGGCGCGCATCAGCGG